>JBNLDE010000151.1:0-14395 GCA_050304175.1 Zhengella sp. | reverse complement strand
GATTCGGCCGTTAGGCCCGGAATCCGCATCGGGCGAGACGCTGACGTCGCGAATATTGCTCAGGAAATATTTTTTTTACATAGTCCTCGTCGAGCGCGCCGCCCTTGGCCGCGGCAGCGAGAACGGCGGAATCCAAGGCGTTTTGCATTTCATTTCGTGTGGTGATCGATTCCACCACGCCAATTCCGGTCCCGGCGGCGACAAGCAACATGGTCAGGATCAGCGAAAACGCGATCGCGAAATTTCCTTCAATATTTTGAGCAAAAACGCTTAATCGGCGACCTGCAATTTTCCAGTATACGAAATGCCACCCCGGCAAGTTCAACTTCCCACACCTAATCAACGAATTATAACGTATATGTATCCAAAGATGTGTAAACGATATGTTTCGGAAACGCGCGATGCGGCCGTTACTGGCCTGTATACTTTCTGACAGGGAGCTCATGCATGAAGAGGCGCCACACAAGGGGTCGATGTGCGGTGACAAGCCTGGCGAATTCAGGAGGCGCAATAGTCTCCTGCAAATCCGCGGGCGACCAGCATTACGGCGGTGGCTATCGCCTCAGGCCGCCGCGGCCTTGCGCTCGGCGCGTTCCTGTTGCGGCGATTTGAGGTAAAGCTCGCGATAGCACTTGGAGAAGTGCGAGGCGGAGACGAAACCGCACGCGACGGCCACCTCGACTACCGGCATCGACGATTGCAGCAGAAGGTGGCGGGCTCGGTCGAGACGGATTTCCAGGTAGTAGCGTGCCGGAGAGCGGCCCATTTCCAGACGGAACAAACGCTCGATCTGGCGGCGCGACAGGTCGACATGATCCGCGATCTCGAGCAGCGACAGCGGTTCGGCGAGATTGGCTTCCATCAGTTCGATGATGGCCAGGACCTTGTTGTTCTGGACGCCGAGGCGGGCGCGTAGCGGCAGGCGCTGGCGATCGGTCGGGCTGCGAACCCTGTCTGTTAGGATCTGCTCGCAGACACGGTTGACCAGTGCCTCGCCGAAATCCTCGGTGATCAGCGTGAGCATCATGTCGAGCGACGCGGTGCCGCCTGCGCAGGTGTAGATATTGGAGTCTACCTCATAGAGGTCGGCAAAGACATTGACCTTGGGAAACGCCTCGGAAAAACCCGGCAGGTTTTCCCAGTGGATTGCCGCGCGCCTGTTGGACAGCAGGCCGGCAGATGCCAGGATATGCGCGCCGGTGCACATGCCACCGATGGCGACACCGCGATTGTATTCCTCACGCAGCCACGCGTTGACGGTTTTCGATACGTGGTTTTCGACATGAATACCGGAGCAAACGAAGATCATCGACGGACGGCCTTCGCCGGTCATCAGGCGACGCTCCTCGTCCAGCGACGTCTGGACGGCGCATTCGACGCCATTCGATGCAACGACGGATCCGCCTTTGGCGGAGGACAGGCGCCAGGAATAGGCCTTGTATCCCAGGCAAAGATTGGCCAAGCGCAACGGCTCGATCGCTGTCGTAAACGCGATCATCGAGAAATCCGGGATGAGGAAAAATACGACGGATCTTTTTGGCTTTTCGTTCACAGCACTGCTCCTGCCCAGGCGGCGCTTCAAGGTATCCGCCAATGCCCTGTCACGGCATTGTTCAGTGGCGCGATATCGCCACATAGCGTCGTTTTTGCGACACTAACAGGCGAAGTTTGTCGTTTTTCGCCAAATTACGCAATAGTCGCACCGGTGGGGCCCGCGACGATCGGCGCCTTTTGTGCTTGGCTGTACTTTGGCGCTTGCCGACTGCACGTAAAACGGGGAAAGTTGCGTCATGCGCCTGACCATGCCCAGCTTCACCGTCGGCATCGAGGAAGAATACCTCCTGGTCGACACCGACACCCTCGATCTCGTGGCCGCGCCAGACGCGTTGATGGCTGACTGCAGCAAGGAACTGGAAGGCCAGGTCAGCCCGGAATTCCTGCAATGCCAGATTGAGGTGGGTACCAGGGTGTGCGCCTCCGTCGGCGAAGCGCGGGCCGATCTCGCACATCTGCGCCGGAGGATTGCTAAGGTGGCCGGCAATTACGGCATGGCGCCGCTGGCGGTCTCGTGCCACCCGTCCGCCGACTGGCACCGTCAGCACTTCACCGACAAGGAGCGTTATCGCGGACTGGAACGCGACATGGCCGGTGTCGCCCGCCGGCTGCTAATCTGCGGAATGCATGTCCATGTCGGGATCGAGGACGATGAAAGCCGCATCGATCTGCTCGGACAAATGCCGTATTTCCTGCCGCATCTGCTGGCGCTGTCGACGTCCTCACCGTTCTGGCAAGGCGACGATACCGGTCTCAACTCCTACCGCCTGACCGTGTTCGACAACCTGCCGCGCACCGGTTTGCCTCCGCAATTCGGCAGCTTTGCAGAATATCAACGCTCGGTGCAAACGCTGATCGACTGCGGCCTGATCGAGGACGGAACCAAGATCTGGTGGGACCTACGGCCATCTTCGCGATTTTCCACGCTCGAGTCTCGGATCTGCGATGTTTCCCCGCGCCTCGACGATGCGATCACCATCGCGGCGCTGACCCAGTGCCTAATGCGTATGCTGTTCAGGCTCAAGTCGGCCAATCAGCGCTGGCGGATCTACGATTCATTCCTGGTGCGCGAAAACCGGTGGCGGGCGCAGCGTTACGGAACCGCCGGCGGGCTGATCGATTTCGGCCGCGGCGAGATTGTCGACTACAGGGAACTCCTCGGCGAGCTGATCGATCTGACCGCGACGGACGCCGAGGCACTTGGTTGCGCGGAAGAGGTCGCTCATGCCGATGCTATTTTGGAGGGCGGGACAAGCGCGGACCGGCAACGGACCGTGTTCAAGCAGGCAAGCGAGAACGGCGCGGACAAGACGGAAGCATTGCGCGAGGTCGTAAGATCGCTGATCGTCGAGTTCGGCGAGGGGCTGTAGCGCTCGATCAAGGCGGGGAAGGGCGTGGACCGACCGGTTGTCGCCGGTGACGGACGCGGTAGGGGAAACCGCGCCCGCCGGTGGGAATTTTCCGTCACGGTTGCGGTTATAATCGCGAGCGCAGCAGCCGGTGCTCGTATTCGGCCGGATAGCCGATATCCTTCTTGATGTCAGCGGGCAGGCCTTCGAGGATCACCCGGGTCCGGCGGTTCTCGTTGGCGGCGCGCCGCGCCGCAGCGTAATCGCGAAATCTTGAAATGAACGACATGGTATCTCTCCCTTTCTGTCGGGGGACGGATGTTCCGTCCGATGGGTTGACGGTGCCGTGGATTTAATATTCAATCAAACGAAATAATATGATCCAATCATTCAGAAGAATTGAACATGAACGTTCCGCTCAAACATGCTGTTCCGTTGCTCGATATCGACGTGTTGCGCACCTTCGTGGCCATTGCCGAAACCGGCAGCTTTTCCGGTGCGGCGGAAACCGTGTTCCGCACGCCTTCGGCGGTTTCCATGCAGATCAAGAAAATGGAGGAGATGCTGGGCAAGCCCCTCTTCGTTCGCGATTCACGCTCGGTAACGCTGACCGCCGATGGCGAGATGCTGCTTGGCTATGCGCGCCGTATCCTGGCGATTAACCGCGAGGCGGTGGCCAAGTTCATCGCGCCAGAGATCGCCGGCGAGGTGCGCCTGGGCGCGCCGGACGACGTGGCGGAGCGTTTCCTGCCCGACATGTTGCGGCGGTTCTCGCAAAGCCATCCCGGTGTCTCGGTCAATGTCGTGGTGGAAAACTCCAACGAGCTTGTAGCGCGGCTGACCAAGGGAGCACTCGACCTGGTGATGATCACCTGCGAAGGCGGTTTTACCGGAGACGAGGTTGCCGAGGTTCTGCTTCGCGAGCCCTTGGCCTGGGCCAGCCTGAAGGGCGGTTGCGCGGTGATGCGCGATCCGTTGCCGATCTCGGTCTGGGAACACGGATGCGTCTGGCGCAAAGCGGCGCTTGACGGGTTGGAGCGGGCCGGGCGGGATTATCGCATCTCGTTCCAGAGCGCCTATATTTCCGGCCAGAAAGCAGCGATCCTGGCCGATCTCGCCATTGCGCCGCTTCCCGCTTCCGCGATTTCAGGCCAGATCGTCGAAGCCGACCGCGCCCAAAACCTGCCGCCGCTTGGCGACTATACGCTCGGCATGATCGTGTCGAAGACAGCCAGTGCGCCGGTCAAGGCTGCCGCCGACCATTTGCGGGCGAGCTTCGCGCTCAGGGCGACCAAGGCGGCAGCGTGACGGGCGCATAGAGGGCATTTCCTTGACTGGCCAGCCGGATCGGGAAATCGCAGGTGTCCGGCTTTCCAGCCCGGACAAGGTGTTGTTTGCGGGGCAGGGCGTCACCAAGGCTGATCTCGCTGCGCACTACGAGCGGATGGCCGGGCGCATGTTGCCACAGCTTAAAAACCGTCTCGTCAGCCTGGTGCGTTGCCCGGACGGCGAAGAAGGCCAGTGCTTTTACCAGCGTCACGCCAGCCGCGGGTTCCCCGATGTGCTCAAGCGCATGGAAATTGCCGAAAAGGATGGCCGCAAGGACGACTATCTCTATATTGAAAATCTCGCAGGTTTGATCGCGGGCGTGCAGATGTCGACGCTCGAATTCCATATCTGGGGATCGCGGATCGACGCCATCGCACGACCGGACCGGCTGGTGTTCGATCTAGATCCGGATGAGACGTTGGGGTTTGCCGGTGTCCGCCAGGCCGCATTCGCCGTCCGTGACCGGCTGGACAAGCTCAGCCTGCGGTCGCTGCCGCTGGTGACCGGTGGGAAGGGCATTCACGTGGTTGTGCCGCTGGAGCGACGAGCCGAATGGCCGCAAGTCAAGGCCTTCGCGCACGGTCTCGCGGAAAGGATGGCCGGAGACGAGCCGGACCGGTTCACCGCGCAGGCGGCAAAGGAAAAGCGAAGTGGCCGCATCTTCATCGACTGGCTGCGCAACGAACGGTCCGCCACGGCCATTGCGCCCTATTCGACGCGGGCGCGCGCGGGCGCGCCGGTCGCCACGCCGGTGTCTTGGGCGGAACTGGACGAAATCCAGTCCGCGGACTGCTTCGGGATCGATGACATGACCTTACGGCTGGACAGACCGGACCCGTGGGCGGGCGCCACCGAGTGGCGCCAATCGGTGACCGGCAAGATGATCGATGCAGTCAGTTAATCATTGTGGCAGGCGGCGCGCCTGCATCCTGGCGGAGGAATTCGACCATGCGGTCGCGCGCTTTGCGGGCTTCCGGGATGTTCAACAGCGGCCAGACATGAAACATGCCGTCACCGACAACGAGCTCCGCCTCGGTGCCGAGTTCGCGCAGCCTCTCGGCGAAAATGCGCGTGTCGGGATACAGGATGTCGCGGGTGCCGGTGAAGATCAGTGACGGGGGCAGGGCGGCCAGATTACCGTATAGCGGGCTGATCCGCCAATCGGCGACATCGATTCCCGCGGAGTAGAGGCGGATCGCCTCCCGGCCGCCCGGAATATCCAGCCAGGGATCGGTCTTGGCCACTTCCGTGACTTGCGGATTGTTCAGGGTCATGTCGACGCCGGGCGAAATCAGGAGGTGGCGCGACGGAGCCGGGAGGCCCTGTTCGACCGCGAGCATCGTGAGCACGACAGCCATGTTGCCGCCGGCGGAATCGCCGGCAAAGACGATCCGCGCCGACGGCGTCTCCTCCAATGTCCGGTTGTAGTGCTCGAGCATCATCGAGAACATTGCGTAGAAATCGTGCTCTGGCGCCAGCGGATAGACCGGCACCGATATGCGCATGCCGAGCCGCTCAGCATATTCGGCGATCAGCCGCCAGTGGTGGTGCGTGATCTGAAAGCAGTATGCGCCGCCGTGAATATAGACCATGCGGACGTTGGTTCGCAGCTCGGGCGGGGCGATCTCGTAAACCGGGAAGCCGCGGACTGACCATTCGTCGATATCGAACCTGCGCCCGATCGAGCGTGGCGGCCGGTGGTCTTCAATCCGGCGGGATCGCGCAATCCACCGGTGCAGTCCCTCGGCCGAGGCGAAGGCCTTCTTGCGCGTATGCCTCAAGGCGAAGGCATAGAACTGACTCTTTACACTCGGCATGCGTTCCCCGGACAGGTTCGGCAGCATCGCCACGGGAAATCATATTGTGCATCGCGGCATGACGTAAAGGGGGCGCCGGATCAGCCGCCGGCGCGCCGCGCGGCGCGGTCCTCGCGCGAGCGGCGTCTCGGTCGGGCGGCATCGGCGCCCTCGTCACCGGCAAGCACCTTGCGCGGCGGCAATTTGACAGCCGCCGCCAGCTTGGGAAACGGATCGACCTTATTGGGCAGGGCCATGGCGTGGACGAACAATTGCTGGAAGTCCGGTTCGAGCGCGGTTTCGATCTTCTCGATCTTGCGCACGGTCTGCTCGATCTCGCGACGGTGGTCGCGGTTGAGCAATGCCATCAACGCCCCATCTCCCGCAGCATTGCCAACCGCCTTGACGTGATCGAGATCGCAATCGGGAATGAGGCCGAGTACCATGGCGTATTTCGGATCGATGAATGACCCGAATGCGCCGGCGAAGCGGATGATGTCGACGTGGTCGACGCCCTGCTTGTCCATCAAAAGGCGGATGCCGGCATAGAGCGCCGCCTTGGCAAGCTGGATGGCGCGGACATCGTTCTGGGTAATGGTGATGTGCGGCTCGCCTGTTGTCAGCCGGTAGGAAAAGGTGCGGCCGTTTCCGACGATCCGCGGGCTTTTTGCGGCAAGCGAGCCGTCGATGACGCCGTCTTCGGAAATGATGCCGGCCAGAAACATCTCGGCGATCACCTCGATGATTCCGGAGCCGCAAATGCCAGTGACGCCGGTGGTACCGGCGGCTTCCTCAAATCCCTCCTCGTCGGACCACTGCTCGACGCCGATGACACGGTAGCGCGGTTCCAGGGTTTCGGGGTCGATGCGTACGCGCTCGATGGCGCCTGGCGCGGCACGCTGGCCGCCCGAGATTTCGGCGCCCTCGAAGGCCGGTCCGGTGGGTGATGAGCACGCGACCGTACGCGCGCGGTTGCCAAGCACGATCTCGGCGTTGGTGCCGACATCGACCAGCAGCATCATCTTGTCCTGGCGATTGGGCCCTTCCGACAGGGTTGCGCCTGCGGCGTCGGCACCGACATGACCTGCAATGCAGGGCAGAACGTAGGTGCGAGCGCCGGGATTGACCGCGAGCCCGATCTCGGCGGCATGCAGATGGACTGCCCCGGAAACCGCAAGCGCGAATGGCGCGCCCCCCAATTCGGTCGGATCGATCCCGAGGAAGAGGTGGTGCATCACCGGGTTGCCGACAAAGACAAGGTCGAGAATATCATGGCGGTCGACGCTGCCTTCTGTACAGACCTTGCCGATGAGTTCGTCGATTGCCTTGCGTACGGCCGTCGTCATCGCTTCCCGACCGTCCGGATTCATCATCACGTAGGAGACCCGGCTCATCAGGTCCTCGCCGAAGCGGATCTGCGGATTGGTCGCACCGGAAGAGGCGACGATGCGTCCCGACAGCAACGACACGAGGTGCATGGCAATCGTGGTCGAGCCGATGTCGCAGGCGACGCCATAGGCCTCGTTGTGGAGACCGGGCCATAATGCGACGATGCAACCGGCGTCCGCGTCGGCATCGTGATGGACGGCGGCCGTGACGGCCCATTTTCCGGCACGCAGGATAGACTGCACCTCGGGGACCAAGGCGAAATTCGTTTCAAGCCGCGTATAGCCCCAGTCACGTATCAGCGCCGCCTTGAGACGGTCGAGGTCGCCCAGCGGCGCGTGCATGTCCGGTTCGTCGACCTCGACGTAGCAGAGGTGAACCGCCGGTTTGCGTTCGATGATACGGTCGGAGGCCTTCTTGCGAACCACTTGTGCATTGACGACTGCATCCTGCGGCACATCGATGACGAGATCGCCCTCGATCGTCGCGGAGCAGGACAAGCGGCGGCCGGGCTTGATTTCGCGCTTTTCGCCGTAGCGTCGCTCCTTGGAGCCGACCGGCGAAATGTGATCGGCGGACGAGCTGATCTTGTGCTTGGCGAAATGACCCTCGGCGACCTCGATCTGGCAGCGTCCGCAAATGCCGCGGCCGCCGCAGACGCTCTCGACATAGACGCCGAGTTGGCGCGCCGCGTCGAGCACCGGCGTTCCCTTGGGAAAATACCCGCGCTTTCCGGACGGCATGAACAGGACGAGGGGGTCAGACACGTTCAATCCTCTCACATCATCATCTCGGCGGTCGTTCGCGCAAAGTAGACCAGCGAGACCAGCAGGCAGAGCGCAACGAAGGGCACAATGAGGTCGAACCATACATCGCGGCGGCGGGCGGATTTGTATTCTACTCCGCGCAGATCGTAATAGACCGAAACCACGAATACGGCGGCGAGGTAGGCGGTGCAGACACCGATAACGACCGCGATGATTTCGTTGCGCAATTGCGTTTCAGGGTGGTGCGAAGCCAATTGCCAAAGGCCGAATGCCGCGCCTGCGCCAAATGCAACCCTGAGCGCCATAGCGAAGTAATCGGAGATCTTCTTGGCGTATTCGAAGGCGTTGTTGGGCCGGGATGACATGGTCGGCTCTATCCGGTTCTGCCAGTGACGGGTCGCGCGGTCTTGCCTAAGGTTGACTCAAAGCCATTAAGATAATCACAGGGACGCGATGCCATAGTGCTCTTTTCCGGGTCCAGAGGTGGCAGAATGCCTGGCATCGTCATATCAGCGCTCTTCTCCAGCTTTTTCCTTGTCCGTCTGGTCAAGGGGCCGTGGGCGCGGTACCCCCATTACTTGGCCATGACGATGTTCGGCGCAAGCGTGGCCGGTTTGACCGCCGATGCCTTCTCTCCGGGGCTTGCCGACGAACTCGTCGCCGGCAACCTGATAATTTTCGCTGGCGCCTTCCTGGCCATTCAGGCCTTCGACAGGCTGACCAGTTTCAACGCGCATTAGGCGCTCTATCCGCGCGACATCCGTGCCTCGCGGCCACCACGGCGGCGTCCGCCGCTTGCGCCTGCCGCTGCGGCGGGTACGGCCGCCGCCGGCGCGCCCGGTGCGTGCGGCTGGTAGTCCTTGTAGGCCCGGATCCAGTTCATGCAGTCGGGATCGGTGCCGTTGAGAACATTGGCGGCGCGTACGGCTTCCATCTCCTGCGGACGGCAGGGGTTCATGATGGCGGACGTCATGCCCGCGCCGATTACCATTGGAATGAAGCCGGCATTGATGCCGTGGCGGTGCGGCAGGCCGAACGAGATATTGGACAGGCCGCAGGTGGTGTTGACCTTCAGCTCTTCGCGCAGACGGCGCAGCAGCGCGAAGACCTGCTTGCCGGCCGTGCCCATTGCGCCGATCGGCATGACCAGCGGATCGACGACGATATCGTGGGCGGGAATGCCGAAGTCGGCGGCGCGCTGGACGATCTTCCTGGCCACTTCGAAGCGCACGTCTGGATCTTCGGAAATGCCGGTCTCGTCGTTGGAAATCGCGACGACAGGCACATCGTATTTCTTGATCAGGGGAAGGATAGCCTCGAGCTTCTCCTCTTCGCCGGTAACCGAGTTGACCAGCGGGCGGCCCTTGGCGACCTTGAGCCCGGCCTCGATAGCGGCGGTGACGGAGCTGTCGATTGACAGCGGCACATTGACGAGGCCCTGGACGATTTCGAGCGTCTTGACCAGCAATGCCGGCTCGGTGGCGTTCGGATCGACCGCAGTCACGCCGGCATTGACGTCGAGCATCGTGGCGCCGGCGGCGACCTGCTCCATCGCGTCCTTCTCGACGGTCGAGAAATCGCCGGTAACCATCTCGGCGGCAAGTTTCTTGCGCCCAGTCGGGTTGATGCGCTCGCCAATGACGCAGAAGGGCTGGTCAAAACCGATAACAATTTCCTTGGTCGCGGAGGCGACGATAGTGCGGGTCATGGAGTTTCTCCGTAGTGATATAAAGACTTGTTTATATCGTTATCTCTCTTGTTGCAAGCGCTCCGGATCGAAGGGCCGGCACCGGTTCAGTTTTCGCCCGCGGCATCCTCGACCATCGCGGCAGGTTTCTCGAGATCCTGGTGGAGGATCTGTTCCATGCGTTCCGCGGCGGCGATATCCGCAGGGGTCGTTTCGCGCCGCCAGGGTTTACGATCCTTCAGGACACCCGATTCGTGGACGATCTCGGCGACGAACTCCTCCTGGCGGTACGCCATGATGTGAATGCCGGAGACGCCCTCGATATCCTTGACCTCTTGCATGATGTCGATGCAAAGGCGTTTGCCTTCTTCCTTTTGCTTCTCAGCACCTTCCAGGCGCTTGATCACATCGTCGGGGATATGCACGCCAGGCACGTTGGAGCGCATCCAGCGGGCCGTTCGGGCCGAAGCCAGCGGACCGACACCCACCATGATGAAGCATTGTTCGTCGAGACCCATGTCGCGCACGCGTTTCATGTATTCGCGCAGCATCGGGATGTCGTAGCAGTACTGGCTTTGCACGAACTGGGCGCCGGCTGCGATTTTCTTGGCCAGGCGCATCGGCCGGAAATCGAAGGGCGGCGCAAAGGGGTTGATCGCGGCGCCGAGAAACACGGCGGGCGGAGTGGTCAGCTTGCGCCCGGACAGGAAGCGGGCTTCGTCGCGCATGGTGCGCGCGGTCTCGAGCAGCGACATCGAATCAAGATCGAAGACCGGTTTGGCGCCGGGCTGGTCGCCGGCCTGCACTCCGTCGCCGGTCAGGCACAGGATGTTCTGCACACCCATTGCCGAAGCGCCCAGAATGTCGCCCTGGACGGCGATTCGGTTCTTGTCGCGGCAGGCGATCTGCAAGATCGGGGCATAGCCCATGCGCGTCAGCAGGGCGCAAATGCCGACCGATGACATGTGGCAGTTGGCACCCGACGCATCGACGGCATTAATACCATCCACCCAGCCGTCGAAGATCGCGGCTCGTTCGTAGACTTCCTGCGGATCAGCACTATCGGGCGGATTGAGCTCGGTCGTGACAGCAAACTCGCCGCGCCGCAGGATGCGTTCCAGCCGACCGCGTGAGGAGTGACCCGGCAGGGGATCAAGCAGTGCGGAAGGATCGTTCATGTTGCCTTCGGTCGGTTTCATTGAGCTGCCTCCGAGGCCGTATCGCGCTTGGCAGCGGCATTGGCGGTCACACGCAGCCAGGCCGAGGTTTCACGCATCGACTGGTCGACAGGTTTCTGGATGTCCATGATGTTGTCTTCGCCGTGGCGCATGCTTTCCGCACCGCTCCAGGCTTGCACCCATACGCATGGCATGTCGGGCTCGACCTCGCACTTGCCATTGGCGCGTACACCGCCGCAAGGGCCGTTGCGCAACTGCTTGGGGCAGTTCATCGGGCACGACATGCCGGTCGAGGACAGGATGCACTGTCCGCACATGCGGCAGTCGAACATGATCCCCTTGACGCGCTTCTCGACGAACTTGACCGGCGCTTCGGCGCGCCCGTAGCCGACCGCCTTCCAGAAAGGATGCAGCATCAGGAAGAAGCGGGAAAACTTGTCGTAGAACCACTCAAGCAGGCGGGCATGGCGTACCGACCACAGCCGGATCGAATACCGGCGGCCGACGCGGCCTTCCGCCGAGACGCCATGCGGCTGGTAGTCCGACTTCTCGCGCGACCGGCGGATCTGGATCGCCTGGGTGATGATTTGCGGTTTTTCAGCCTGCATCGCGGCCTCCCGAGCTTACCAGTGCGGCGAGACGTGCCTTGTCGTATTCGCTCTCGATTTCGGTGAGCGCGCGGTCGGCTTCGGCTTCCAAGTCATCGCCGACTGGAACCGGTTCGCCGCGTCGCCATTCGGCAAGGTAGTCGTCCGTTTCGGCTCGGCCGGAGCGCATCGCGGCCATGTCGATGGCCTCGGTAAAGCGGATCGGCAACTCGCGCTTGGCAGCTTTCCGGCCCTGCCGGATCAGCACTTGCGCGGGAATGTCGCGCCAATAGACGATTATGCGGTCAGCCATTGCACCGTCCCGTTTCGATGAGCGCTGGCAGCATTGCAACGAAGCTATCGCCGCTGCTTGCTGTGTGGCGACGCGCGGCAATTCAAAAGCGACGTGATGTCGCCTTGGCAGGCGGCACCGCCAGTTCCGGCCGGGGGGCGGCACCACTTTCAGCCGAAAGCGTGGTATATCCAGCCGGCGGCTGCGCCTGCCGCTCCAACGACCGAGAATATGACAGCAAGCGACAGGGCGCCAAGCGTAAACCCTGCGCCAAGCAGAACGCCGTCGCGTTCCGACAGGGCAAGCGCGATGATGGCGCTGGCAAAAGCGGGCAACCAATTGCCCAACGGGATGGGAACAGTGACTGCGACAGCCAAAATGAAGGCGATCAGGCCGATTACCCTGTCTGTCTGGGCCCTTGGTATGGGCCAATAACGCGGGCGCACGAAGCGTTCAAGCCGTTGCAGCCAAGGCACAAGCTTGCGGATCGCATAGTCGAAATGGCCGCGGCTGATCTTCTTGCGCAAAATGAAGGCCGGCAGCCAGGCTTCGCCGCGTCCGAGCAACATCTGTGCCGACACGATGACGAGAGGGATGCCGAGAATCGCCGAGCTGCCGGGGGGGAGCGGCAGCAGGTTTATGGCGGCAAAAACCGCCAGCAAGGCGGCGAAGGAACGGTCGGCGAGCGCATCCCGGATGGTTTCGATCGCGACCGGGCCGTCTGACGAGGCCGCCAACTCGCACAGCACCTGCGACAACCGCCGGGGCGGCAGATTCAGTGTAGGTTGTGGCAAGTGCGTTTGGTCCATGGCGTCGCGGGCCTTACCGCTGTCTGTCTGCAGTGGCGGGCTGGTCGCAAGTTTCGGCTGCCGCAAGTCAATAGATAGGCCTGCGAGCACTCGAATTCCATGACTCAGGCCACATCGTGAGGTTAGAAAAATATGGTTAACGGATACTAACTTTTAGCCGCGGCCGCGAGCGCGGTCGTCAAGTCGCCATAACCGGTCGGTCTGCGTTCATAGGCCAGTCGCAGCATATCCGCGGCCTTCTCCGCGACCCGGTCAAGCTCCAGATCATCCGTCTGGGCGAGATACACCAGCTTTTCATAGTGTCCGAAATAGTCGTCGCGCAGTTCGGGATGGCGGTCGAGGCCAAGCGGGCGGATGAAAAAGGTTTCGAAATGACGGCACAGGAAGTCCGTCATGTAGAACGACGTCATGTCGTCGTCACCGCGCGCATCGAGGGTTGCCATCCCCTGGTAGAAGGCGAAGCAGTGCGGCCCGGCAATGCGCTCGACGCCGTATTTGTCCAGCACCTTGTCCAGCATTCCGCCGGTTCCGCAATCCGCGAATCCGGCGAAAATCCGCTGATAACCCGCGGCGCGTGCCTTTTCGATCGCGCGTTCCATGTCGGGCGCGATCTTTTGCGGTTCAAAATGATGGCCAGCAGGCAGACAGGTCAGGTGCAGGTGGTCCAGCTTGAGCTGTGCCTTTATGTCCAGGATCTCGCGCGCGATCATCCCGCATGCGATGACGAGGAGTTTTTCGGGTTTGTTGCCTTGCGTTGCGGCCATGTTTTATACCCTGGGCGTTTGGGTGCGGACGACCCACGCAAGAAGTGCAAACCCGCCGCACATGGTCAGCAGAAGCAGCAAGCCACCGGCCTGGCGCAGGGCGAAAGCGTCGGTCAGGAAGAGGGGGACGGCGATCGGCAACCCGATGCGGATCCCCCAGACCAGGAGTTTCTCGACCGGCCTCTCGTACGGCAATACGAAGCTGACGGCAAACAACGCGGCGGCTGCGAATTGCCACTTCATCGCGGATATGGATGCCTGATAGGCGATGCGCTCAATCGGGATCTGAATACCCATGGCGGCGATATCGAGCGATTGCGCCATGGTCGCGTTCTCCAGTGCGTCCAACACCATGACCGCGACAATGCCAAGACCACCGAGCCATGCGGCCGCGCGGTTATTGTCGGCAAATGCCAAGACCGCGAAACCGATCGCGACGGCATAGGCCACCATGAACAGCCCATCGACGAACAGGACGCGCCTCAATCCTTCGGAGACAAGTGTCAGTTGCGCGGTGTAGTCAACAGGCCGCGAAATTACTTCGAACTGCTCTTGGCCCGATACCGGGTTCGACGACAATGCAATCGCAGAAGCCACGATCAGCAACCCGAGGGCGCAAAGGCTGGCGACAAAGGAGATTTTGAGGATATCGCGGCGAGACAATCTCGTTCCTCCATGGCTATGTGCCCGGGGTATCCGCAAGGGCGGCGGGAAACTCGAACCTAGCGCGACCCTGGTCGCATCAACAACCGTTTTTCAAAACAAAAACGGGCGCTTGATCGCGCCCATTGTTGATTTGATTGAGTGCGGCGCGAGTCAGGCGCGGACGTTGTGCCGCCGCTTCATGTAGTCTTTCGCGGTTTCGACGGCCACCGCCGCGTCACGGCAATAGGCATC
>JBNLDE010000150.1:0-29844 GCA_050304175.1 Zhengella sp. | reverse complement strand
GTCATGCCGAACCTGGTGCCGCCGGTCGTGACCACCGCCGACGCGGCGGCCTATCGCGAACGCATCATGGCCGCCCTGCCGAAGGGCATGGCCTTCACGCCGCTGATGACGCTCTACCTGACCGAGACCACCGATGCCGATGACGTCGCCGCCGGTTTCGAAAGCGGCGAGGTCACCGCGGTCAAGCTCTATCCCGCCGGTGCGACGACCAATTCGCAAAGCGGCGTCCGCGACATCGGGAAGGTCACTCCGGTGCTGGAACGCATGGCCGAGATCGGCATGCCGCTCTGCGTCCACGGCGAGGTCACCGATCCGGCGATTGACATCTTCGACCGCGAGGCCGTGTTCATCGACCGCGTGCTCGACCCGCTGCGCCGGCGCTTGCCCGAACTGCGCGTGGTCATGGAGCACGTGACGACGAAGAACGGCGTCGACTACGTGACGGGCGCGGGTACCAATCTCGCCGCGACGATTACCACCCATCACCTGATCATCAACCGCAACGCGATCCTCGCCGGCGGCATCCGCCCGCACTATTACTGCCTGCCGGTGGCCAAGCGCGAGGAACACCGGCTGGCGCTACGCGCCGCCGCCACCTCGGGCGTTGCCCGCTTCTTCCTCGGCACCGATTCCGCGCCCCATACCGATCCGCTCAAGGAATGCGCCTGCGGCTGCGCCGGCATCTACACCGCGCCCAACACGCTGTCCTGCCTCGCCCACGTGTTTGAGCAGGAAAACGCCCTGGACAAGCTGGAAGCCTTCGCCTCGCTCAACGGCCCGGCCTTCTACCGCCTGCCGGTCAACAAGGCGACGGTGACGCTCAAGCGCCACGATCACACGGTGGACTACCCGGCGAAGTTCGAGACCGGCGCCGGGCCGCTTACTTTGTTCGACCCGATGTTCCCGCTCCATTGGGCCGTCGAGGAGGCCTAGTTGCGGCCAAAGCGCGTGTCCTGGGCCGGTTGCTCCGCCGCCGCGGCCGGTGCGGCCGCCTCGGACGGCGCGGCCTTCGGCGAACGGCGCGAGATCAGCCAGGTGACGCCGAAGCCGATCGCGATGATGATCACGGTCATCAGCGGGCGGTACCAGAACCAGGCGATGCCGATGGTGATCGAGCCGACCAGAATCGCAGCGGCGAAGGCGATCAGCCCTGTACCCAGCCGCGCGATCGAACCGAGCATCGGGATCACGTCGAACACGACCCCGACCGGTCCGGCGATCAACCCGAACGCGACGAACAGCAGGAACAGCCCGACGGCCCTGAGGATCCAGGTCAGCGTGGCGTTGGCCGACTGTGCCGACTTGAACATCTGGCCGGCGGGAACGATGCCGGTATCGACCATTTCCAGCGCGTCGCCGGCCTGGGTCTGGTAGGGCGCGAAGCTGTCGCCCGCCTGCCGCGCAATCACCGAGATGTCCTTGGCCCCGACCAGCGAATAGGAGATCCGCAGATCGCCCACCTGCGGCGACAGCGGGTCGCGCCCGGCATACACCGCGCCGTCGGATATCCGGACCGGCCGCGCCGTGCCGAGCGCCTGGCGCACCGTGTCTTCGAGTTCCTTCGGCAGCGGCACCTTCTCCGACCCGCCGATCTTCGACAGGATGTTGCGGTGCAGTTCCCAGCCGCCGAGCGTTCCGGTATCGGCCATGAAGCTGTCGCTGGCGAGCGCCATCGGCGGGTTGTCATGTCCTTCGCTTTGCTGGAAACGCGACGAGTCGACCGGTTGGGTAGACCAGCCTTTGGAGTAGCTGTAGGTCGTGACCGTCTCCTCGCCGCCGCCGAGCTTCTTTCTGGTCTCGCTCTTGCTGCTTTCCTGCCACTGGTACATCTCGACATTGCGCGAAAGCGCGATGCCGCGCGCCGAGATGCCCAGCGCCGGATCGGTCAGCATCTCCTTGACGTCGGCCCGGCCGCTGACATGGACCAGCCTGCCCTCATTGGCGGGATCGGGCGCATCGGCCGAAACCGAGATCACCGCCCCGGCGCCCTCGTCCAGCGACTTGGCGGTCTGCACCGCCCGGCCCTCGTTCCAGAACAGCAGGATCACCATCGCGATCAGCATCAGGAACCCGAACAGCATTCCGCCGATCGATCCCCCGATCCGCTGGAACCACGACCGCGATGTCGTAACCGTAACCGCCATCACCCGCTCTCCCCTGGTCGCTGGATGTTTGATGTCCGGAAATGTTAGCGCTTTTTGCAGAAAGCTGAAATCCGCCCGCGGCGCGAAGTTCGCGGCCGCCTATGCGTCGGCGCACCCGGCGCACAATCCGCGAATTTCGATCGTCGTCTTGGTCGAGCAGAATCCCTTGGCGCGCGTCCAGCCGTCAAGCCGCCTTTCGACCTCGGCGTCGGAAAACTCGTCGACCTGGCCGCAATCCTCGCAGATGGTGAAGGCAATCACGCCATGGCCGTGACATTGCGGGTGGGCGCAGGCAACGAATGCGTTGAGGCTCTCCAGCCGGTGCACCATGCCGAAGTCGAGCAACTTGTCGAGCGCGCGGTAGATCTGCAGTGGCGCCCGCAGACCTTCGCCGCGCAGCTGGTCGAGGATTCCATAGGCGCTGAGCGGCGCATCGGACCGGGTCAACGTCCCCAGAACGAGTTCCTGGTTCCGCGTCAGGCGGTGTTCCTGCTTCCCGTTCATCACCCTTCCTCCGTCCTCCGCCCCGCAAAGGGGAGCAGGCTGACTAGAAACAGCAGCAGCCCCGCCACGACGATCGACGGGCCGGACGGCGTGTCGAATTCAAGCGAGCCGAACAGGCCGCCCGCCGCGGCAAGTCCGCCTGCAACCGCCGCCGCGAACGCCATCTGCTCGGGCGTGGCCGCAAAACGGCGCGCCGTTGCCGCCGGGATGATCAGCAGCGCGGTAATCAGCAGGATCCCGACCACCTTCATCGCCACCGCGATGACCGCCGCCAGCATCAGCATGAAGACGATGCGAGCCCGCTCCGGTGCCATGCCTTCCGCCTCGGCAAGCTCTTCGCTGACGGTCGCGGCCAGAAGCGGCCGCCACAGCCAGGCCAGCAGCGCAAGCACCAACGCACCGCTTGCATAGATCACGGCGAGGTCGGTCTGGGACACCGCGAGAATATCGCCGAACAGCAATCCGGTCAGATCGATGCGGACCCAGGACATGAAGGAGACCAGCACGAGGCCGACGGCCAGCGCCGAGTGCGAAAGAATGCCGAGCAGAGAATCGGTGGATAGCCCTCGCCGCTTCTGAAGCAGCAGCAGGGCGATCGCCACCGCGGCCACAACGGCGAACACGCCGGCCATCACGTGGACTTGCAGCAGCAGCGCCAGGGCAATGCCGAGCAAGGCCGAATGCGCCATCGTGTCGCCGAAATAGGCCATGCGCCGCCATACGACGAAACAGCCGAGCGGCCCGGCGATGACCGCGATGCCGATTCCCGCGACCAGCGCCCGGACGAAAAAGTCATCAAGCATGATCGTCCTCCCGCGCGTGGTTAGGATGCCCGTGGCCTTCGTGATGGCGACCCTGGGGCGTGCAATGGTCGGTGACCGTGCCGTCGGCATGGCGAACCCGTCCGTCCGGCAGGTGGGTGTGGTCGTGATGGTGGTGATAGACGGCCAGCGTGCGCGCGGCCCTGCCGCCGAACAGGCTGATATATTCCGGGCTCGCCGCCACCAGTTCGGGCGTGCCGCGGCAGCAGACATGCCCGTTGAGGCAGATCACCGTATCGGTTTCCGCCATGACGATGTGAAGATCGTGCGAGATCAGCAGGACGCCGCAATCAGTGGTGTCGCGGATCGACTTGATCAGATCGTAGAGCGCGAGCTCTCCGCTGAAGTCAACGCCCTGCACGGGCTCGTCGAGCACGAGCAGGTCCGGCTTTCGCAGCATGGCGCGGGCCAGCAGCGCGCGCTGGAACTCGCCGCCCGACAGGGTTTCGACCTGCGCGCGTGCCAGATGCGAAATCCCCGTTGCCGCCAATGCCGCTCCTATGTCCGCATCGCTCGCATCGGCGGTTAGGCGCATCAAGCGCGTTACGTCCAGGGGCAACGTTCTGTCGACCGAGAGCTTCTGCGGCACATAGCCGATGACGAGGCCCTCCTGCCGCCGCACCACGCCCTCGTCCGGCTCCAACACGCCGATTGCCGTGCGCGCCGTTGTCGATTTTCCCGAGCCGTTCGGCCCGATCAGCGTGACGATCTCGCCGCGCCGGACCACAAGATCGACGCCGCGCACCAGCCAGCGCCCGTTTCGGCGCACACCAGCGTCGCGCATTTCAACCAGAGGGTCCGATTCCGGCGCCCCTATCACATTTTCTGACAACATCGGCTTGCCCGGCAATTCCCGTAGCGTTATAGAATTACATCCAACATGTAACTTAATAACATTTCATCCGATGGAGGTCCATGTGCTTCGACTCGCACGTGCTATCTTTCCGCTCATTTTGACGCTGGGCACGACCGTAAACGCGAGCGCCCTTGACGGTGTCGTCGCCTCGATCAAGCCGGTGCACTCCCTCGTGGCCGCGGTCATGGGCCAAACCGGAACCCCGGCATTGCTCGTTCAGGGCGCCAACAGCCCTCATGGCTTCACGATGAAACCGTCACAGGCCAGTCTGCTGGCGCACGCGAAGCTGGTGTTCTGGATTGGCCATGAACTGGAGACGTTCCTGGAAAAACCGGTCGAAACGATCGCGAACCACGCCGAATCCGTCGAACTTCTCGACACGCAGGGCCTGACGCGTCTGGCGCCGCGCGAAGGGGGCACATTCGAGCCTGACGCCGACGATGGCGATGCACACGACCACGGACATGGCGAGATCGACCCACATCTCTGGCTCGACCCGGAAAATGCGAAATTGCTCGTAGACGAGATCGAGCGGACACTCTCGGCTGCCGACCCGGCAAACGCATCGACATACCGGACCAATGCGCAGGCGACGATTGCAAGGCTGGATGCTCTCGCCGCCGATGTCCGCCAGACACTCGCGCCCGCGAAAGGCCGGGGGTTTGTCGTCTTTCACGACGCCTTCCAGTATTTCGAAAACCGTTTCGACATTCGCGCGGCGGGATCGGTCACGATAAATCCCGACGTCGCACCGAGCGCCGCGCGTATCGCCGCAATTCATGCGAAGCTCGCCGACCTCGATGCCGCGTGCATATTCACCGAACCGCAATTCGAACCCAGGCTGATCCCGGTGATCACCGAAGGGACCGACGCGCGAACGGGTATCCTCGACCCGCTTGGCACGGATCTGAAAGACGGTCCGGATCTTTATTTCCAGCTGATCGGCAATCTGGCCGGCTCGCTGCGCAATTGCCTCGGCGGCAACAGCTGACGGCGCGATCAGGGCTTGCGGCTTTTACCGGGTTTGAACTTCTTGCCCTTGGCGAACTTGCCTGGTTTTCCGGCCCACTTTTTCCCGCCCGGTTTATCCGCGCTGGGCGCGCCGCCCTTTCGGTGGGGTTTGGGCTTACCGCGGCCGAGCCGATCTTCGCCACCGGCCGCCGGGTCGCCTTCGAAAGGAAGGATCGAAGCGCCCTTCTCCAGTGACAACCCGGTTGCCAGCGCCGCCGCATAGGCATCGGCCTTTTCTGCGTCGATCTCGAACCGGGTCTCGTTTTCAAGGATCCGGATCGAGCCGACCGCCTTCTTGGTCACGCCGCCGGCCTTGCAGATGATCGGCAGGATCCAGCGCGGCTCGGCGCGGTCCTTGCGGCCCAGCGACAAGGTAAACCAGACGCCATCGGTGAAGCGCGTGTCGGGACGTTCGCCCAGCGCGGCGCGCGGCGCCGGTTCGTGCACGCCCGCGACTTCTTCCGGGTTGGGCCGCGTGGCGCGCTCGCGTTTCAGCCATGCGGCCGCAATCTGCTCCGGCGAGTGGCGTTCAAGCAGCGCGGCGATCATCTCGTTGTCTTCGCCTTCGGCCGGCTCGGTGAATACCGGATCGGCCAGCATTCGCTCCCTGTCCCGTTCCAGGATCGCATCGGCAGATGGTGGCGCCATGAATCGCGCATCCACTTTTGCGGTTTTCAATACCCGCTCTGCCGTACGCCGCCGGTGTTGCGGCGCGATGACCACCGCCGTGCCCTTGCGCCCTGCGCGGCCCGTACGGCCCGAACGGTGCAGCAGCGTTTCCGGATTGGTCGGCATATCGGCATGGATGACGAGATCGAGATTGGGCAGGTCGATACCGCGCGCCGCAACGTCGGTCGCCACACAGATCCGTGCCCGCCCGTCGCGCATCGCCTGCAGCGCGTTGGTTCGCTCGCCCTGGGTCAGTTCGCCCGAAAGCGCCACCACGCTGAAGCCACGATTGTGCAGACGGGCCGCCAGATGGCGCACCGCGTCGCGGGTCTGGCAGAAAATAATGGTGTTCGCCGCATCGAAATAGAGCAACGTGTTGATCACTGCATGGTCACGCTCGTGCGCGTTGACCGGCATCAGATGATAGGTGATGTCGCCGTGCTGGTCGCTTTCGCCCTTGAGTTCGAGCCGCCGCGCGTCGCGCTGATAGCGTTTGGCCAGCTTCGCGATTGCCGGCGCAACTGTAGCCGAGAACAGCAGGGTCCGCCGATCCTCCGGCGCGGCGTCGAGAATGAACTCCAGATCCTCGCGAAATCCGAGGTCGAGCATTTCATCGGCCTCGTCGAGCACGACCGCGCGCAACGCCGACATGTCGAGCGAACCGCGCGTAATGTGGTCGCGCAACCGCCCAGGCGTACCGACCACAATGTGTGCGCCGTCGCCAAGTGCACGGATTTCATTGCGCATCGGCATACCGCCGATGCATGAAGCGAAGCGTGCACCGGTTTCGCGGTACAGCCACTCCAGTTCGCGCCGCACCTGCATCGCCAGCTCACGTGTCGGCGCAATGGCGAGCGCCAGCGGACGATCGGCGCGGTCGAAACGCTCTGCCCCATCGAGCAGGACCGGGGCCAGCGCGATTCCGAAAGCCACCGTCTTGCCAGACCCGGTTTGGGCGGAGACGAGCAGGTCGGAGTTGAGTGCATTGTCGTCGAGCATGGCCGACTGCACGGGCGTCAGCGTTTCATAGCCGCGGGTTGCAAGCGCCGCAGCGAGCGGCGCGGCGATTTTGTCTTTCAGGTCCATTCAGTTCGGGCTTTCGTTTCGCGGCTGCGCGAAGCGCGCCGGCGGCCGGGCGATCAGCGCCCGGGAACATAGGCGGTTCCCTACGCGGGAGCGGGTCAGGCGTCAATGGGCTCGCTGGATTGCGAGCGATGCGTTCGGTATCTCGATCGCGATTATTGAGGCCAGACCAAAAAAGGTGGCAGCCAGTTCGCGGAACCACCCCTAGCTTGGAAACGTTCTAAGTTATTGATATATTGGAATTTTTCTAAAAGATAGTATTTGACTCACCGACCAGTAGGCACCTATGGCTTGTTCCGCACCAGCAGGTGCAACCTTTGATGCCAGGGCCTTGAACCCTTTCGATTGGAGGAGCCGGTCATGGTCTCTTTGCCACGGCACGGAGGGACGGAGCGCTTTGTCCTCCGTCCTCTCGGCCAAACATGGATTTCCGTCCCGAACCCGGAACCGTTTCCGCCTGTTCGACTCACATCTTCCCAAAGGTCTCCACCTCCAGCCGTGAGCGGTTTGGGCGCGGAGGCTCAACGTCGCGGCGCAATCACAATCCGAAAAGGGGTATCCCGCCGAAGGATCCCCGAAATGAGGGACACATCATGAATCGGAACATCATCGCCGGCTGCGCGCTGGCATCCATTCTCGCCACGTCACCTGCCTTGGCGGACGAAACTGCTGACAACCAGGCCAAGCCGCTGGTCAGCGGCGAGCTGGAACTCGACTTTGCCGCCGACTGGACCCTTGATTCAGGCGACCCCACCGCCGAGATCGTCGATCTGTACCCGGAGGGCGCACTGGCGATCGCGTTCAACCCGACGCATTGGCTGGCCGTCAACCTTGGACTGACCTTCGAGCCCGTACTCGATCCGCAGCCTTCTACGAACAGGTATTTCGGCGATCTCGGCCTCTACGTCGACACGCTCAACATCGAGATCGAAAAGAATGGCGCAAGCCTCGTCGCCGGCAAGTTCGGACCGGGATTCGGTCAGGCCTGGGAAGTCACCCCCGGAGTCTACGGCACCGGCTTCGCGGAAGATTACGAACTGAGCGAGATGATTGGCTTCGGCGTTGCCTACGAGTTCGACGCGGGAAACGCGGGCATGATCAGCGTCGGCGGCAACGTCTTCTTCGCCGATACGTCGATCCTGTCCGATTCCGCCTTCACCAGCCGTGGACGCACGAGCCTGACCGCTGGCGGCCCGGGCAATACCGGAAAGCCGAACAATTTCTCGATCACGCTCGACGGCTTCGCCATACCCGCGATGGATGGGCTGTCGTGGCACACCGGCTATGTTCATCTGAGCGCGGGAGCGGGCGACGTTTCCGACGTCAACGGCGTTGCAGTCGGCGCCTTGTACGAATCGACACTTTCCGGCGGGATCAGGCTTGGCCTGAATGGTGAACTTGCCTATTTCGACGGTGTCGGCGGAACCGGGGACCGGGCTTTCTATGCGACCGGAGGGGTGTCGCTGGCAAATGGACCGTGGCACGCGGAATTCGCCACGACCTTTCGCCAAACCCGGTATTTTGCCGGAGGAAGCGACAACGATTTTCTCGCGCAAGCCTCGGCCGGCTACCGCTTCGAAAACGATTTCGACGTATCCGCGGGCTATGTCATCACCCGCGAAAGCGGCGTCACAAGCCACACGGCCGGATTGCGGATCGCAAAGTCATTCGGGTTCGAAATCGCGCGATAGGGAAACGCAACAGGCACCGACCAGGCGCAAGACCGGCCGGTCCAACCATCGCGATCGATGCTTTCATTACCGCCCCGCGCTGCCAACGGTTCGGCGCGGGTTCGCGCTGCCGTTGGCCTGGAACCGGCATCTGGCGGCGCTGTGTTCGGTTCCTCTACTCTCGCGAAAGAGCGTCGATTACGCGACACGCGTTCGCTTTCCCTAGAAACAATCCGGTAACATTTGAATCTCACCAAGAAATCCGGCTGAAAAGCTGAAACGGCATTCCCCCGTCATTCGAACGACAATCAACAAATTCGATGAGGGAAACGTCATGAACAAGTTCCGCACCACCGCCATCCAGACCGTCATCAGCTTTGGCATCGCCACGGCCACCCAGCCGGTCTTCGCCCACGCTTCGGCCTTGGCCAGCGCCCTGCCGCCGATCCTTGCGAAAAACGACATTTCCGATCAGCGCATGAAGATATATGTCGACGGCGCCTTCGCTTATGAACGGAAGGTCTCGACAGCCTGGCGCGGCTACGTCACGCCCACCGGCGCTTTCAGGCCCTACGGGATGCACAAGATCTGGTACTCGCGCAAATACGATTACGTGCCGATGCCGCACTCCGTGTTCTTAAACGGCGGATATGCCGTCCGTACCACCGACGCCGTCTCCCAGCTCGGGCACCCGGCCCCGCATGGCTGTGTCCGCCTCGATCCGGCGAACGCGAAGACCTTCTTCAACCTGGTCTCGCAATACGGCAAGTTCAACGCGTAGATCGTCATCACGCAGTAACCGCTGACCACGGCAGCTGGGATGCCCCGAAACAATCGCAGGCACGAACCCGGGCCTGAGGTTCAATTCGGACACCGAGCCGGCCAATGGCGAACGGGTGGCATCCGCAAAACCGGCCGTTTGGTGCCCGGTGGCGCGCCACAACGGTGTTCAGGCCAAGACTATGGCGGCCTGGCGCTCGATTGCGCCAACGCGATTTTCACATCGCGAAGACCGGACGACCGTACGCCTCTACCATGACCCGGCCCATTCCACGAGCTGCTGGGTCCGCACAATCGACACGTCCACCAGACATGTCAGCCGTGTCATCGCCTACTGACCGGATGTACGCGATCGGTAATCCGGCCCGCTGCCAAGTCCGGCAGTGATCGCGAAACCTATCCGCTGATCGAGGCGTGCGGAATGCCGTACATCAGCCGGCCGAATTCTTCGCCGCTGATGTGGACAAGGTTGCGATGGTCACCGCCGTCGAAATAGATGTCGTCCCGCTCCTCGAGCGATTCGTCGACCAGGCAGGCCACCCTGTAGGGCACGCCAAGGATCGGGATGGCGCCCGGCTCGCAATCGGGGAACAATTGGCTCGCCTCGTCCTCGGTGGCCAGCCGGCATTTGCTCCCCATGATCTTGTTGATCTTCGCGATATCGACCTGCCGCGACGCCGGCAGTACGGCCAGGACGTAGCTGCCGTCCCATTTCAGCACCACGCCTTTGGCGAGTTCCGGCCCCGGAACATGGCTCGCCCTTGCGGTCATCGTGGAGTTGCTGGTTTTCTTGTGACGGGTCACATCAAAGGGAATGTGATTGTCATCCAGATATTCATGCATGGTCATCGCGATAGCCATGGTCTTGCCTCCTCAGGTCAAGCGCTGCGGCATCCGCGATTCCGGCTGGTTCGTTGGACCGCATCGCCAGCGGCGCGAACAGGCTGACCATTAAAGGTCCCGGCGCGGCGATGTCGGGTCAGACCGACTTACGTCGGTGCCGGCTACCTGTCGGCAGCCTTTCTGTCCAAAAGATACACCAGCGCCGTAAAGACGGCAACGGTTGCGCGGTCAAGCGAGGCCCGGGTGACCGCCTTCGGATGGTGGCTCGCCGATCTGTGCGGCGATGGAATCCCGACTCGCTGATGCTGGCGAGACTTGAAGTTCTCCCGCAAGGATTGATTATGGCGCGGAAAATCGGCGGCGGGGCTCCCAATCGCAGCCCGCCGCCTTTTGCGGCCGATGCCGGGTAGGCAGTTTTCGCGGACTATGCATGGAGCGCATCATGGACAAGCCGAGAATCGTGGTGGCCGGGGCCGGTGCGATCGGCTGTTTTGTCGGCGGCCTTCTGGCCGCCGCCGGACACGAGGTCGCGTTCCTGGGCCGCCAGCGAACAATGGACGAGATCGCAGAACACGGCTTGCGGCTCACGGATCTTTCCGGGCTGGAGTTGAAGGCCTCCGTGATGGACGCCGGTACATCGCCCGATATGCTGGCGAACGCCGCACTGATCCTCGTCTGCGTCAAGAGCGGCGCCACCAGCGAAATGGGGACGCTGATCGCCGAGTACGCACCCGCGAGCGCCAGTGTGATCAGCCTGCAAAATGGCGTTCGCAATGCCGATACGCTCCGCGAGGCCCTGCCGAAGCACGACGTTCGTGCTGGCGTTGTCGAGTTCAACGTCGTGCCGATGGGTGGCGGTCGGTTCCATCGTTCGACGTCGGGAGAAATCATAATCGAAGCGGGGCCGGGTGATCTCGGCAAGCTTCTCTCGGTACCGGGCCTCGCCGTTCGCGAAAGCGGGCGGATCGCCGCGATCCAGTGGGGCAAATTGCTGATCAACCTCAACAATGCGATAAATGCGCTGTCGGGCCGGACCGTGCGCGAGATGCTGCTCGACCGGGGCTGGCGCAAGGTGATGGCAGCGCAGATGGACGAAGCGCTACGCGTGCTTGCCGCGGCGCAAATCGACGCCAAGACGCCGACACCGGTTCCTCCGTCCTGGCTGCCTCCGATCCTGCGGCTACCGACACCATTGTTCCAGCTGATTGCCCGGTCGATGCTCGCCGTCGATCCGCATGCCCGGAGTTCGATGGCTCTGGACCTGGCGCAGGGCCGCAAAACGGAAATCGCCGCGCTGCAAGGCGAGATCCTCCGCCTCGCTGCCGCACATGGCGAGGCGGCGCCTCTTGCCGAGCGGATAGTCACCATGGTGCGACAGGCAGAAGCCGCCGAAGGAATCGCCGTCTCTCCATCAGCTCTGTTGGACCGGATCCGGTAGTTCCATAAGCCAGCTAGACCGCGGTCGATGCCCTTGGCAGAACTTCGGGCTCGATCAACCTGAGGTCGGCATGCTCGCCCACGGGACGGTCCTTCAGTGCCAGCCGTATGGTCTGCGCCGCCAGTTGACCGATCTGCTGGCAATGCGGGTCGACAGTCGTGATCGGCGGTACGCAGATGTCGGATATCTCGTAGGCGCCAAAACCGGCGATGGCGATCTGGCCCGGGACGTCAATTCCACGGCGTTGGCACTCAGTGAGCGCACCGAACGCGGCTAAATCCGACACGCAGACCACCGCCTCCGTGTCGGGCCATTGCTGCAAAAGCCGGGCAAGGGCATCTGCGCCCTCACGCATGGAAATCGGCGGAAGTCCCACCTCGACAAGCCTCGTGGCATCGAGTGACCGGCGCTCCATTTCGTGGATGAATCCGCGGCGGCGGTCGAGACCCCTCGTGTCGCGACTGGTGTCGCCGCCAAGGAATGCGATCCTTTTCCGGCCGGTCGACACCAAATGCCCGACGAGCAGGCCCGCGGCACGCGCATTGGAAAATCCGACAACCCGGTCAATCGGCTTTTCGGGTATGTCCCATGTTTCGATGACCGGGATACCTGCGTTTTCCAGCATCCGCCGGCAGGAATCCGTGTGAACGCCGCCGGTAAGCACGATCGCCTCGGGACGCCTGGTAAGAAGCTGGCGAACCAGCCGTTCTTCTTCATTCACGTCATAATTGGTGTAGCCGAGAAGAACCTGAAGGCGGCTTTCCCGCAATCCGTCGGTCAGTCCGCGGACCGTATCGGCGAAATTGGCATTGTTGATCGAAGGAATGGTGACCGCGATAAATCCCGTCTTCTGCGACGACAGCCCGGCCGCGGTGCTGTTCATGACATAGCCTAGCCGGTCGGCCGCTTCCATGATGGCCTTTCTTGTTTCGGGATTCACATAGGCGTCTTCCTTGAACGCCCGTGACACCGTCATGGGGGACACGCCGGCTTCGCGCGCTACATCCGACATCGTCGGCGCTTTGGCGGGGCTCGATTTCATTTTCACTCCGGCAGGTTACAGTGGGACCGCGGGTTGCTTTTTCGACGCAGCGGGCATCGGATATTCCGAAGGCGGGCCGCGATCAGTCAATCGGGCTCCAGTCCTGTCAGACCGCATATGATTTGCTCCGGTTACGTGGTGACGGATACGACCATCGAAGAATCCCGTCAGTGCCGCCTGGTCTTCACCGCCCGGGCCCGCGCCGATCAGGGCGATGTGTTCACTCATCGCGTACTCCTCCAAGGAACTCTGCCGCCGCTGCGACAATCGTCTCGAGTGGCTGGTTTATGTCGATCGATATGGCGTTCTCGTCATCTCCCGGTGGTTCGAGCGTGGCGAACTGGCTGTCGAGAAGCGCCACCGGCATAAAATGACCAGACCGGTTCTTCATCCGTCGGCCGATCTCGTCGCGCGTTCCGGCCAGATGAATGAAGGCCACCGGACCGCCTGCATAGCGGATAATATGATCGCGATACGCCCGCTTGAGCGCTGAACACCCGATCACCAAAGGCCCGGGGCTTCCGGCAAAACGGCGGCCTACCGCTTCAAGCCACGGCCAGCGGTCGTCGTCGGTAAGCGGCGTACCGGAAGCCATTTTCTCGATATTGGTCTTCGGATGCAGCGTATCCCCGTCGAGGAACGGAACACCGGTCAGCATCTGCAACCCTTCGCCAACGCTGGTCTTGCCGCAACCGGCAACACCCATGATGACAACTTTGGCGCTCATGTCAGAGCGATACCGTAATGCCGCCATCGACATAGAGCGTGTGGCCGTTGACGAAAGCAGAGGCGTCTGACGCGAGGAAGATGCAGGCGCCGACCAGTTCCTCCACCCGGCCCCAGCGCCCCGCCGGGGTCCGTTTTTCGAGCCAGGCACTGAAGTCGGGATCGGCGACGAGCGCTGCGTTCAAAGGCGTGTCGAAATAACCCGGCGCGATGGCGTTACACTGCAGCCCGTATTTCGCCCAATCGGTGGCCATGCCTTTTGTCAGGTTGCCGACGGCGCCCTTGGTTGCCGTGTATGGCGCAATGGAAGGGCGGGCGAGCGCGGTTTGCACAGATGCGATATTGATGATCTTTCCGCGTCGGCGCCCGATCATGTGGCGCGCCACGGCTTGCCCGACGTGAAACACCGAAGCGACGTTTGTGCGCATCAACCGTTCGAAAGCCTCGGCCGGAAATTCCTCCAGGGGCGCCCGATGCTGCATTCCGGCATTGTTGACGCAAATCTCGATGGCGCCGACCGAGGTTTCGAATCCATCCACGGCATTGCGTGCGGCTTCGTGGTCGGTCACGTCGAACGGCAGCTGATGGACGGTTGCGCCGGTCTCCGCCAGCACGGCGGCGGCCTCGGCGAGCTTTGCCTCGTCGCGGCCGTTGAGGACAAGCGTTGCACCGGCCTTTGCCAAGCCTTTTGCCAGCGCAAAGCCAATCCCCTGCGAAGAACCGGTCACCAGAGCAATGCGTCCGCTCAGGTCGAACAGGTCCAGATCAGCCATCTTGAAAACTCCAAAATTCCTATCGACTTCGCCCTTTTTCATGCCTATATGTTATCGATAACATGGTCAATATCGGAAATCGAAAGGCGGGGCGGAGGTGCGGGCTGATAGAATTGCTGCGGGTCGGCCCTTGCCCCGAGTGGAATCAACAACCGCTGGACGCAGCGTTCGCGATGCACCGTTACTTCGAGGCCGACAACAAGAAAGCCTTCCTGGCTGCCGTCGCGGCGGACATTCGCGGAATTGCAACACGCGGCGAATTGGGCGCGGAGCGCGCCACGATCGATATGCTGCCGAAGCTCGAGATCGTCAGAGTCTACGGTGCCGGCTTCGATGCGGCGGGCTTGGATGCGTGATAACCTGACTGCCCATTTTTCCGGTCAGTCCCTTTTGACGCCCGTTCTGTGAGGCCATTCTATGCGTGCCATCGTCATCCACGACGCCAAGGATCTCCGTATCGAGGATCGTCCGCTGGAAAACCCCGGTCGAGGCGAAGTCGCCATCGAACTCGCGGTCGGCGGCATCTGCGGATCGGACCTGCATTACTACAACCACGGCGGCTTCGGATCGGTTCGCCTGAAAGAGCCGATGATCCTCGGCCATGAAGTCGCCGGGCATGTCACAGCGCTCGGCGAGGGTGTCGAAACGCTCGCCATCGGCGATCTCGTTGCCGTTTCTCCGTCACGCCCGTGCGGCCACTGCGCCTACTGCGCGCAGGGTTTGCGCAACCATTGTGAGAACATGCGCTTCTATGGGTCAGCCATGCCCTTTCCGCACATCCAGGGCGCATTCCGCGAAAACCTGGTCGCGATGGAAAGTCAGTGTGTGAAGGCGGTCGGACTGTCGGCCGCCCAGGCCGCGATGGCCGAACCCCTGTCGGTCGCCCTCCACGCGACCCGCCGCGCCGGCGAAATTCTTGGCAAACGGGTCCTTGTCACCGGATCCGGGCCGATCGGCGCCTTGTGCGTTCTTGCCGCGAGAGCGGCGGGGGCTGCCGAGATCGTGGTGACCGACCTCTCGGACGCAGCCCTCTCCTTTGCGCTGAAAGCCGGAGCGGACCGGGTTATCAATACCGGAACCGACCCCGATGCGCTCATGCCCTACGCATCGGGAAAGGGCTATTTCGACATCCTCTACGAGTGTTCCGGCGCCACTCCGGCGCTCGCCGGCGCGATTCCGGCCCTGCGGCCGCGCGCTGTCATCATGCAGTTGGGCCTGGGCGGCGACATGACCTTGCCGGTACAAGCGATGACAGCAAAGGAAATCGATCTGCGCGGCTCATTCCGTTTCCACGAGGAATTCCCGATGGCCGTGCGCCTGATGCAGGCCGGAACCATCGACGTCCGGCCACTGATTTCACATTCGCTCAACCTCGAAGAGGCCGTCGCGGCTTTCGATCTGGCCAGCGATCGCTCGCGTGCGATGAAAGTGCAATTGGCGTTCAGCTAGCAAACCGCCAGGATCACCCTGAAACCGCGCCTCCGGTTGCCGCGGCGAACATCGCCGATACCGCTTTGTGCGTCATGACCTTTCGTGTTTCAATCGGTCGCAAAATATTGCCCTCGCATTCGGATCGGTTATGATATCGATAACATCATACGAAAACGCGAACAAAGGTGCCTTCTCGTGAGTTTCTTTGAGGCCATCGAACCCGAATTCAAAACCTTCGTGATAGGAAATGCGCCGGTGAAGCAGCTGGCCACCGGCTTCGACTGGACCGAGGGACCGGTTTGGTTCGGCGATGCCGGCTGTCTGCTGTTTTCCGACATACCCAACAACAGGATCCTGCGATGGACGCCCGGCGTCGGCATCGGCACCTACCGCCAGCCGTCGAACTACTCCAATGGGCATACGCGCGACCGCGAGGGGCGGCTTGTTTCCTGCGAGCATGGCACGCGCCGCGTCACGCGCACCGAACTCGACGGGTCGATCACCGTTATCGCTGACAGCTATCAGGGGAAATGCCTGAACTCGCCCAACGATGTCGTCGTGAAATCGGATGGAACGATTTGGTTTACCGATCCCCATTACGGGATCAGGACAAACTACGAAGGGTACCGAAGCGAACAGGAACTGCCCTGCAATGTCTACAGGGTGGATCCGGCAGACGGCTCCATCGAAGCCGTTGCCACCGATTTCAACTGCCCGAACGGGCTGGCGTTCTCACCGGACGAAACGCGGCTCTATATCGCCGACACGGGCCGCATGTTTGAATCGGATCCGCAGCATATTCGCGTTTTTGATTGTGATGGCGGGGGTAAGCTGTCCGGCGGCGGCGTTTTTCACATCATCAGCCCGGGATGTGCGGATGGGTTCCGCCTCGACACCGACGGAAACATCTGGTCATCGGCGGCGGACGGCGTGCATTGCATCAATCCGGACGGTGTGCTGCTCGGCAAGATTCTCATACCGGAACTTGTTTCCAACGTTTGTTTTGGCGGACGCGCCAAGCACCAGCTTTTCATCACCGCGACGACAAGCGTCTACTCGATTATCCTCAATCGCGTGGGAGCCGTGAAGCCGTGAGCAACAAGGAATCCTATGTCGGCCTGATCGGTCTAGGAACCATGGGCGCGGCGCTGGCGCTCAACATTGCCGAGAAGGGCTATTCCATCGCGGTCTACAATCGCACCGCCGAAAAAACCGTGACTTTCGCCGACGGTGCCGGCGCCCTCGCGGAGCAGATCACGGCGACAACCGGCATGGCTGAATTCGTTTCCGCGTTGTCGCGACCGCGCAAGATCATCCTGATGGTTCCCGCCGGCCCGGTCGTCGACGAACAGATAGCCATGCTGGAACCGCTGCTCGACGAGAACGACATCATCGTCGATTGTGGCAATGCCAATTTTCACGACACGAACCGGCGGGCCGCGCTGGCCGAGGGCAAGCCCTGGCGGTTCCTCGGCGTCGGCGTTTCCGGCGGCGAGGAAGGCGCGCGCCACGGCCCGTCAATCATGGCCGGCGGACCGAGGGATGTCTGGTCCGAACTTGAAGAATTGCTGATCGCGATATCCGCCAAGCACAGCGACGGCACGCCTTGCGCCGCCTGGCTGGGTGAGGCCGGTGCCGGCCATTTCGTCAAGATGGTGCACAACGGCATCGAATATGCCGATATGCAGATGATCGCGGAAATCTACGGCTTGCTGCGCGATGGCCATGACTGGGCCGCGGGCGCGATCGGCCAGTTGTTTGCCCGGTGGAACGAGGGCAATCTGCAGTCCTACCTGGTCGAGATCACGGCACGTGTCGCATCGACCGTGGACGCGGACACCGGAAAGCCATTGCTCGACGTCATACTCGACGCCGCGGGGCAAAAGGGCACCGGACGCTGGACCGTTGTGGAATCGCAGCATTTGGGCGCACCTGTACCGGTGATCGAGGCGGCGGTCGGCGCGCGCAACATGTCGGCCCGCCTGGATATGCGCTCGCAGGGCGAAACACGATTTGGCCGCGCCGCCCAGCCGTTCGCGGGAGCCGCGAACGAGGATGCGCTCGAAACCGCCCTGCTGACCGGCAAGATCCTTTGTTACGCACAAGGCTTTGCCATGTTGGCGCAGGCCTCGGAAAGCTTTGGCTGGAACATGCCGCTGGCCGAGATCGCGCGCATCTGGCGCGCCGGCTGCATCATCCGCTCGGCTATGCTCGACGACATGGCCTCGGCGCTGGAGCACAGCTCCGGCAACCTCGTTTTCGACAACCATTTCGCGGCGCTTGTAGCAACGAACATCGGCGCGCTTCGTGCAACGGTCGTGGATGCGATTGGCCACGGCCACGCGGTTCCGGCACTGTCGGCCGGTCTGGCGTGGTTCGACCAGCTCTGCATGGCCCGCTCCACCGCAAACCTGATCCAGGGGCAGCGCGACTTCTTCGGACTGCACGGTTTCAGGCGGCTGGATCGCGACGGCGACTTTCACGGTCCCTGGGCGAGCTGAAGACGCCGGCGCAGAGATCTTGTTCCCGACCTTGTCATCGCCGCACTTGCCCGCGATGCTGCGCTGCGAGTATTTCGGAAAGTAAAATGCGGGAGGGGACCAATGGCCGAAAACGATGAACTGGTCGTTCTGCCGAATTCAGGCGCGTTTCCGAAGGTCAATCTGATGGAACCAAGTAAACACGGCTTCGTGTTGCTCGCGCTCGAGGTCGACAGGCGTCCCGGACTGCTGTTCTGGCTCGAAAGCGGCCGCAAGAAACGTGTACTCGCGCGGATGAAGGCGTGGGCGGGCGAGTTGCGCGGTCGCGAGGATGTGGTTGAGGCGACGGTTTTCAAGGCACTGGTGATTCCGCCCGGTCGCGAACAGGCCTATGCAACGGACGTCGACATTCCCGATGCGCGTTACGACGTGGTGCTGCTCGTCGCGCTGTCCGACAAGGCGGCCGCTGACAAACTGACGGCGGACGAGGCCTTCAAGTCGCAGGCAGGCAGTTTCGACGCCGACTGCGACGGTTATCTGCTCCTGGTGGCGGAAAACGCCAGGCGGATCGCGCCGGTCGATCACACCCGCGACGGCGTGTTTCTGTTCAACTTCTTTGCAGCGGCGAGCCGTGCACAGAACCTGGCCGTCTGGGAGTACACCGCGGGTTGGTTCCAGGACCGCACCGGCCTCGACAATTCGACCCTGCTCCTGCCCGAGAGCAAGGACGTCCCCTATACGGTGATCAACCATTGCCGCTGGGACCGCCTGCGTGACATCGTCCCCAGGTTGATTTTCCAATCGTCGTTCCGGTCCTACGTACTCAGGCATTTCGCCGCGAACCGGACAACGGCGATGCCGATCCTGTACCGGCTGGCCTGACCGGTGTCTCCTACCTGTTCGACGTTCCCGGCAGCGTGCCTTCCAGCTTGCAGATGATGCCGAGCATGATCTCGTCGGCGCCGCCGCCGATCGAACCGAGGCGACCGTCGCGGAAAAACCGGCTCACCGGATTGTCCCAAGTGTAGCCCATGCCGCCCCAGTACTGCAGGCACGAGTCGGCGACTTCGCGCATCAGGCGCCCGGCCTTGAGCTTGGCCATCGAGGCGAGGCGTGTGACATCCTTTCCCGAGATATACTGCTCGACCGCCGACCAAGACAGCGCGCGCAGCAATTCCACCTCGGTCCTGAGCTCTGCCAGGCGGAAATGAACCACCTGGTTGTCCAGGATCGGCTGGCCGAAAGTCTTGCGCTCGCGGGTGTATTCGATGGTCAGGTCGATCAATCGGTCGAGCCCCTTCAGCGCATTCAGCGCCGCCCACAGCCGCTCCTCCTGAAACTGTAGCATCTGATAGGTGAAGCCCATCCCTTCCTGGCCGATCAGGTTCGTCTGCGGCACCCGCACCTCATCGAAAAACAGCTGCGCCGTATCCGACGAATTCATCCCGATCTTGTGGATTTTCTGCCGCTCGACACCTTTCGCGTCCATCGGCACCATGATCAGCGACTTGTTGCGGTGGACCGGGCCGTCGGATGTGTTGGCGAGCACGCAGCACCAGTCCGCCTTCATGCCGTTGGTGATCCACATCTTGGTGCCAGAGATGACATAGTCGCCGCCATCCTTCTTCGCGGTCGTTTTCACTGCCGCCACGTCCGAGCCGCCGCCAGGCTCCGACACACCAATGCAGCCGACCAAGTCACCGGCGATTGCGGGTGCCAGGAAATCGCGCTTCAGTTCCGGCGAGCCGAAGCGGTTGAGCGCCGGCGTGCACATGTCGGTCTGCACGCCGATCGCCATCGGTACGCCGCCGCAATTGATCAGGCCAGTCTCCTCGGCCATCACCATCGAATAGGAAAAGTCGAGTCCGAGCCCGCCATAATCCGGATCGTACTTGATGCCCAGCAGGCCTAGATCGCCCAGCTTCTTGAACACCTCGTGAGAGGGGAACTCCTCGTCCGCCTCCCATTCGTCGACATGCGGGTTGATCTCGGATTCGACGAATTTCGCGACCGTGCGGCGCAGCTCTTCATGTTCAGGTGTAAACAGCATCGCTTCTCCTCCCAAAAGCCTGCTCGACGCTAATTCACGTTGACGTAAACGTCAATGCATGGCAGGGTGGCGGAAATCGATTGATTCTGAGAGCACCCTGAGGAGATACGCATTATGACCATGGACGAAATTGCCGCCAAGATGAAGGACCAGGTTGAAGCTTCCGGCTTCTCGCGCTCGGTCAAGTTCGATTGCGGCGCCGGCGAAGTACTCGTCATCGACGGGACGTCGATTTCGACCGCCGATGCTGACACCGAATGCACGATCTCGCTCGACAAGGACGATTTCGAAGCAATCATCGCCGGCGATCTTGATGCGACCTCCGCCTTCATGCAGGGCAAGCTCAAGGTCGATGGCGACATGTCGGTCGCCATGGCGCTGAGCCAGGTGCTCTGAACACCGAAAAGTTTCGCCGCGGCCAGCTCCTCCCTGGCGCGGTATCAAGAGAAGCCCGGACCCTGATGCGGCCCGGGCTTTTCTTTTTAACTGAAACTGAATTCAGGCGGCGAGCCGCAGTCCGGTCTGGGTCGGTTTCCGGCCGGTAGCCCTGAGCACGCCGGAGGCACCGTCCAGGGCGCCCGACTTCAGCTCCAGCGCCAGGAAACGGTGCGGCTCGTACGGCCCGGGCATGGCGAGACCGGACGTTTTGCCAGCTTCAAATCCGAACCGTCCGTAATAGGGCGCATCACCCATCAGCAGCACCGCGCCGTGGCCGAGCCGCGCGGCTTCCGCGATCGCATGGCGCATCAGCGCCGAGCCGATCCCCGCGCTTTTCAGGGCGGGGTCAACGGCCAGCGGCCCGAGCAACAGGGCAGCGCATTCGCCGGCCGCGACGTTCCACAGCCGGACCGTGCCGACAACCGTCCCGGCATCGTCGCGCGCGATAAAGGCCAGCCCGTCGGCCGGAAGGCGGCCGCGCCGCAGCTTCTCCGACGCCTTTCGCCGCCAGCGCGCGCCCATGGCGCGGTCCAGCAACCGGTCGCGCGCGGCGATGTCATCCGCGGTTTCGGTTCCGATGGCGAAGGCAAATATGTTCAGGTTGGCGGCTTCGATCATTATTCTGATCCTGGAATTCGGAGTTCCCCCAAGGGCGAATTTCCCCCCGCCGGCGAACCGTTCGCCGGCGGCAGGAGTGATCCGAGCGGTCGCCCGCTCAGATCACGTAGGATCGGAGCGGTTCGAAGCCGTTGAAGGCGACCGAGGCGTAGGTCGTGGTGTAGGCACCCGTACCCTCGATCAGCAGCTCGTCGCCAACGGTCAGCGAGATCGGCAGCGGGTAAGGCGTCTTCTCGTAGAGCACATCCGCGGAATCGCAGGTCGGCCCGGCGAGCACGCATGGCTCCATCTCGTCGCCGTCGCGGGGGGTGACGATCGGGTAGCGGATCGCCTCGTCCATCGTCTCGGCGAGACCGCCGAACTTGCCGATGTCGAGAAAGACCCAGCGCACATTGTCGTTGTCCGCCTTCTTCGACACCAGCACGACTTCGGTCTTGATTACGCCGGCATTGCCGACCATGCCGCGGCCCGGCTCTATGATGGTCTCGGGGATACGGTTGCCGAAATGCTTGCGCAGTGCGCCGAAGATCGCCTGGCCATAGGCCTGAGCTTCCGGAACATCGCGCAGGTAACGGGTCGGAAATCCGCCGCCCATATTGACCATCTTGAGATGGATGCCCTGCTTGGCGAGCGAAGCGAAAACGCGGTGCGCGTCGCCCAGCGCCCGGTCCCAGGCCGCAAGATCGGTCTGCTGCGAGCCGACATGGAACGACACGCCGTGGGCTTCGAGGCCGAGTTGGTGCGCGAAGACCAGCACGTCGACCGCCATCTGCGGCACGCAGCCGAACTTGCGCGACAGCGGCCATTCGGCGCCTTCACCGTCGGTCAACACGCGGCAGAACACCTTGGCGCCGGGCGCGGCGCGCGCAACCTTCTCGACCTCTTCCGCGCAAGCGACAGCGAAGAGCGAGATTCCCAGGTCGTGGGCGCGCGCGATGTCACGCTCTTTCTTGATCGTGTTACCGTAGGAGATGCGGTCCGGCGTCGCGCCGGCATTCATCGCCATCTCGATTTCGGCAAACGAAGCGCAATCGAAGTTCGAGCCCATCGAGGCGAGCAGGCGCAGAATCTCCGGCGCAGGAGTGGCCTTGACGGCATATAAGATACGGCTGTCCGGCAGCGCCTTTTCAAAGGCCCGGTAATTGTCCTGGACGACATCGAGATCGACGATCAGGCACGGACCGTCGGGACGTCGGGTGGCGAGGAAATCGACAATGCGTTGCGTTGCCATCGGGCATCTCCCATGCGGCCGGAGCCGCCAAAGCAGCAGTCCGGTCATATTCCTGGACCGAACAGCGTATGGACAAAGGCATGCGTACGCAGCGTGGAACCAGCCGGTGGAGACCCGGAACCAAACCTTGCCGCATGCGGCGATGAGCATGGCCCCGTGGGACAATGCTCGCTTTGTCTGCCTTACAGATTGGATGGGAAACCCGTCCGCACATCCGGCAATGAAGGTGTGCCTCTTCAGTAACCCCGGCTTGTGGACAGCCGGCAGACACCAGAAAGGCCCGCACCGTCGTTGCTTCAAGATGTCCTCGTTTTTCCGGTTGGCCGGATAAACGACCGGAGGGGTTAGCTCCGGGTACCATACCGTGTCCCCCACCTTGTCGGGGGATCGGCGGACACCCACAGGCACGTGCGACTTTGGGCAAGCGCGATATAGGGCCGATCACCTCCAGACGCAAACAAAAATTGCATCCCGGTTGAAAATAACGATAGATCGAACAATCTGTTGCTCGGTGTCCACACAGGATGAACGATGGTCTCCACCCGCGACCCGCTTAACGCCTTTCTCGACTATCCGGGCATTCCGGTCCACTCGGCCGGAAATGGACCGCTGGCTGGCACGACCCTCGCTGTGAAGGACATCTTCGACGTCGCCGGTTACCCGACTGGGCGCGGCAATCCGGCCTGGGAGCGCCAGGCGGTGCCGGCGGCCCGCACGGCAAGCGCCGTGCAGCAGTTGCTCGACGCGGGCGCCCGTTTCGTCGGCAAGACGCAGACCGAGGAATTCGCCTATTCCATGATCGGCATCAACGCGCATTTTCCTAGCGCGGTGAACCCGAAGGCACCTGACCGCGTCACCGGCGGCTCGTCGTCGGGCTCCGCAGCGGCCGTCGCAGGCGGCCTTGCCGACATTGCGGTCGGTTCCGACACCAACAGCTCGATCCGCGCACCGGCCTGCTTCTGCGGCTTGATCGGTCTGCGCACCACGCAGGATCGCATTCCCCTCGACAACACCATGCCCTTGTCGCCGAGCTTCGACACATTCGGCTGGTTCGCCCGCGATGCAGCGCTCTACGAAAAAGTCGGCGAAGTCCTTCTCGGCGAGGACCCCCACGACACTGCCCTCGCCCGCGCCTGGCGCCTCCCCTCTGTCGAAGCGCTGTTGCTGGGCGACCAGGAGCGCGAGGCCTACGAAGCGATGGTCGCCACGGTTCAGGAACGGCTTGGCGTCTCGGCGGCGCCATTGCCGATGCCTGTCGACATGGACGAGGTGTTCGCAGCTTTTCGTCCGATCCAGGGCTTCGAGGCCTGGCAGGCGCATGGCGACTTCGTTACGCGCCAGGGCGGCGAACTCGACCCGCTGGTTCGCCGGCGACTCGAATACGCCCGCGCCATCACTGCGTCCGAGATGCGCGCGGCCCAAGACAGGCGCGAGGTATTCCGGCGCCAATTCTCCGAAGCGCTTGGCGCCGACGGCCTGGTCATCCTGCCGACCACGCCGGGCGCTGCGCCGCTGAAGGCGTGGACCACCGAGCAACTCGACGCCTACGCACTCAGGTCGCTGAAAATGACCAGCCTTGCCGGCTTCCTCGGCGATCCCCAGATCAACATTCCGCTCGGTTCCGTCGGCGGCGCGCCTTTCGGCATTTCGCTGATGGGTCCCGCCAACACCGACCGCCAACTGATCGCGCTCGCCCGCCGCGTCCTGCAGGCCTGACACCGGAGAACGGATCGAATGGACACCTTGACCCGCATGCGCGCCTTCATCGACGTCGTCGAGGCGGAGGGTTTTTCGGCGGCCGCGCGCAAGGTCGGCCGCTCCAAGGCGTTGCTGTCGAAATATGTCCGCGAGCTCGAGGACGAACTCGGCGCGCGGCTGCTCAACCGCACGACCCGCCAGTTCTCGCTCACCGGAGCCGGCCACGACTATTACAAGCGCGCCAGCGAGATCATCCGCGAGATCGACAGCCTCCAGGAATCGGTTCGCGAATCGGCGGGCGACGTCAAGGGCCGCATCCGCCTCACGGCGCCGCGTTCGTTCGCCGATGCCCATATCGGCCAGTCGCTGATCGACTTTGCCCGCGATCACCCCGACATCGTGCTCGACATCTATCTCGATGACCGTTTCGTCGACCTCGTCGAGGAAGGCTACGACCTGGCGATCCGCATCGCCCGGCTGGAAAGCTCATCGCTGATCGCCCGCAAACTGTCCGAGTTCACCGTGCGCGCCTGCGCCACGCCGGAGACGATCGAGCGCTACGGCCGGCCCGAGAAGCCGCAGGACCTGATCGGCAAGCCATGCATCTCCGACACCAATGGCCGCTGGCTGACCAACTGGCCGTTCAAGGGTCCCGACGGCGAAACCACCGCGGTCTCGGTGTCCGGCCCGATCGAGGTCAACAGCCCGCAGGTCGCGCGCGCCGCCTGCCTCAGCCATCTCGGCTTTGCCATCATCCCGGAATTCATCATCGCCGACGATCTGGCCGCGGGCCGGCTGGTCCCGGTCCTCGACGATTGGATTCCCGGCGGCAGCGGTATTTTCGCGGTCTATCCGCATCGCCGCTATCTGCCGGTCAAGGTGCGGGTGTTCGTCGATTACCTGGCGGCCTGGTTCAAGGATCACCACAACGCCGCGGCGTAGACGCCTGCCGAAATTTGGCCGCGATCGGCAGGCATCAGCTTCGAACCGGAAATAGGGAGACGGGCGCAAATGGCCGGCATGTCCAGGATTGCAGCGGGCCTGTGCGCCACAGCGCTTTTCGCGCCGGCGCCGGCGATGGCCCATCCCCATGTCTGGGCCGAGGCCAGGCTGGACCTGGAGATCGGCGCCGACGGCGTCACGGCGCTTCAGCATGTCTGGCGCTTCGACGACATCTTCTCCGCGACCGTGCTCGTCGAGTTCGACAAGAATGCCGACAATGCGCTCGATGACGACGAACTGGCCGATGTCTCCAAGACCGTCACCGCGTCTCTCGCCGAATACGACTATTTCCAGACCGTCCTCCAGGACGGCTTCGACATCGACACCCTGCCGCCGGAATTCATCGTCGCGCAGATGCAGGACAACCGGCTCGTCCTGCTGTTCGAATCGAAGCTGAAACAGCCGCTGCCGCTCAAGGGCAAGCTGCAATTCGCCGTCTACGACCCGACCTTCTACACCGCGATCGACTTCGTCAACGACACCGACATGGTGTCCGACGCCATGCCGCCTTACTGCACGCGCAAGGTCGTGCGCCCCGATCCTGACGAGCTGGTGACCAAGAACGCCGCCAAGCTCGACGAGTATTTCTACCAGACCACCGACATGAGCCAGTTGTCGGGCATATTCGCCACCCGCCTGGAGCTGGACTGCAATGCCAGGGGCTGAGCGAGTTCCGCACAGGATCGTCCTGGCGGCGGCCGCGCTCGCGGCGCTGGCGGTCCTGCTCGCCGCCCAGGCCGCCCACGCCCAGTCCTCCCTTGGCATCGGCGCCGCCGAGCCCACGGTGCCGTCCGGCCTGTTCGGCAGCTGGATGGCCTGGATCAACCACCAGCAGCAGGCGTTCTACAAGCTGCTGACCGGTTCGCTGCGCGACATGCGCCAGGACCCGGCCGCCGCCTGGCTACTTGTCGGCATCTCGTTCGCCTACGGCATTTTCCATGCCGCCGGTCCCGGCCACGGCAAGGCGGTCATCACCTCCTACATGGTCGCCAACGAGGTGGCGCTGCGGCGCGGTGTCATGCTGTCTTTCCTGTCCGCGCTGTTGCAGGGCGTCACCGCGATCCTGCTGATCGGCGCCATCTTCCTGTTCCTGCGCGGCACGGCGATCAACCAGACCAACGCCACATGGACGCTCGAAATCGCCAGCTATGCCCTGATCGCCGCCTTCGGCCTGTGGCTGCTGGCGCGCAAGATCATGTCCATGCTGCCGCGCCGCGCCGCCCCGGCGCTCGTTGGCGGCCATCACCACGCCCCCGGGCACGGCGATCACCACGATCACCACCACCATGGCGACGGCGAGGTCTGCGACACCTGCGGCCACGCCCACATGCCCGATCCCGGCGCCCTGTCGGGCGACCGTTTCCGCTGGCGCGACGCCTGGTCGGCGGTCGTCGCGGTCGGCCTGCGGCCCTGCTCCGGCGCGCTGATCGTGCTCACCTTCGCCTTTCTCAACGGGCTGTGGTGGGGCGGCGTCGCCTCGGTGTTCGCCATGTCGATCGGCACCGCGATCACCGTCTCGGCGCTGGCCACGCTGGCGGTCACCGCCAAGAATGTCGCGGTCCGGCTTGCCGGCGGCGGCGTGATCGGCGACCGCATCCACGACGCCATCGAGATCTTCGGTGCGCTGCTCGTCCTTGTCCTTGGCCTCGTGCTGCTCGCCGCCAGCCTGACGGCCTGAGCGGCGGCCCCGGACGCCCGTCTTTCCTTGCGGGAGAGAGATAGGGCCGCGTTTCACCGGCGCCACGCCCGGCGTCTCCGCCGTCTGGCCATTGTCAAAGTTCGCTCCCCCGGTATCGCATGGGGGAGATGGGAAGACGGCGATCCACGTCACGCTCGTCTAACAAACTATGTGCGATCCGGGGATCGCCGCCCGGCGATTTCTGTCCGCGTCCGTTCCGCTTCCAGGAAGCTGGATCTGCAAGGCCCTTTCGGACCTTGCGCGTCGGGGGCCAGCCAAGGTTTTCCCCGTCTCCCCTGCTCCCCTTTAAAGTGCATCCGTCCGGCACGCACGGGTCGTAATGCCCGCAGGGGAACCCTTGAACGCGGCCTCCCCGGGCAACAGCCTGACGTTTGGCCGCTGCCGGAGGCGCCGGTTCCTCCCCGCAATCCCGCCGTCGCGACGAAGCGATCCCGCGGAAGGAACTGGGGCCAAGGATAAGGGTGGTTGGGGGAGTGTGGATAAAAAGGGGAGGAAAAAATTGGCGGAGCGGCGACGGAGATGCCGCGCAACCTATCTCCACCCCTTGCGGGGGAGAAAGCAATTTCAGTATCTTAGCTAGAGCGCAGCGGAAGCTAAGTGCTAGAAATTGCAAGAGGGGGGATCGATGCGCTACCGGCCGCCCGCCAGGCATCGCGACAATGCCCGCGCCATGCGCGCCGACGCGACCAGGGCCGAAAACCTTCTTTGGCAGACCCTGCGCCGCAACCAGTTGGAAGGGCTGACCTTCCGTCGGCAACACCCGCTCGACGGTTACATTCTCGACTTCGTCTGCTTCCATCCGAAACTGATCGTTGAAGTCGATGGTGGGCAGCACGCGAATTCAGCGCCGGATGCCAGGCGCGATGCACATTTTCGTCAGCTTGGCTTCACAGTGCTGCGGTTCTGGAACGACGACGTGATCCGCAACATCGATGGTGTTTGCACTGAAATCCTGGCGGCAGCGGGGAAAGGGCAATGATCTGCCAAATCGATCCCCCCTCTTGCAAAATCTAACACTTAGCTTCGCTAAGATGTTGAATGGCCCTCCGCTATGGCTCCGGGCGTTCGAACCTCGGAAAGCCAAATCGTTGGCTTTCCGCAAGACGGTTCTCACTCTCCCCCGCAAGGGGTGGAGATAGCGCGCTCAGCCTAGCTCGTACCCTCTTCCCCATACCCCAGCGCCGCGTCGATCAGCTTCACGGCGTCGTCGCTGTCCCATTCGGCCGGGCCGTTGATATGCGCCAGCAGGCAGCCGTCGGCGTCGATCAGCACCGTGGCCGGCAGGCCGAGCGCCAGCGACCGCTTCTTGAACGCGTTGAACACGCCCATCGACGCGTCGTGATAGAGCGGCAGCGACAGGATGTTCATCTCGTCGAGGAACTTGCGCGGCTTGGAAAGGTCGCCGGTGTCGATATTGACGGTGACGACCTCGAATTCCTCGCCGCCGATCCTCTGCTGCAGCCGGTCGAGCGCCGGCATCTCCAGCCGGCAGGGCACGCACCAGGTCGCCCACAGATTGAGCAGCACCGTCTTGCCGGCGAAATCGGCGACGGTCATCGCCTTGCCGTCCGGCCCGGTAAACGCGATGTCGCCGAGCGGCTGCGGATCGGCCACCTGCATCGCCGCCACCTCGCCCCTGGCGGCGGCGTCGATCGCCGCGCTGCGCGCGCTGTTGACGGGACACGACGACGCCATTTGCCCGCTGCCATTGCCATCGGAGGCATACCTCACGTATATCGCCAACGCACCGGCGACGGCGGCAGCGAGTGCGAGCGCGAGGACAAACCGTTTTGGCACCGCCGATTTCCGTTCGTCAGTCATTCAATCTACTCCGGGGTCCGGTTTACATGGGTAACAGCAAGTCAAGCAACCAGATGTGGGGCGGACGTTTTGCCTCGGGTCCCGACCGGATCATGGAGGCCATCAACGCCTCCATCGATTTCGACCGCAAGCTCTACGCCCAGGATATCGCCGGCAGCAAGGCCCATGCCGCCATGCTGGCCGAGACTGGCATAATTTCGGGCGAAGACCACGACACGATCGTTCACGGGCTGGACACGATTCTGTCAGAGATCGAGGCCGGCACCTTCGAATTCTCCGCCGCGCTGGAAGACATCCACATGAATGTCGAGAACCGGCTGGCCGAACTGGTCGGCCCGGCGGCGGGACGGCTGCACACCGCGCGTTCGCGCAACGACCAGGTGGCGCTCGATTTCCGCCTCTGGGTCAAGCGCGAACTGCAGCAGACGCAGGCCGCGCTGAAGGGGCTGATCGAGGCCTTCCTCGACAAGGCGGAGAGCCACGCGGCCACCGTCATGCCGGGCTTCACCCATCTGCAGACGGCGCAGCCGGTCACCTTCGGCCATCACTGCATGGCCTATGTCGAGATGTTTTCGCGCGACCGCTCGCGGGTTGCCGACGCGATCGAGCGGCTGGATGAATGCCCGTTGGGCGCCGCCGCGCTGGCCGGAACCGGCTTCCCGATCGATCGCCACATGACGGCGAAGGCGCTCGGCTTCCGCGAGCCGACCCGCAATTCCATCGACACCGTGTCGGACCGCGACTTCGCGCTCGAATTCCTGTCGCTAGCGGCGATCTGCGCGACGCACCTGTCGCGCCTCGCCGAGGAGATCGTGATCTGGTCGACGCCGCAATTCGGCTTCGTGCGCCTGTCGGACGCGTTTTCCACCGGCTCCTCGATCATGCCGCAGAAGAAGAACCCGGACGCCGCCGAACTGGTGCGCGGCAAGATTGGCCGGGTCGTCGGGCACTTCATGGGCCTGATCATGGTGATGAAGGGGCTTTCGCTGGCCTACGCGAAGGACATGCAGGAGGAC
>JBNLDE010000149.1:0-1667 GCA_050304175.1 Zhengella sp. | reverse complement strand
GCACGATGGTCAGGAAGGGTGCGCCGCTCTTCCCTTCGTCGACACCGAGATCGGCTTCGACGAGTGCCGCGTGATTACACTCTTTGGCATGGGCGATTGCGCGATGGAACATCTCCCAGCGTTGCCGCGAAAACTCGTTCTTGAGCGTAACGAGTGGCTCTTCGTTTTCTTTGTGCTTCCTTGACATACTGTCTTTGCAGATCCATTGGCAACCAACAGTGTTGGGACGACTATAGGGGCGCGGAGTATATTGCTCCGTGAGGCAGATCACAGCTTTTTTTGAAATTTTCGCGCGCTCACGAACAATGCGCGAAAACCAGACGCAGTACCGTTTCCGGCGGCGTACGGGATCACAATTCGAGGTGCAAAACGCCGTGCTCGCCGGCAATGAAAAACGCCGACACGAGGTCGGCGTTCTTCATTGCTCGATGTTGCCGGAGCCGCGGTTCAGGTCTGGTCCTCGTCGTCGGTCCAGTTTCGCTTCACCTGCTCGCTCCAGTTGCGGTAGCCCTTCCAGGTATACAGCGAGGGGTCGATGCCGACCCGGCGACCGCGGGGCGCAGGCGCCTTCGTGATCCAGCGCCTGTATTGCTGCCAGCCGTCGGCATCGTTCGCCGCCGGTTCGGGCGTGTTGACGGTCGTTTCCGCTTCGTCGGCTTTCGACTTCGCGTCCGTTGCGTAGTCGTCCACCCATCTCATGTGTTTGCTGTCAGGCATCGGCTTGCTCGGAGAGTCCTTTCAAACTAATCCTATGTTCAATCTGTCCGCATGCACAGGAACTGCATCACAATGCAGAATTGCGTTTTTATTCTTTATTTCAATAAGTTGCGCTCGCTTTTTACTTAATCAGCGGCGCTGATCGCGACATTCAGCTCAGGACCCGGTAGCAGGGCCTGTAACTTCCGGCGGCAATCTTCATGCGCCGCTGTGCGACGAAGGATGTGAGCAGGTCGTCCAGCAGGGCCATGATCTTCGCCGAACCGTTGATTTCAAAAGGCCCGTGCTCCTCGATGGCCACAGCTGTGTCGTCGCGGACGTTGCCGGACACGATGCCCGAAAACGCGCGCCGCAGGTTGGCGGCGAGCTGGTGCGGCTCCGCCCCCTCGTTGAGGTCGAGCGCGGCCATGGATTCGTGGGTCGCGGTGAATGGCTGCTGGAAACTGCGGTCGATGACGAGCCGCCAGTTGAAATAGTAGGCGTCTCCGTGACGCTTGCGGAACTCGTGCACGGCTTCAAGCCCGCGCGCCATCTCGCGCGCGACCCCGGCCGGATCGTCGATGATGATGGAGTAGCGCTGCTGGGCTTCCGGGCCCAGTGTCCGGCCGACGAAGTCGTCGATCCGCCGGAAGTACGGCTCCGCCGATGCGGGGCCGGTCATGACCATCGGCATGGGTTGCGAGGCGTTGTCCGGATGCAGCAGGACGCCAAGCAGATACAGGATCTCCTCCGCGGTCCCTACGCCGCCCGGGAATACCACGATCCCGTGGCCGACGCGCACGAACGCCTCCAGGCGCTTCTCCATGTCCGGCATGATGACCAGCGCGTTGACGATGGGATTGGGCGCCTCGGCGGCGATGATGCCCGGCTCCGTGATGCCGATGTAGCGGCCGTCACGGATGCGCTGTTTCGCGTGACCGATGGTCGCGCCTTTCATCGGGCCCTTCATC
>JBNLDE010000148.1:0-13657 GCA_050304175.1 Zhengella sp. | reverse complement strand
CGACGTTCACGCCAATGACGAAATCGTTCCAGAGCCGACCCCGCCGCAATCGCCCCGCGAGGCCCATCTGGGAATCACCGGCGTGATGGTCGAGGCCTTCAACATCATTCAGGATCGCATCTCGCGGGCGCGACTGGCCGGAGATCCACCGGATCTAGCGCTTCAGCCGAAGATTTCCCATATCGGGCTGTCGGAATTCCATCGCGCCGACGAAGCGATCGCAATCGGCTACGAGGAAACCATGACCCGGATCGCCGAGCTGAAACGTGTTCAAGCCGTACCGGTCTGACCGTCCTCGCAATAACGTCCCACAATTCCCTTAGGTGATTTCGGCTGCGTCCTGAATACGGAACTGGATGCGTTTTTGCCCGTTCCAATGGTTGACCGACAGGCCGCCGGCCAGATGGATCATTTTGCCGCGCGAGCGCTGAAGGAATTCTCCCAATTCGGTTCCACCGGCCCGGAAGGCCATCGCCTCGAGCCGTCCGCCGGCCTGCGATCGCAAAGAAACGCGGAAATGCGTGCGATCTGAACCCACAGCGGCAATGTTAGCGACGGCGTGGCGCGGTAAAGCGAATACCGGCTGCGGATGCCCCGCCCCGAAAGGCCCGGCGCCCTCCAGCTGGTCGAGCAACTTGAAGCCCGCCCCTTCGGCCGACAGCGCCGCGTCGATTTTCAGGCTCTCACTTGCCCGCAATTCCGCGACCTTGTCGGCGGCCGCCGTCTCGAAATACTCCCGCAGCGCGCCAAGCCGGCTGCGCTCGACAGTGATGCCGGCCGCCATCGCGTGCCCACCGCCCTTTTCCAGGAGCCCCTCATTGACGGCCATGCGCACAAGGCTGCCGAGATCGAATCCCGAGACCGAACGGCCCGAGCCGGTTCCCCGGCCGGAGGGATCGAATGCGATGGCAAAAGCCGGTCGCCGGGCGAAATCCTTGATCCGCGAGGCCAGCAGCCCGACGATACCCGGATGCCAGCTCGGGCTTTCGGTCACCAGCACCGCGGGTCCGTCGCCATGCGCCAACTCGGCTTCGGCCTGGGCGCGGGCCTCAGCCAGCATCACCTGCTCCATCGCCTGGCGTTCCTGGTTCAACGCGTCGAGCCGTGCGGCAATCGCCTCGGCTTCGGCTTCATCGCCGGTCGCCATCAGCCTGCTGCCCAGCGCGGCGTCGCCGATGCGCCCGCCGGCATTGATCCGCGGCCCGATCAGGAAACCAAAATGGAACGGCGCGATCGGTTCACCGATCCGGGCGACACGCGCAAGAGCGGCAATGCCCGGGTTTTGCAGGCTGCGGGCGACGACCAGCCCCTTGACCACGAATGCGCGATTGACGCCTTTCAAGGGCACGACATCGCAGACCGTCGCCAACGCCACCAGATCGAGATACCCCATCAGGTCGGGAGGCGTGAGGCCAGCGGCGCGCAACAGCCTGGCAGTTTGGACCAGCGCGAGGAATACGACGCCGGCCGCGCACAAATGCCCCTGCCCGGACAGGTCGTCGTCGCGATTGGGATTCACGACCGCCGAAGCCGTTTCGGGAAGCGCACCGCCGACCTGGTGGTGGTCGAGCACGATCACCTCGGCGCCCGCCTCGCAGGCAGCCTCGATCGCCGCCGTACTGTTGGTGCCGCAGTCCACGGTCACGATCAACTTCGCTCCGCGCCCGACCAGGTCGCGCATGGCCTCCGGATTGGGGCCGTACCCTTCGAAAATGCGGTCGGGAATGTAAATCTCGTGGGCGACGTCGAAATGGCGCAGAAAACGGCTCAGAATGGCGGAAGAGCAGGCGCCATCGACATCGTAGTCGCCGAATATCGCGACGCGCTCACCCCGGCGGATCGCATCGCAGAGGCGGGCTGCCGCCTTTTCCATGTCGGTTAGCGAGGCGGGATCGGGCAGCAGGTCGCGGATCGTGGGGTCGAGGAACCGGTTGGCCTCGTCGAGCGCCACGCCGCGTCCGGCAAGGATGCGGGCGACGATTTCAGATATGCCGTGGGTTTGCGCCATTGCCAGCGCGATATTGTCCTGCTGCTCGCCCAGTCGATGCCGCCAGGCAAGGCCGCTTGCCGATTTCCGTACGCCTAAAAAGATGCGCTCTTCAGCCATTCAGTCCCCGATTCCACCGTGCGGCAAGCATGCGGATCGTACGAAACCGGCGCAACCCGAATGTCCCCGCAAACCGTAAATCAGTCGGCCCGCTCGATCCGGATCACCTGAGGGCGATCGACCAGATGGCCGTCGCCGGTGATTTCCTCGACTGCCTTGCGCACGGCGGCTTCCGTTGTCTCGTGCGTCACCAGGACCACTGTCTTGGGCGCATCGGGACCGGTGTTGCCGGGATCCGAGTGCTGGACGATGGATTCCAGCGAAATCCCGTTGTCCGCCATGCGCCGGGCGATGTCCGCGAAGACGCCGGTGCGGTCTTGCACCGTCAGGCGAATGAAGTAGCCGCCCTCATGCGCGCGCATCGCCGCACGCTTGTACGGCGCCAACTGGTCGGCCGGCGTGCCGAAGGCGGGTCCGTGTTGGAACCCCGGACGGCTCTTGGCGATGTCGGCGACATCGCCGATCACCGCCGAGGCGGTGGCGTTGCCGCCGGCGCCCGGCCCCGACAGCAGCAGTTCACCGAGCAGGTCGGTTTCGATCGCCACGGCATTGGTCACGCCATGCACCTGCGCGATGACCGACGCTTTCGGCACCATGGTCGGATGAACCCGCTGTTCGATGCCGCTGTCGGTTTTCTGGGCGACTCCAAGCAACTTGATGCGGTATCCCAGTTCACCGGCGGCGCGAATGTCGGCCAGCGTGATGTTGGAAATCCCCTCCAGATAAATGTCGTCGGCGGCGATCTGCACGCCGAACGCGATCGCCGTCATGATCGCAAGCTTGTGTGCGGTGTCGTTGCCCTCGATGTCGAAGGTCGGGTCGGCTTCCGCGTATCCCAACCGTTGCGCATCGGCGAGCACCTCCTCGAAGGGGATCTGTTCGTGCTCCATGCGGGTCAGGATGTAGTTGCAGGTGCCGTTGAGGATACCGAAAACACGGCTGACCGTGTTGCCGGCCAGCGACTCCCGCATCGTCTTGATGATCGGAATGCCACCGGCGACCGCGGCTTCGAAATTCAGCAGCACGCCGTTCTCTTCCGCGATACGCGCGAGCTCGACACCGTGTTTGGCCAGCAGCGCCTTGTTCGCCGTCACCACGTGACGGCCCGACGAAAGCGCCGCCTTGACCGACTCCAGCGCCGGCCCGTCTTCGCCGCCGATCAGCTCGACGAAGACGTCGATGCCGTTAGACTTGGCCAGCGCCACGGGATCGTCGAACCAGGTCGTTCCGGAAAGATCGATGCCGCGGTCGCGGTTGCGATCGCGCGCGCATACCGCGGTTACCTCGATCCGGCGCCCGCACTGGCGCGTCAGCACCGCCTCATGCTCCGCCACGATCCGGACGACGGATGCTCCGACCGTGCCCAGTCCGGCAATTCCGATATGCAGCGCTTCGGACATGGTTCCGCTTACCCCCAACCCCGTTTGAGTGATTTCCGGAATACGTTCGCCGTCTGTCAGCGCTTGGCGTTGATCGAGACGACGTTTCCGGTGTCGACCGAATTGGTGCTGGCGAAGAAACGCTTGATATTGCGCGCCGCCTGCCTGATGCGGTGCTCGTTTTCCACCAGCGCTATCCGCACGAACTCGTCGCCGTGTTCGCCGAATCCGATGCCCGGCGCAACCGCCACATCGGCTTTCTCCACCAGAAGCTTCGAGAACTCCAGTGACCCGAGCCCGCGGAAAGATTCCGGGATCGGCGCCCAGGCGAACATCGTCGCCGGCGGCGGCGGGACGTCCCACCCTGCCCGGCCGAACGATTCCACCAGCACGTCGCGGCGACGGTGATAGACCGAGCGGACATCGTCAACTTCCGAGCCGTCGCCGTTGAGCGCCGCGGTCGCAGCGACCTGGATCGGCGTGAAGGCGCCGTAGTCGAGATAGGACTTGACCCGCGCCAGCGCGGCGATCAGCCGTTCGTTGCCGACCGCGAACCCCATGCGCCAGCCGGGCATCGAGAATGTCTTGGACATCGAGGTGAATTCCACCGCGATATCCATCGCGCCGGGAACCTGGAGAATCGAGGGCGGCGGGTTGCCGTCGAAATAGATCTCCGCATAGGCGAGATCCGACAGGATGATGATGTCGTGCTTTTTCGCGAAAGCTACGACTTCCTTGTAGAAATCGAGCGTGGCGACATGCGCGGTCGGGTTCGACGGGTAGTTGAGAATGAGTGCCAGCGGACTGGGGATTGAATGGCGTACCGCCCGGTCGAGCGCCGCGATGAAGTGGTCGTCGGGCTCCACCTGCATGGAACGGATCACGCCGCCGGACATGATGAAGCCGAACGCATGAATCGGATAGGTCGGATTGGGGCACAATACCACGTCACCGGGCGCAGTGATCGCCTGCGCCATGTTGGCAAATCCTTCCTTCGAGCCCAGCGTGGCGACGACCTGCGTGTTGGGGTCGAGCTTCACGCCAAACCGGCGCGCATAATAGGCGGCCTGCGCGCGCCGCAGGCCGGGTATGCCGCGCGACGAGGAATAGCGGTGGGTGCGCGGATCGCGAACGACTTCCACCAGCTTGTCGACGATCGTTTTCGGGGTCGGCAGGTCGGGATTGCCCATGCCGAGATCGATGATATCCGCTCCGCGCGAACGGGCGGTGGCCTTCAGACGGTTGACTTGCTCGAATACGTAGGGGGGTAGCCGACGGACTTTGTGAAATTCTTCCATTTGCGTTCCGTTTCAATGGGTCGCGCGATCGAGCGTGCGTATACACCCGTTCATCTTCGCGGTCGATAGCATCACTTCTCTTCGATCTGCTCCAGCGTTTCCTGTGCGTGCTTGCGCGCGATACGGCGCAACCGCTCGGCTTCATCCTCGCTGGAGTCGCCGCCGGTGGAACGCGCGTCCTTCCTGGCGCTGTTGAGTTCGGCGATGCTCGCGGCCCGGTCTCCGGCCGTCAGTTGCTCGGTCTCGCCCTTGGGAATGATGTTGAGATTGGGATATTTGCCGGAATTGCGCGCGCCAGGCGCCTCTGGCGTCTCGCCTGTCGCCGTGTCCCGCGCCTGCGGCTCGGCCGGCGCGACGGCAGCGGTGTTTTCCGCCGTTGGCGGCACCAGGCTGTTCGGCGCGACGTCTTCGAGCGAAGCGGTCCTGCAACCGCCCAACGCCAGAGCAAACGCGATGGCGGCACCCGCAGCCACGCCGCCCCGCCGGTCGAAAATCCGCCTTGAAGCCAGGTCGGTCATATTCCGTTTCCGATTCAGCGGCTAAAAAGCCAATTGTCCCGTGTGGTGCAATGCCTTGGTCTTATGTATCGCTATGGAAATTGCATGTTAATGTGTCAACACGAAGCCTAAAAAAGGACAAGTCGGCAGATGAGCCGGACAGATAAGGGAAACGGAAAAGCTCCGCAGAATGGCGACGCGCTGGAAAGCTACGTCGTCCGCGACCCCGAAACCTTTGCGCGCAACATGGCGATCGCCATCGAGGAGGCAGGCAAGGCCGCGTCCGCCTGGCTGGAGCCGCGCGAAAAGGGCAAGTCCGATCCCCTCGCCGAACCGATGGCCGACCTTGTGAAGACCATGAGCAAGGTCTGCGAATACTGGCTTTCCGACCCGGCCCGGGTCGTCGACGCCCAAACCCGGCTGTTGTCCAGTTTCATGACCGTCTGGTCGAATTCGATCCGCCGCGCCGCCGGCGATGCGCCGACGAATGCATTCGCGCCCGACAGCGGCGACAAGCGGTTCAAGGATCCCGAGTGGGAATCGAACGCGTTCTTCGATTTCCTGAAACAGGCCTATCTGGTCACCACCCGCTGGGCCGGCGATCTGGTCGACAAGGCCGAAGGCCTGGACGAGCACACCCGCCACAAGGCGGAGTTCTACGTCTCCCAGATCTCGGACGCCCTGTCGCCGTCGAATTTCGTGCTGACCAATCCCGAACTGTACCGCGAAACAGTTGCCACCAACGGTGAAAACCTGGTTCGCGGCATGAAGATGCTCGCCGAGGACATCGCGTCCGGAAAGGGCGACCTGAGAGTCCGCCAGGTCGACGCCAAGCCATTCACGGTCGGGCACAATATCGCCAACACGCCTGGCAAAGTCATCGCCCGCTCAGACATGGCGGAGATCATCCAGTACGAGGCAACAACGGAGACCGTCTTCGCGCGGCCGCTGGTGATTTGTCCGCCCTGGATCAACAAGTTCTACATTCTCGACCTGAACCAGGAAAAAAGCTTCATCCGCTGGGCGGTGGGCCAGGGTCACACCGTGTTCGTCATTTCCTGGGTTAATCCCGATGAGCGCCACCGCGGCAAGGATTGGGAATCCTATATCCGCGAGGGCCTCCAGTTCGCGCTCGACACCATGCAGGAGGCGACGGGATCCAAGAAGGCCAATCTCGTCGGCTACTGCGTCGGCGGATCGCTTCTGGCGGCAGCGCTGGCGCTGTTCGCCAAGGAAGGCGACAAGCGCGTCGCGACCGCAACGCTGTTTGCGACACAGGTCGACTTCACCTATGCCGGCGACCTGAAGGTTTTCGTCGACGAAGACCAGATCGAGACGATGGAACGCGACATGAAGCGGACCGGTTACCTCGATGGCGGCAAGATGGCGACCGCGTTCAACATGCTGCGCTCGCGCGAGCTGATCTGGTCTTACGTCGTCAACAACTACATGCGCGGCAAGGACCCGAGGGCATTCGACCTGCTCTACTGGAATTCCGATTCGACGCGCATGACGGCGGCCAACCATTCCTACTACCTGCGCAATTGCTACCTGGAAAACCGGCTGTCGAAGGGAACGATGAAACTTGCCGGCAAGACCATCTCGCTGGCCGACATTAAAATCCCGATCTACAACCTCGCGACCAAGGAAGACCACATCGCGCCGGCGAAATCGGTCTTTGTCGGAAGCCAGTATTTCGGCGGCGAAGTTGAATATGTGATGGGCGGATCCGGCCACATCGCCGGCGTGATCAACCCGCCGGATGCCGTCAAGTACCAGTACTGGACCGGGGGAAAACCGGTCGGCGATTTCGAGGACTGGCTGGGAACGGCCGTGGAGCATCCCGGCTCGTGGTGGCCGCACTGGCAAAAGTGGCTCGAAGAGCACGGCACCGCCAAGAGGGTGCCGGCGCGCAAGATCGGCGGCGACAAGTTCAAGCCGCTTTGCGATGCACCGGGCACCTATGTCATGGAGAGGGTGTAGGCAGCGGCTTGCCACCACCGGCTTCGGCGAAGGCGGCCGCGCCTCAAAAACAACACGATATCGCCGTATTTCCAAGATAGGGCCGCGATGTCAGGTGCGCGGTCGTTTCTCGAGTTGTAAACGCTTGATTTACCGCAAAAGATTACGCCATGAGTGCTGTATCTTTTGCCGATCGAATTTCACGGTGATTCTGGCCGCGCAGGTTGCGGTTGTTTAGGGGGATGGATTGAACAAGGCGTTGCAGGCAAACCGCAACCGCTTGGCCATTTCCGTCGTCGTGACGGCAATGTCGGTTCTGTCCGCTTCCTGTTCCACCAGCACCGTCCCGCCAATGGATCTCGCCCTTGCTAGCGCGAGCGAAAACGAGCTCGCCATGACCGCCCCGCAAAGCGGCGAAACCGAAGCGGCTGATGTGGCCAGCTTTGTCGAACCGGACAGCGGGGATCCCGTCGAAAACGCCCTGGTGGCGACCATGGAGAAATCGAGCGGGACCGACAAGGCAGAAGCCGCTCCCGCGGTTGCGGGCCAGGACATTGCCGCCGAACAACCGGCCCCGACAAACGAGAACGCCGCCACCGCGCAACGGGTCGCACGCACGACTGAAGAGGCATCGCCGGCGCCCGCCACGACCCAGCAGGAGGTCCGGACCGCCGTGCTGACCGCTGCGCCGGCATCGGTCGAACCGGTGGCGAAACCCGAGCGGCGCGGTTTCCTGTCTTCGTTGTTCAGTAGCCGCCAGCCCAGGCCACCGCGCGCAATCGTCAGCGCGTCCGCGGCGGCCCCCGTCGTTGCAACCGCGGCGGCGGCGCCTCCGCCCGTTTCCCCCACGCCGCAACCCGTCGCGATCCGTACCGCAAGCGCGACACCCCTGCCCGGCGTCAATGCCGAGTCGCTGTTCGAGATCAAGCGCAAGTCCGGCGGATATGACGACAGCGATGTCGACGCCAATGAGGGCGATTCGCCGGTGCGTGTCGCGTCGGTGACGGGCCTGGCCCGCCTCGCGCCGAACGGCCTCGCGCTTCAGCGCGAAGGCGTCGACGTCAAGTGCCTCAAACCCGCGCTGTTGCGGGTGCTGAAATCGGTCGAGCGTCACTATGGCGGCCGGGTCGTGGTGACCTCCGGCTATCGCAGCCCGACGCACAACCGCAAGGTTCGCGGCGCGCGCAATTCGCTGCATATGTACTGCGCCGCCGCCGACATCCAGGTTTCGGGCGTCAGCAAGTGGGAACTGGCCTCCTATCTGCGCGCCATGCCGGGCCGCGGCGGCGTCGGCACCTACTGCCACACGAATTCGGTCCATGTCGACATCGGTCCGGAGCGAGACTGGAACTGGCGTTGCCGCCGCAAGAAAAAGAAGAGAAGGAAGTAAGGACGACCGCCGCTTAAAAAGGCGCGAAAAATTCCCGATCGCCGCCGAATGGGCTTGCCCGCCCCAACTAAACTCACTATACGCAAACCGTCTTGAACGCGCCCTTCGTCTAGCGGTCTAGGACGCCGCCCTTTCACGGCGGAAACACGGGTTCGAGTCCCGTAGGGCGTACCACAATTGTCTCCCAAAAATCGGAATTGAACGGTCCCTGGCCGCGCGCGGACTGGTCGTTCGTGTTTGCCGCCATATTCCGGGCGCCTTCGCTCCCGCACGGCACATTTCTCCGGGTGCTGACAGCGACCGCGCCCGGCACGACTCCCGACAGCTGCCTTCCCGTGCTAAGTAAAGGCCCGTGATCGATGTGTACCGGGCCTGACGGAAACCGCGGGGAAGAATGGCTAGCGGCATGATGAACCAGTCCGAAGTGCAGCAAAACCAGCGTCCGGTAGCGATTAGCCTTGCGACCAACGGCGCCGACTTGCGCAAGGGATTGCTGGCGGAATCGCGCGAGGACGGGGATTTCGACCAGGCGATCCGGTTGTCGTTTGATCATGCGGCGGGACGCGGGGAGATCGATTTCTTCGAGTTCGATCCGGATTTCAACATCATCGTCAGCGACTGCTTCTGGCGCGAAGACGGCTATGTGAAATATGCCGGCGAAGGCTGGATTCGCTTCAACTTCTGCCTCGATGCCAATGCCACCTTCGAGTTCGACGCGCTCGGCAGCTATGAGTTGCGGGGCCAGGAACTGCGCGTGTTTCATCAGCCGACAGGCATCGATTGCGGTCACCATATTCACGGCGGCGGCCGCTCCGTGTGCGTGACGATATCGATTCAGCGCGAATATCTGGCCAAATTGCTCGGGACCCGTGGCAACCGGTTTCTCGCAAACGCCGGGGCAAGCGACGAAGACGGTTTCTTCTTCCACCGCTACGAGATGGGACCGGACTCATTGCGCGCAGTCGCCGACCTGCTGACAATGCGCCATCGCGGAACGTTGCGGCTGCTTTACGCCAAGGCCAAGTCGGAGGAACTGCTCGTCAACGCATTGTCATTTTCCGCCAAGCCGCAGACCCGCAACGCGCCCGTGCGGCTGGGCAGTCACGACCGACAGCGCATCGCGCAGGTGCGCCGGGTCCTCGACGAGCAGTTCATGCGACCACCGCCGGTCGCGGCGCTGGCCCGCCAGTTCGGCATAAACCGCAACAAGCTCACCTACGGCTTTCGTGAGATGCATGACCTGTCGATGAGCGAGTATGTCACCGAGCGTCGTCTGGAAACGGCCTGGGGCCTGTTGCGCGAAACCGACAAGCCGGTCACCCACATCGCCGAGGAGGTCGGGTTCGGCCATCTGGCCAGCTTCTCGTCCGCGTTCAAGAGGCGTTTTGGCTTTTCGCCGCGCGCTCTGCGCCAGGGCGTGCCCGGCGAAATAGTGACAACCGAATAAAAACCGGTGACGCCGGCCTAAGACAGGTCGCCGCCGCGCCCGCATGCTCTCGCTTGCAACAAAGCCAAGGAGAGTATGATGGCGGATGACGACAAGATGAAATTTGTGCTGGTGCACGGGTCCTGGCACGACGGCCATTCATGGCGCTTCGTCGAGAAGCACCTGCACGCGGCGGGTCATACGACGCTCGCACCGACCCTGCCTGGCCGGGGAAAGGGCGCGTCCGTCGACATCACGTTCCAGGATTGCGTCGACGGCGTCGTCGAGGCCGTCGAATCGGCAGACCTGTCCGGGTTCGTTCTGGTCGGACACAGTGCCGGCGGTGGTGTGGCGCGCAAGGCCGCCGAGCGGCTGGCCGAGCGGATCAGTCGCCTCGTCTACATCTCGCCGTTGCTTGCCGGTAACGGCGAATCCACCTTGGCCGCGGTCCCGCCCGATTATGGCGCGCTGTTCAAGGAAATGGCTGACCAGTCCGACGACAACACGGTTTTCCCGCCCTGGCCAGTGTGGCGCGACGGTTTCATTGGCGATGCCGACGAAGCGACGGCGAAGGCCGCTTTCGACGAGCTTTACCCCGAACCTTTTGCGCCGATCACCGAGCCGGTCGACCTTTCGGTGTTCGAGACGCTGCAGATTCCGACCAGCTATATCAACCCGACCGAAGATGTCGTGTTTCCGATCGGCGAATGGGGCTTATTCCCGCGCATGTATCAGAAGGTCGCGCCGTGCCGCCTGGTCCAGATGTCCGGTAGCCACGAAGTGATGTATTCGGACCCGGGGGGCCTCGCCAGGGCGCTCGTCATCGCCGGCCGGGACTGAGGCCGGTGATTGCCGAATGGGACTACGCAAGCCGCGACGCGACCGCGCTCGCCAGGCTTGTCAGCGATGGCGAGATCTCGCCGGAAGAGCTGCTCGAGACCGCGATTGCGCGGATCGAGCGCCTCAATCCGCGCTTCAACGCGGTCGTCGAGAGGCTTTACGACCAAGGCCGGCGCGACATCGCGAACGGTTTGCCGGACGGACCGTTTACCGGAGTCCCGTTCCTGGTGAAAGACCTGCACACGCTGGTGAAAGGCAGCCGTCTGAGCCATGGCTGCCGGTTTTTCGCCGACCATGTCAGCGAGGAGGACAGTTCGATCGTGCAAAAGGCCCGCGCGGCCGGCCTCGTCGTGGCCGGCCGCACGAACACGCCGGAATTCGGGCTCAACGCCACCACCGAAGGTCGTTTCCTGGGTACCGCGCGCAATCCGCGCGATACCGGGCGTACGACGGGAGGATCCAGCGGCGGCGGTGCCGGGGCCGTGGCGGCGGGGATGGTGCCGATGGCGCATGCAACCGACAGCGGCGGCTCGATCCGGATCCCCGCATCCTGTTGCGGCCTGATCGGACTGAAGCCGACGCGGGGACGCGTCCTTGCCGGATTGGATGTCGGCGAAGGCTGGCACGATACGTTCAACGCCTTTGCCGTCACGCGTTCCGTGCGCGACACCGCCCGCCTACTCGACTGTCTCAAGAATGCGGGTGAACCCGCGCCCTATCATGCGCTGCAGGCGGCGACCAGTTTCGCCGCGGCGGCGGAAACCCAACCAGGCGCGTTGCGGATCGGTGTCCTGGAAACCCCGCCCTCCGGCGTTCCGGTGTCGCCGGAATGCACCGCGGCGCTCGGGCAAACCCGTGTCATGCTGGAAGAGCTTGGCCACCGGACCGAGACAATCAGGCTCGACTACGATACGACTGCCACCGCCGAGGCGTTCCTGAAGGTGATCTGTTCGTCCGTCGCCGCCACGGTCGGCCATCATGAACGCGAAACCGGAAAGGCCGCGACATCCGGGGACTTCGAAGCCACGGTCTGGAATGCCCTGGAGATCGGCCGGCAGATGTCCGGCGGCGAACTCAACGCCGCGGTCGCTTGCGTGCATCTCACGGGCGTGCGGATTCTGCGCCAGGCCTGCCCTTTGACGCGGTCCTTTCGCCAACCGTGGCTCATCCTCCGGTCCCGCTTGGCCGGCTTGACGCCAATGAAGCCGATTTCAGGACGTTTCTGGCGAAGGTGTTCTCCTTCGCGCCGTTCACGTCTTTCTATAACATCAGCGGACAACCCGCGATCAGCCTGCCGGTCGCATGGACACCCGACGGTCTGCCCATCGGCATGCAATTCGCGGCCTATATGGGCCGCGAGGATGTGCTGATCCGTCTGGCCGGGCAGCTTGAAACGGCCTGCGGCTGGGACCGGCGCCTAAACGAGCTGATCGCCCGGCATGATCTGCAGTGAGGCATCGGTTTTGCGGCAACAAAAAAGCCGCCCTTGGGGGCGGCGTTTGTGTTGGTTGCGGGGGCAGGATTTGAACCTGCGACCTTCAGGTTATGGTCCACAGGACGACGAGCTGCCTTGGCGGAGCGAAGATGAAGTCTTCGCGACAGCCAAAGGAGCGGGGCCGGTGCTGATGGAAGGATTTGGTTGCGGGGGCAGGATTTGAACCTGCGACCTTCAGGTTATGAGCCTGACGAGCTACCGGGCTGCTCCACCCCGCGCCACCATTTCCGGGTGCGGTGCGCAGCCCGGTGTTCCCTGCTTGCCGGTCCTGGCGGTGATGCCGCTTGCGGGCCGGCCGGGCTTGCTCCGCCCAGCGCCACTTTTATCCGGGTGGTCCGGGAAGAGGAAGGAAGAGAAGATTTTCATGAGCTTGGCAGACCTGGCAGCGACCTACTCTCCCGCGTCTTGAGACGAAGTACCATCGGCGCTGGGGCGTTTCACGGCCGAGTTCGGAAAGGGATCGGGTGCAGCCGCCCCGCCATGACCACCAGGTCGGCGAAGCTCATGAATGAGAAGCTGGAATTTTTGCTGTATGCTTGCGCTCGCGGTGACGGTTTGCACCCCGAAGGCGTGAGCCTTCGCAAGGCCAAGGGCCGTCGCGCACTTTTGCGCGCCCGTCCGGAGGATAGCGGCGAAGCCGCACTCATCCGTGAGGACAAAGGTCTTCAGTGGTTCAGCGTCCTTGTCCAAAAAGTCTGCAACTTTTTGGGGCGCTGAACAGATGATCATTGGCAAAATGAGAACGATCAAGCCGATCGGGCTATTAGTACCGGTAAGCTTCATGCGTTGCCGCACTTCCACACCCGGCCTATCAACGTGGTCGTCTTCCACGGCCCTGATAGGGAATACTCGTTTTCAGGTGGGTTTCCCGCTTAGATGCCTTCAGCGGTTATCCCGTCCGTATATAGCTACCCTGCTATGCGGCTGGCGCCACAACAGGTCCACCAGAGATACGTCCATCCCGGTCCTCTCGTACTAGGGACAGATCCTGTCAATATTCCTACACCCACGGCAGATAGGGACCGAACTGTCTCACGACGTTCTGAACCCAACTCACGTACCGCTTTAAATGGCGAACAGCCATACCCTTGGGACCTGCTCCAGCCCCAGGATGCGATGAGTCGACATCGAGGTGCCAAACAACCCCGTCGATATGGACTCTTGGGGGTCATCAGCCTGTTATCCCCGGCGTACCTTTTATCCGTTGAGCGATGGCCCTTCCACGCGGGACCACCGGATCACTATGACCGACTTTCGTCTCTG
>JBNLDE010000147.1:0-8535 GCA_050304175.1 Zhengella sp. | reverse complement strand
CGCACGGCATCCGGATCGCCCAGAGCGAGACCTTTCAGCCGGTCGAACACCATCGGCAGCGCCACCTCTGAAACCAGCGAGCGCGACGCCCACGCCCCGGCGCAGAAATGCGGTCCCGCGCCGAACGAGATCGCCTTGGCGGTATCGCGCATCACGTCGAACCGGTCGGCGTCGGCAAAATGGGCCTCGTCGCGATTGGCCGATCCGAACATCAGGAAAGCGCGGCTTTCCGGTTCGAAGTCGACGCCGCCATAGCTGTGCGGCTCGGCGATACGGCGCGGCGACATGCCGATCGGCGCGATCCAGCGGCAATACTCCTCGAACACCTGCTTCCAGCTCGCTTCGCCCGCCTCGACGATGGCCAACTGGTCGCGACGGGAGAGCAGCGCCCAGATACAGCCGGCAATCGCGTCGCGCGGTTCGTTTTGTCCACCCGAGATCGCCAGCTTCACATTTGCCCGCACGCTGTCTTCCGCCATGCCGGCTTCCAGCATCACCGACAGCAGGCTGTGATTGGGTTTCCTGCTGAGCACGGGGATCATGTCGTCGATCGCCGCGTCGATGCCGGCCGTCGCCGCATGGCAGCGTTTCTCGACCTCGGGATCGCCGGTGTAATTTGCGATACCGTCGATCATACCCTGCGACCAGGCATCCATCTCGCCGAAGGTGATGTTGGTCAGCCCGGTCATGCATTTGAGCGCCTCGCCGGACAGGGGCAGGGCATAGGCCTTGACGAGATCGGCCTCGCCGCGCGGTTCGATGGCGTCGAGGATGGCGCGCGCATGGGCTTCGAATTCATGGCGCCAGACATCGCGCACGACCCGCGGATTGAGCGAGGCAGTGATGATCTGGCGTTCGGTGGCATGCGCCTCGCCGTCCTTGCGCATCAGGTTGTGCCCCATAAGCACGTTCATCAGTCCGCCGGGCTGGTGCGAGGAAAACACGGCGATGTTTTTCTCGCACACGAAGATATCGTCTCGCCGCGTCAGCAGGGTCGCGCCGAGTTGCGGCACGAAGGCGATCGGCGCTTCGGCCCGCATCCGCGCGAGCGCGGGATAGGGATTGGCCCAGAACGACGGAACGTCGATCTCGAAGACAGGGGCGGCGGGCATCATGTCCTCCCATTGATCGCCCGAGATTACAGCAACCGGCCAGGAAGGCCATCGGGATCCGCCGTGTGATTTTGGCGAAGGCGATTTCCGCTGGTGCGCCCGGTGGCGTCCTCAGCCGGCTTCTGCCTGGGATTCCGAGCCGATCCAATCGAGAAACTCGCGCAGCGCCGGCTGCGTCTCGCCGCCCGGCCGGTAGGTCAGCCGGTAGGGGAAGGCACCGGCGAGCGCGTTGGCCGATGCCTTTTTCAGGCGACCGGACGCCAGTTCGCGCCCGACCAGCAGGCGCGGAACCAGGGCGACGCCCATGCCTGCCGCCGCCGCTTCGATCAGCATGGAGAATTGCTCGAACCGGTGGCCGCGCAACGTCGTGCGCGGATCGATGCCAGCCGCCTGGAACCATTCGAGCCAGAGCGTCGGCCGTGTCGACTGCTGCAGCAGCGGCAGTTCCGCCAGGTGGTCATCGTCGAGGGATTGACGGCCCGCGAGCAGCGACGGCGCGGCGACCACGATCAGTTCCTCGCCGAACAGCGGCAGGACGCCCGGTGTGTCCGGCTCGACCGGCCCGCGTTGGATAACGGCGTCGAACGGTTCGGTGTCGAGATCGACACGGTCGAGCCGGACGGCGATGTCGATCGTGACATGCGGCGCGCGTTCGACAAAGCCGGCCAGCTTCGGCACCAGCCAGCGATCGGCAAGGGTCGGTAGCACGGCCAGGTTCAGCACATCCGACTGCCCGCCAAAGGCCATGACCCGCACCGAGGCCTCGTGCAACTGCTCGAGGACCGCCTCGGCGTCGCGCAGGAAGTGCCGACCCGCATCGGAAAGGACCAGCCGCTGCCGCACCCGGTGAAACAGATGGACGCCAAGCCGCTCTTCCAATGTCGACAGCGAGCGGCTGATCGAACTCTGCGTCACGCCAAGATCATCGGCAGCGCGAATTGTTGTCCCCAATCGGGCACAGGCGCGGAACGCCTGTAATTCAGTTATCGTAGGTACGTAGCCGCTTCGCATGGAAGATCGCTCCCGATTGTTAATCGCATTTTTGCATAAACTTCTCAGAAAATCTCGTTAGATTCTTCCGCCGATCGCGTCTAGGGTGGAACCTAGCGAGCAAGGTGCCCCATCCAACAACCGAGAGAGCTACAATGAACATGTCCGCACAGAAGCCGGCCAGATTTGTCTGGGACGATCCGTTCCTGATCGACGATCAACTGACAGAGGACGAGCGGATGATCCGCGATGCGGCCAAGTCGTTTGCCGAAGGCGAATTGATGCCGCGCATCGAAAAAGCCTATCTGGAAGAGACGACCGATCCGGACCTGTTCCGCCTGATGGGGCAATCGGGCCTGCTCGGCGTCACCGTGCCCGAGGAATATGGCTGCGCCGGCGCCAACTACGTTTCCTACGGGCTGGTCGCCCACGAGGTCGAGCGCGTCGATTCAGGCTACCGCTCCATGATGAGCGTGCAGTCCTCCTTGGTCATGTATCCGATCTACGCCTATGGCTCGGAAGAGCAGCGGCAGAAGTATCTGCCGGGGCTTGGGTCCGGCGAGTTGATCGGCTGTTTCGGGCTGACCGAGCCCGATGCGGGCTCCGACCCCGGTGGCATGAAGACCCGGGCCGAAAAAATCGACGGCGGCTACCGCCTCAACGGGTCGAAGATGTGGATTTCGAACGCGCCGATCGCCGACGTGTTCGTTGTGTGGGCCAAGTCGGCCGCGCATGACAACCAGATCCGCGGTTTCATTCTCGAAAAGGGCATGAAGGGCCTGTCCGCGCCCAAGATCGAGGGCAAGCTGAGCTTGCGCGCGTCGATCACCGGCGAGGTGGTGATGGACAATGTCGAAGTGGGCGAGGACGCGCTGCTGCCGAACGTCTCGGGGCTGAAAGGCCCGTTCGGCTGCCTCAACCGGGCTCGCTACGGCATCTCCTGGGGCGCGATGGGCGCGGCCGAGGATTGCTGGCACCGCGCCCGGCAATACGGCCTCGACCGCAAGCAGTTCGGCAAGCCGCTGGCCGGCACCCAGCTGTTCCAGAAGAAGCTCGCCGACATGCAGACCGAAATAGCGCTCGGGCTTCAGGGTTCGCTGCGCGTCGGCAGGCTGATGGATGAAGGCAGGATGGCGCCGGAGATGATTTCGATCGTCAAGCGCAACAATTGCGGCAAGGCACTCGATATCGCGCGCCAGGCCCGCGACATGCATGGCGGCAACGGTATCCAGATCGGCTACCATGTCATGCGCCACGCAGCGAACCTGGAAACGGTCAACACCTACGAGGGCACGCACGACGTCCACGCGCTGATCCTTGGCCGCGCCCAGACCGGCATCCAGGCGTTTTTCTGAGCGGTCAGCCTTCCCGGTTGCGCATGTGCTGCGCCAGTTTTTCGATCTGCGGCATGACGGCCGCCAGCACGCGGTCGTCGGCGATGGTCTCGTCCGCCGCCCGGCGGAAGCAGACCAGCCAGCCATCGATCTCGTCGGTTCCAATGGCGAACGGCAGATGACGGCGGCGCAGCATCGGCGCACCGCGTTTCTCGATGAAGGTCTGCGGCCCGCCCAGCCACATGGTCAGGTATTCGGTCAGCTTCTCGCGGCTCTCGTCGAGATTGTCCGGATGGATAGCGCGGGCAGCCTGCGCTTCCGGCAAGGTGTCCATCAGCTCGTAGAAGCGCGCGGTGAGGCGGCTCACCGCCTCCTCGCCGCCGATTATCGCATAGATGCTGGTTTCGCTCATCGTTCCCGCTATTCCGGTTTCATCAGTTGGCCGTTTGCGAGCCCGGCAACGGTCCGCGCCACCAGCACGGCGATAGCCAGGGCCAGCAGGCCGTAAAGCACGTAGGCAATCATCCGCGCCGCCGCCAGCCCGGCGAGGTCGGCATAAACGAATGTCGAGATCGTCAGCGCCGCCAGCGGGAAGGAATACGCCCACCAGGTGATCATGAAGGGCAGGCGGCTGACCTTGCCGATCTGGGTGGCAAAGATCAGCGCGAACAGGACGCCGCCATAGTAGAGGATGCGGCCGAACGGATCGAGCCCGCCCTGCAATGCGGTCCAGGCGACGAAACCGACGGCCGGCGGCGCGACCAGGATCATCAGGGTCGGCATCAGGCGCTCGGGCAGCGGCGCGTGAAAAATGAGCCGGTTGAAAACCAGAGTGACCAGCACGATCCAGAACAGGATCCCGACCGAGAAGAAGAACCAGGAAACCTCGGTGTAGCCGAGCCGCATGCCGGCGATGGGAACGAGGATGTTGCCAACGGCAGGAATGAACCAGGCCGGGTTGAGATGGACCGCCTCGAAGGCACGGTGGCTGATCCAGGCGGAGACGACAGCCAGCGTGACCACGAGGTGCAGCGCCGAGCCGATCATCCAAGCCGGTGCGCCCAGGGCAGGCCAGATCGGCAGGGCCGCCGTGCCGATCAGCACCACGCCGATGCTGATTGCGGGGATGAAGGAAATGCGGACCGGGTGGTTCCAGTCGCCGCGCACCGCCGCCGGATGGCGCAGGGCCTTTACAACATAGGTCACGGCGATCGCGACGAAGGCGGCGATGGTGACGGCGAGAAACGCCTTGCTGGCGATCTGGCCCGCCCCGGTCGCGTGCTCGAACCGCAGTGTCGCCAACGTCAGGCCGGCCAGGCCCATGACCACGGCGAAGAAGCCGATCGGAAAATGCTCCAGCCTGGAATGAACGGCTGGCGCCGCTACCTGGGGTTCAGTCTGCATGTCAGGACGCCTCTGTTCGGTTATATATTTATACAATATAATATGAGAATATAATAGCGCAACGGCGCGAGAATTCAGAATGCGTCGCTCAGGCCGAGGCGTGTTTCGAGTGCACTTAGTCCGCGATGGATTGCCTCGTTGTCAATATCCGTGATCCGTTTCAGAAATTCCGCTTCGTAGTTCTTGGCCAGCGCGACCAGTTCGATGTAGACGCGGCGCCCTGCCGGGCTGAGCGCCAGGTGCTCGGTTCGCCGGTCGGCCACGTCGGGCTCGCGCTTCAGCCAGCCGCGTTTCTCCAGTGCGGCGACCGCACGCGACACCTTGGTCTTATGCATCGACGAATGATTGACGATTTCGGTCGCGGTCGCCGTGCCAAACTGCCCGAGAGTCGCGAAAGCCCGCCATTCCGGCCGCGTCATGCTGTAGCGGCTGCGATAGATATGCGAGAATTCGCGGCTGACGAGATCGGCCAGCCGGTTGAGCCTGTAGGGCAGAAAGGTTTCCAGGGCGAGCGCCTCGCTGTCGGCAGGCTGGCCGGATTTTTTTTGATCCACGGTTGGATTTCCGTTGATAGTTACATTTTCAACTATTACGAATGCAACAAATGCCGCCCGAAGTCAATCTTGGGTGACCCCGCATGGGGCCAGGCAATTCGAGGGAGCACAAGTAATGACGGTTCAATACATGCCCGGTTTCGGCAACGATTTCGAAACCGAGGCCCTGCCCGGCGCGCTGCCGCAGGGCCAGAACAGCCCGCAGAAATGCAATTACGGCCTCTATGGCGAGCAACTGTCCGGGACTGCCTTCACCGCGCCGAGCCACCAGAACGAACGGACCTGGTGCTATCGCATCCGCCCGTCGGTCAAGCACTCGCATCGCTATGCGAAGATCGATCTTCCCTACTGGAAGAGCGCGCCGCACATCGTCGACGACGTGGTCAGCCTTGGCCAGTACCGCTGGGACCCGGTGTCCAATGACGAGGGCGCCGAGCTGACGTGGATGACCGGTATGCGCACTATGACGACCGCCGGCGACGTCAACACCCAGGTCGGCATGGCGTCGCATGTCTATCTCGTCACGCAGTCGATGCGGGACGACTATTTCTATTCCGCCGATTCCGAGCTGCTGGTCGTACCGCAGGAAGGCCGGCTGCGCTTCTGCACCGAGCTCGGCGTCATCGATCTTGAGCCGAAGGAGATCGCGATCATTCCGCGCGGACTTGTCTACCGGGTCGAACTGGTCGAAGGGCCGGCGCGCGGCTTCGTCTGCGAGAATTACGGCCAGAAATTCGAACTGCCCGGCCGCGGGCCGATCGGCGCCAACTGCATGGCCAATCGCCGTGATTTCAAGACTCCGGTCGCCTGGTTCGAGGACCGCGAAACGCCGTCGACGGTCACGATCAAATGGTGCGGCCAGTTCCATCGTACCGAGATCGGACACTCGCCGCTCGATGTCGTCGCCTGGCACGGCAACTACGCGCCGGTCAAATACGACCTGCGCACCTACTGCCCGGTCGGCTCGATCCTGTTCGACCATCCCGATCCGTCGATCTTCACCGTGCTGACCGCGCCGTCGGGCGTGCCGGGTACCGCCAATATCGACTTCGTGCTGTTCCGCGAGCGCTGGATGGTGATGGAAAACACCTTCCGCCCGCCTTGGTATCACAAGAACATCATGTCGGAGCTGATGGGCAACATCTACGGCCAGTACGACGCCAAGCCGCAGGGCTTCGTGCCGGGCGGCATGAGCCTGCACAACATGATGCTGCCGCACGGGCCGGACAAGAATGCATTCGAGGGTGCGTCCAACGCCGATCTCAGGCCGGAAAAGCTCGACAACACGATGAGTTTCATGTTCGAGACCCGTTTTCCTCAGCACCTGACCGAATTCGCCGCGAAGGAGGCGCCGCTGCAGGACGATTACATCGACTGCTGGACCGATCTGGAAAAGAAATTCGACGGCACGCCCGGCATCAAGTGACGCAAACCAGAACAATCGAGGGAATACCGGAACAATGAAACTTGCAACCCTGAAGGACCGCACCCGCGACGGCAGGCTCGTGGTCGTGTCGAAGGACCTGACCCGCTGCACCGAGGTTGGTCACATCGCCCGCACCCTGCAGGCCGCGCTCGACGACTGGGCGCATGTCGCCCCGCGGCTGGCCGAGGTCGCTGAAGGCCTCGAGCACGGCGCGCAGCCGAGCCAGCGCTTTCACGAGCATGACGCCGCCTCGCCGCTGCCGCGCGCCTACCAATGGGCCGACGGTTCCGCCTATGTCAATCACGTCGAACTGGTGCGCAAGGCGCGCAACGCCGAGATGCCGGACACGTTCTGGACCGATCCGCTGATGTATCAGGGCGGGTCCGATACATTTCTGGGCCCGCGCGATCCGATCCGCTTTCCCGACGGCGCCGACGCGACCTGGGGCATAGACATGGAAGGCGAGGTGGCCGTTATCGTCGATGACGTGCCGATGGGCGCCACGATCGACCAGGCGCGTGACGCGATCCGCCTCGTCATGCTGGTCAATGACGTGTCGTTGCGCGGCCTGATCCCGGCCGAGCTCGCCAAGGGCTTCGGCTTCTTCCAGTCCAAGCCGTCCTCGGCCTTCTCGCCAGTGGCGGTGACGCCGGACGAACTGGGGGATGCCTGGGACGGCGGCAAGGTCAGCCTGCCGCTGCTCGTCGACTATAACGGGGAGGCTTTCGGCAAGGCCGATGCCGGCATCGACATGACCTTCGACTTCCCGCAACTGATCGCCCATGCGGCCAAGACCCGGCCGCTCGGCGCCGGCGCGGTCATCGGGTCGGGCACCGTTTCCAACAAGCTCGACGGCGGCCCCGGCAAGCCGATCTCGGAAGGCGGCGTCGGCTACTCCTGCATTGCCGAGATCCGCACCATCGAGACCATCAATGACGGCAAGCCGTCGACGCCGTTCATGACGTTCGGCGACACGGTGCGCATCGAGATGAAGGACGCCGCGGGCCATTCGATCTTCGGCGCCATCGAACAGAAAATCGAAAAGTTGGCGCGCTGAACGCGCCGAGACGAGGGATAAAACAATGAGCAAAAAATTCGCTTCCGCCGGCGACATGACCGAAAAGAAGATCTCGTTCACCGAGATCGGCAAGGATTTGTGGGCCTTCACCGCCGAGGGCGATCCGAACACCGGCGTCATCATCGGCGACGATTCGGTGATGATCGTCGAGGCGCAGGCGACGCCGGAACTGGCCAACAAGGTGATCGAGAAGGTCCGTTCCGTCACCGACAAGCCGATCAGCCATCTGGTGCTGACCCACTACCACGCCGTGCGCGTGCTCGGCGCGGCGGCCTACAAGGCGCCGACCATCATCATGAGCCAGAAGGCCCGCTCGATGGTCGTCGAACGCGGCGCCGAGGACCGCGAATCCGAGTTCCAGCGCTTCCCGCGCCTGTTCCTCGGCTATGACTCGATCGACAAGGTACCGCCGCTCACCTGGCCGACCACCACCTTCAACGACCGCATGACCGTCTATCTCGGCAAGCGCCGCGTCGATCTCAGGTTCCTCGGCCGTGCCCACACCGCCGGCGACATCGTCGTCCACGTGCCCGACGCGAACGTCATGTTCACCGGCGATATCGTCGAATATCACTCGGCCTGCTATTGCGGCGACGGCCATTTCGGCGACTGGCCGACGACGCTGGCGGCGATCCGT
>JBNLDE010000146.1:0-22688 GCA_050304175.1 Zhengella sp. | reverse complement strand
ACCCGCATGGCGGCAAGACGCTGCTGCTCGACAACATCCCGGTAAGAGGCAAGCCGGAACCGCGAATCGTGCTCTGAGCCGCAGCCTCGCGCCAATGCGGCCAAATCCTGTGATTCGGCCAAAGAATGATGCGCGGCGGATACCAATCCCCGGACTGCTTCGCTATAAGGCGCGCAACATCCATGCAACTGAGGGCCGAACGATGAATGTTTCTCCTAGGGTCAAGGAAATCCTCTCCTGGTACGAAGGCGAAAACCCGGGTGTAAAGACCAACCTTGCCAGGCTGCTGATGCACGGCAAGCTTGGCGGAACCGGCAAGCTGGTCATCCTCCCCGTCGACCAGGGCTATGAGCACGGCCCGGCACGGTCGTTCCAACCCAATCCGCCGGCCTACGATCCGCATTATCTGTTCCAGCTCGCAATCGATGCCGGCCTGTCGGCCTATGCCGCGCCGCTCGGTTCGCTCGAGCAGGGATCCGATACGTTCGCAGGCGAGGTGCCGCTGATCCTCAAGATCAACTCGGCGAACTCGCTGTCCACCTCGACCCCGGACCAGGCGGTCACGGCCAGCGTCGACGACGCGCTACGGCTCGGCTGCATCGGCGTCGGCTTCACGATGTATCCCGGATCCGACGCCTGCTTCGACATGCAGGAGGAATTGCGCGAGATCAGCCGCGAAGCGAAATCGAAAGGGCTGATCACGGTGGTCTGGTCCTATCCGCGCGGCGGCGCGGTCACCAAATCGGGCGAGACCGCGCTCGATATCGTCGCCTACGCCGCGCACATGGCAGCTCTGATGGGCGCCAACATCATCAAGGTCAAGCCGCCCAAGGCGATGGTCGACCTCAAGGCGGCCGAGAAATCCTACGAAACCGTGCCGATGGACACGCTGACCCAGCGCATCGAGCACGTCATGCAGTGCGCCTACAACAACAAACGTATCGTCGTGTTCTCCGGCGGCGACGCCAAGGATGCCGACAGCTTGCTCAAGGAGATCGCCGAGATCAACGCCGGCGGCGGGTTCGGCTCGATCGTCGGCCGCAACTCGTTCCAGCGCTCGAAGGCCGACGCGCTCGACCTGCTCGGCAAGATCATCGACATCTACAAGGGCTGATCCGGGGCGCGGCCGACCGGCCGGTTCGAAACAGACGGCGCCGCGGATATTTCCGCGGCGTTTTTGTCTGGAATGCCGGATATCAGGAGAGCAAGCCGCCGATTTTCCCTGTGCCGGCGACAGACCAGATCCGCTCCATCAGCGGTGCCAGTTCACCGGCGGCGACCGCACCGCCGGACAGCGCCAGCGCCCGGGCCTTGGCGTCGATCTCGCCGCGCGACAACGGATTGCCGGGATCGCCCTTCGGCTCGTCGACCCGGCCGGTCAGCGTGCGCTGGTCGGCAGTGCGCACCGTGACCTTGCCGATCCAGCGTTTCGGATATGCGGCGTCGACCTCGGGATCGAGTTCCATGGTGACCCGGTCGAGAAACGCCAGCGCCGCGGGATCGCCGAGGATGTTCGCGAATTCCGACAGCCCGGCCTTGCGATGGACGGCGATCAGCCCAAGCGTCGCAGGCATGGAGAATTTCGCCTGGTGCACGGTGCGCGGATCGGTGACCGGTCCGAGCACGTCGATGGCGCCCTGGTGCACATGCGCCGTCACCTGCGCGATATCATCCGGTTTGAGGTCGCCGGCTTCGACGACCTGCAGCAGCGCGTCGGCCGCCGGGTGAGTGTGACGGCACGAGGCGTGGTACTTGAACGAGGTTTCGAGCACCGTCCAGCGGTGGCCCAGGCCGTCGACCAGCCGCGATGGATCGGAATCGCTCGACATGCCGGCGGCCATGCCCTGGGCGCCTTCCAGGATTTGCCGGGCGCCGGTGAATCCCTCCCGGGCGATCCAGGCGGACATCAGGCCCTCGGCCGCGGATTTCGCGGTGTGGAGCTGCTTGGAATCGGCGGCGTCGCGCAGGAACTCCCACAACCCCGCCGACTGGGTGCCGGCCGAGCCGAAAGCATGCTGCATGGTGTCCGCGTCCAGACCGAGAAGCCGGCCCGCTGCCGCTGCCGCGGCCAACGTTCCGGCTGTCCCGGTGGTGTGAAACACCTTGTAGTGCGACCGGCCGAGGAACTCGCCGACACGGATGCCGACCTCGTAGCCGGCGACGCACGCGGCGACGAATTCCCGCCCCGACGCTCCGACGGTCTGTGCCATGGCCAAGGCGGCCGGGAAAACCACCGCGGCCGGATGAAACACCGACCCGTTGTGGACGTCGTCCTGCTCGGAAATATGGGAGGCCGCGGCATTGACCATGGCGCCGAAGAACGGAGACGTGGATGCCCGATTGGTCAGGATTTCGCACGGCCCCGCTGGCGGGCCCATTGTCGCGGCGAAGCGCTCGAGGATCGAGATCGGGCGATGCCCCCTACCCGAAAGCGCCGATCCGGTCCAATCGACGAACAGCTCCACCAGCCGCGTGACGACCGGATCGGGCAGGTCGGCAAACGACAGGCGCGACGCGAAAGCCGCGAGCGTTTGCGTCTCGGTTCCCGAGGCGGCATGGCCGGTCGATGTCATGTGTCCGAGCTGCGGTTTCATTCGATCCGCCATAGTATCCGGCCCGGCATTTTTTGCCAGTTGCAATCGGCGCCGGGGTCAACCGGTCCCGCAGCCGGAACATCCGGTTTCCCGACAATACATTTTCTGAGCACAGGTTTCGCTGGATGGTTGCAATGGTGTACATAAGCGAATGTGAAAACCGCCTGCCGCCCGAATACGGGTATCGTTTGGAGTACAAACGTTGTTGGGTGCGCCGGCAAAGTTTTTTGGGGGCATGAATGGCTGAGCGGCAATACAGGCGCCAGCTCGCGACGATACTGTCGATCGATGCGGTCGGCTTTTCGCGCCTAATGGGCATCGACGACGAGGAAGCGCTCGACGCCTTTCAAGAGCGCGCGGCGCTTATTTCGGCCGAATGTGAGAAACTGGGCGGCCGCATGTTCGGGGACGCCGGCGACAGCCTCATGGCCGAATTCGGTAATCCGGTGGACGGCCTGCGCGCGGCTCATGGATTCCAGGGCAGGTTGCAGGCGCTTAATGCCGGTGCCGGCGATATACGCCGCATGCCGTTCCGGGTCGGGGTCAACACCGGCGACGTGATCGTCAATGACGACCGGCTGTTCGGTCATGACGTCAACATCGCCGCGCGGCTGCAGGCCGTCGCGCCGGAAAACGGCGTGGTAATCTCGGAGACAACCTGGCATCACGTGCGGGGCAAGACCGGTTTCCACTTCGTCGACCTCGGCGAACAGACGATGAAGAACATCCGCGAGCCGGTGCGCGCCTATCTCGTTCAGCAACCTGGCGAAGACGGGGAGCCTGCCGCGCCCTACGAATTGCCGATCGTCGCACGGGCGGGTGCACCGGCGGTCGCCGTCCTGCCGCTGAAAAGCGACGGGGAGGCCGATTCCGAATATCTGGGCATGGCCGTGTCGGAGGATATCGTCACCGGCTTGTCGCATGTGCGCTGGCTGCCGGTCATATCGTTGAATTCAAGTGCGCAGTTTGACGCCGACGACGTGTCGCCGGTCGCCGCCGGGCGGGCGATGGGCGCGCGCTACATCGTGTCCGGCCGCATCTCGCAGCAGGATTCGCATCTTCGGCTCACGCTGACCGTGGAGGACGTGTCGACCGGGAAGAACATCTGGTCGCGCCGCTACAGCCGCGAGTCGGGCGCGATCCGCTCGGTACAGGACGAAATCGGGCTGGAAATCGTGTCGCACCTTGCCGGCGAACTGGACCGGGCCGAGCAGGTGCGATCGTTCCACCTGCCGTGGGAGAACCTCGGCACTTGGCAACTGGTCGCCCGCGGCCGGTTCCATATGAGCCGGCGGACTAGCGCCGACACGACGCTCGCTTTAGACTTTTTCACCAAGGCCTACCAGAAGGACCCGAACTCCTCGGCCGTGCTGAACGAACTGTCCTGGTGGCATTTCTGGAAGGGATTCCAGAGCCTCGAGCAGGAGGCCTTCAACAAGGTAGTCGAATATTCCCAGCGCTCGCTTTTCATGGACAGCCAGGATGCCCGGCCCTACGCCCATCTCGGCGCCGTCGCGATCATGCGCCGCGACCCGGCCACCGCGCGCGAACACCTCGAGGAAGCGCTGGCCATCAATCCCAGTTTCGCATTCGCGGCATCGACCATGGGGAGCGCGCATTTGCTGCTCGGCGATGCGCAGAAGGCGGTGCCCTATTACCTTGACGCCGACCGGCTGAGTCCGTTCGACCTTTACCGGTTTCACAATCTCGGTCAGCTGACCGCCGCCTACACGGTTCTCGAGGATTGGGAAAACGCCGTGGCCTCGGCCGAGAAGTCGCTGCGCCTGTCGCCGGGATACTGGTATTCGCGGTTCCTGAAGATCGGCGGGCTTGCCCGGCTCGCCAGGATGGACGAGGCCCGCGACGACCTCGAAATCATGCTGGAGCGCTGGCCCAAGTTCAATCTCAAGCAGGCGCAGTGGATTCCCTTCATCGATCCAAAATTCAATGAACAGGCGATCGCCAACTTCCGCCTCGTTGCCGGCGACGAGTTCCAATAGGTCCTGGCCTGGGATCCGGCAAGCGACGTGGCGCGCGCGCAGGAGCGAGGCCGGCGCCTGTGTGAAGGAACTCACAGAAATACGGTCGGGGTGTCCGTAATGTGACAGGCTCCGATCCTCTGGGTTTCCTGCGGAGTGGCTGTCTTGAAAACCAAATATTTCGACCGCATCCGCGAGGAACAGCAGAACCAGAAACCGCCGTCCCAGCTTCCCGATTTCGATATCAACCGGCTGAAAGCAAAGGGAATTGCGGCCAAGATCGTCCAGCGTTTCCTGGAAAATCCGCGCTGGTTGCTGGCGATCCTGCGGCGGGTGTGGCCGATCATGACAGCCGGCCCGATCACCGTCATCACGCGTGACGCGGACGTGCGCGACGTCCTCAAGCGGCAGGAAGACTTCCAGACCCCGTTCGGTCCCGAAATGACCGAAATGGCCCAGGACGCCAATTTCATCCTCGGGATGCAGGACGGCGAGGAATACCGGCAGATGAAGTCGGCCTGCCTGTCCGCTTTCCCAATCGGCGAGATCGAAAGCGTGGTCCGTCCGGTCGCCGCCCGGCTTGCGCGGGAAGCAATACGCCGCGCCGAACCCGGATTCAACCCGGTGCACGACCTCCTGAAGATGGTTCCGGTCGGGATCTGCCGGGACTATTTCGGGCTGGTGATCGACGACGACGAAAGCTTCGCCGACTGGTCCATCGCCCTGAGCTCGCTGTTCTTTGCCGATTTCTTCGGCGACCGGAACACCCGCGACCTCGCCGTCGTCGCCGCCCAGCGCATGAACCAGGTCATCGAGCGCTCGATCGCCGCGGTGCGCGAAGGCCGGGTCCGCCCATCGACGCCGCTGGCCCGGCTGGTCGCGATACACGATGCGGACGCGGCCGCATTGCCGCTCAATCACATCCACTCGATCATGATGGGCATGGTCAGCGGCTTCGTGCCGACCGACCTGCTTGCCGGCGGCAACTGCCTGGACGTGGTGTTGTCAAAACGCGAGGCCCAGACCGCGATCGAACAGGCGATCAAGGCCGGCGCGAAGGGCGAAAAGGGCGCCAACGGCAGGCTCGACAGGGCGATCCGCGAAGCGATGCGGTTCAAGCCGATCAATATCGGCCCGCTTCGCTACGTCCCCAAGGACACGAAGGTCGCGGAGGGGACACCACGCGAGAAGACGATCAAGGCCGGCACCACGGTGATGCCGGCGACGCTGTCGGCGATGTTCGATCCGGACGCCGTCGACGACCCGGGCAAATACGATCTCGAACGGCCCGAGCACGACTACATGCTGTTCGGGCACGGCATCCACTGGTGCATCGGCTCGCTTATCGCGCGCACCCAGATCGCCGAATGTTTTCGCGTCCTGTTCGAACGATCCGGCGTGCGGCGGGCGCGCGGCCGCATGGGACGGCTGTCCCGCATCGGTGCATTCCCGGCCAGCCTGTGCGTCGATTTCGACCTGGAGCCCGAATTCCGGACCGTGGAGCATGCCCGCGTCACCATCGTGGCCCCGATCAGCAAGGGCGTCGCGCTTAGCGAACTGCGCGAGATGATCGGACAGCTCGGCAATCCGGCCGGACCCGACATGAAGACCGCGCTCGACGCGACCGGCATCCTCCACTTCGCCAGCATGGCGGTGGTGTGCCGCGCCGACCCCGCCGCCGAAACGCCCGACGATAACGCCCAGTTGGTCCTGGAAATGTCCGCCGACGGAAAGCCGGCGGACGTGGTCGCGGCGGTTGCCGCCCATGCCGGCGCGCTCATCAAGCCCGTATTCGAGAAGGCGGGCGCGCTTGGAGCGGGTGCCGAGCTGGCGCCGTATCTTCAGTCGAGGATCGTCGAGGTCGGCCCCTTCCCGGGTCTGACCTGCGGCCTTACCTTCTCCGGCACTCCGGGCCATTCGGTTGACCGGATCAAGAATGAGGCGCGGCTGCAGGGCGTGGTATCCTCGATGCTGCGCGACATGACTGACGACGGCTCGGCTCAGGCGGTGAAGATCGTCGACGAAGTCCGGCGGCGGCTTGCCGAACTCGGCAATTTCGGCTGGGCGCTGCGGCCGGCGGAAAGCCTGCTCGAAGCCGAAGGCGCGGGCTCGTGGAAGGAAGCGCTCAAGCAGGCGCGGGAATCGCGCTACCTGTTCTGGTCGTCCATGGCCGTCATCGCGGTCTCGACGCTGATCCACCAGACCCTGGTCTACGGCTACCGGGCGGGTTGGCTGTCGCTGATCGCGCAACTCGCCACCTCGCTGCTCGTGACGACCATCGGGCTCGCGGTCACGCTCGTGCTTGCGGGCCTTGGCTTGCGCTGGCTGTTCAACCGCAAGGAAAAGGTCGACGACACGACCGAGGACCTGGCCAGCCTGGACCGCTACGACGCGATCACCCGCAATGAAAACCGGTATGCCCAGAACCACCTGACCGGGCTTTCCGTGCTGAAGGTGGGCTGGATGCGCCGGGCCGCGCTGCGGCTGGTCTATTTCGTGGTCTATCTCGCCGTGCGCTACGTGTTCCGGCCGGGCTACCTGGCCGACATCAACACCATCCATTTCGCGCGCTGGATCCTGCTGCCGGGAACCGACCGGCTGCTGTTCTTCTCCAACTATGGCGGCAGCTGGGAAAGCTATCTGGAGGATTTCATCACCAAGGCGCACCAGGGCCTGACCGGCGTGTGGAGCAACACGGTCGGCTATCCGCGCACCAAGGACCTGTTCTTCGAGGGCGCGACCGACGGCGACCGGTTCAAGCGGTGGGCCCGCCGGCAGCAGATCCCGACGCTGTTCTGGTACTCCGCCTATCCCGATCTCGACACGCGTCGCATTCGCATCAATTCGGCCATCCGGCAGGGCCTCGCACGGGCCGACACCGAAAAGGAGGCGCGCGACTGGCTCGCCAATTTCGGGTCGCTGCCCGCACCCGTCGACTTCCTCGAGGCGCCGGAAATCCAGGGCATCGCGTTCGGCCCGATGGGGAATCTCGACGACGCCACGATGATCGCGGTGACCATCCCGGCCGGTGCTTCGGCAGCGGGGAAGAAGGCCTGGCTTGAGACGGTTCTCGAGCGCACCAGCTTTGGCGACAGGCTGCCCGAAAACGACGCGATGATCTGCGCGTTCAGCGCGGACGGGCTCCAGAAGCTGGGGCTGGAGGACGGGCCCGACGCGCGTCCGCTCGACCAGTTTCCGTCCGCGTTCCGCCAGGGCATGGCGCACGAGACCCGGACAAGGGTTCTCGACGACACCGGCCCGAATGCGCCGCCCAACTGGTTGTGGGGCCATGCCGACAACACGGCCGACGCCGTCCTGGTGCTTTACGCCAAGGCCGACGGCGTGACGCTCAAGCGCAACCTTGCCGCCATCCGCAAAGCCACCCGCGCGGCGGGCATGACGATCGCCTGCGAATTGCCGCTCACGGTGAAGAAGGTGGGCGGCCAGGCGATCGAGCATTTCGGCTTCGCCGACGGGATTTCCCAGCCGGTGATCGACGGCACGCCGCGGGCGCGCAAGAGCGCCGATCCGATGCACCGGGTCCGGGCGGGCGAGTTCATCCTCGGCTACACCGACCAGCGCGGCTACATTCCGCCCGCAATCACCCTGCCGGCCTCCCGCGACCGCGACGCCCTGCTGGCGCTGGCTCCCAACGACCTGGAAGCGGCCGATCCGGGCGCTACCGCGCTCAGGGATTTCGGCCGGAACGGCACCTTCATCGTTGTCCGGCAGTTGCAGCAGCATGTCGATGTCTTCAACCAGGTCTGCACCGCCGCCGCCCAACGACTGAACGGGCATGTGCCGGGCGCTGATGTGAGCGCCGACTGGGTCGGCGCCAAGATGGTCGGCCGATGGAAGGACGGCACGTCGCTGGTCAGGAACCCGCACGGCCATTCCAAGGCGGGGGCGCAGCCGAAGCCGGACAATGATTTCTCCTTCGGCGACGAAGATCCGCAGGGGATGCGCTGTCCGTTGGGCGCCCATATCCGCCGGTCCAACCCGCGCGATTCTCTCGGTTCGGATCGCGCCTTGCAGATCGAGCTCGGCAAGCGCCACCGTATCCTGCGCGTCGGCAGGCTGTATGAGACGACGGCCAAGGCAGGCGCGAAGCAGGACGCCGAAAAGGGCCTGTTGTTCATGTGCCTCAATGCCGATCTCGAACGGCAGTTCGAGTTTGTCCAGCAGACCTGGGTCGCCTCGCCGCGGTTTCACGGCTTGGCCGACGAGAAGGATCCGCTGGTCGGCTCGCAGAAGGCGCAGGCGCACTACACGATCCCGACCGCGCAGGGTGGCGTCGCGGTTCCCGGCCTGAAGAATTTTGTGACGCTGCGCGGCGGCGGCTACTATTTCCTGCCTGGGCGCCGCTCGCTGCAATACATGCTGTCGCGGCTCTGACATCGCCGACGGTTTCGTGCGGCTTGCAGCCTGGCCTACTCGTCGGCGGGATTGGCGATGATGTAGAGATCGTCGGCGGCGAGCGTGCGCAGCGCGCCGCGCCGGCTTTCGACCAGATTGGCGCGCTGCCATTCCTTCAGAACCTTGTTGACCGACTCGCGCGTGGCCCCGAGAAACTCGGCAAGCTCGGACTGCGATATGGCGATCCATCCGTCGGCGCCGGCCAGGATGTCGTTCAGGAACAGCAGCCGCTTGGCCAGCCGCGCCTCGATGTTCAGCAGGGCCTGGTCGCCAAGCTCGCCACTGAGGCGGCGAATGCGGCCGCACAACAGCTCGATCATGAACCGGGCGAGGTCCGGATGGCGCTCCAGCCGTGCGACGAGCTGGGCCCGCGAAATCGAAACCATGTTGCAATCGGTGATGCAGGTCGCGGTGGCCGATCTCGGGCCGCCGTCGAGCGTGCCTATTTCGCCGATCAGGCTTTGCTCGGTCTCGATATTGGCGACCAGCTTGCGCCCCGACCGGGAATAGAAACTGATCTCCACCCGGCCGCGGACGATGGCATAAAGCCGGTCGGACGGATCATCCTGGATGAACAGGCTCGACCCGCCGGCAAAGTGTTCGATGTTGCATCCCTCGAACAACCGGGCAAAATGGATATCTGGGAGACAGACGGTCATCGGGTCGATTTCAGCCTTCGGCGAGCGAACGATTGTTGGACAAGAGCATAGTGGATTCTTTTCCATTGTCAGCAAATCGGCAAATGATCTAATTTGCGTGACAAGAATTGGCGCCACGCGCGCAAACATGTAACAAGCGCCGCAAGCGCTTTGGAGGGAGATTGGCATGACTGACAAGCCGGTGCTGCATGAACGACGCGACGGCTATTCGGTCATCACGCTCAATCGCCCCGACAAGCTCAACGCGTTCAACGAGGCGCAGCACCTCGCCCTGCGCGAAGCGCTGGCGTCGAGCGAAACCGACAAGGACTGCCGGGCGATCCTGCTGACCGGCGCCGGCCGCGGATTTTGCGCCGGCCAGGACCTGTCCGACCGCGACCCGGCGACGCTCGGCGACAACCCGGACCTCGGCCTCACCATCGGCACGTACTACAATCCGCTGATCCGCCAGATCCGCGCCCTGAACAAGCCTGTCATCTGCGCGGTGAACGGCGTGGCGGCAGGTGCGGGCGCGAATGTCGCACTCGCCTGCGACATAGTGCTGGCCGCCAGATCCGCGCGGTTCATCCAGGCCTTTGCGAAGATCGGGCTGGTGCCGGATTCGGGCGGAACCTGGTGGCTGACACGCCTTGTCGGCGAAGCGCGGGCCAAGGCGTTGGCGATGACCGCCGCGCCGCTTTCCGCCGACGATGCCGCCGCCTGGGGGCTGATCTGGAGGGCGGTCGAGGACGACGCGTTGATGGCGGAGGCGGAAGACCTCGCCGCCACCCTGGCCAAGGGTGCCACCCACACGATCGGCCTGATCAAGCAGGCGATCCAGGCGGCGTCGGACAACACGCTCGACCAGCAACTCGATCTCGAGCGCGACCTGCAGCGGGAAGCCGGCCGCTCCGGCGACTACCGCGAAGGCGTTTCCGCATTTCTGGAGAAAAGACCCGCCAATTTCGCGGGCCGTTGAGTTCTGCACGGCCGGTTGTCAGGCCTTCGTGACTTCCTCGTTGAGCCTGGAAAAGAACTGTCCGGCCAGCTTTTTCGACGTCGAGCTTATCAGGCGGCTGCCAAGCTGGGCGATCTTGCCGCCGACATCGGCCTTGGCGACATAGGTCAGCACCGTACCGCCCTCGCCATCATCGGCCAACTTGACGTCGGCCCCGCCCTTGGCGAAACCGGCGATACCCCCCTTGCCCTCGCCCTGGATCGTGTAGGAACTGGGCGGATTGAGATTGACGAGTTCGACCGCGCCGTTGAATTTCGCCTTGATCGGACCGATTTTCAGCGACACCGTCGCCTCGAGTTGGTGGTCGGACTTCTTTTCAAGGGATTCGCATCCCGGGATGCAGGTCTTGAGGATTTCGGGATCGTTGAGCGCCTCCCAGACCATTTGCACCGGTGCGGCAATGCGCTCTTCACCTTCCATGTCAACGGCCATCTGCACTCTCTCCCAATGCGCTCATTGCGTGATTTTCCGAATCGACTAGCGCAGTCGTAGCGCGCTGTCCATGGCGAAGCGGCTGCGCCGCCCCAACGACTCCGCCACGATGGCTCCATCCGCGAGTTGCCAATACCGCCACGATAACATACCGATTACCTACAATCATCAGGAGCACGTCATGGTGGACAAGCCAATCGGGACCAAACTGCGCTCGCAGCAATGGTTTGACAATCCGGACAACCGGGCAATGACCGCGCTCTATCTTGAGCGCTACCTGAATTTCGGCCTGACCCGCGAGGAATTGCAGTCGGGCAAGCCGGTCATCGGCATCGCGCAGACCGGATCCGACCTGTCACCCTGCAACCGGCACCACGTCGAACTGTCCAAGCGGGTGCGCGACGGGATCATCGCGGCCGGCGGCCTGCCGATCGAGTTCCCCTGCCATCCGATACAGGAAACCGGCAAGCGCCCGAGTTCGACGCTCGACCGAAACTTGACCTACATGGCGCTGGTGGAGGTTCTGTACGGCTATCCGATCGACGGCGTGGTTCTCAATATCGGCTGCGACAAGACCACGCCCGCCCTGCTGATGGCGGCAGCCACCATGAACATCCCGGCCATCGCCCATTCGGTCGGCCCGATGCTCAACGGATGGTTCCGCGGCGAGCGGACCGGATCGGGCACCATCGTCTGGAAGGCGCGCGAAATGCTCGCCGCCGGCGAGATCGACCATACCGGATTCCTCGACATCGTCGCCTCGTCGACCACCTCGGCCGGTTACTGCAACACGATGGGGACGGCGACGACGATGAACTCGCTGGCCGAAGCACTCGGCATGCAGCTTCCCGGCGCGGCGGCCATTCCCGCCCCCTATCGCGAACGCGGCCAGATGGCCTATCAAACCGGCAAGCGCATCGTCGAGATGGTCGCCGAGGACCTGAAGCCGTCCGACATCATGACGCGGGAAGCGTTCGAGAACGCGATTGTGGTCAACTCGGCCATCGGCGGGTCCACCAACGCCCCGATTCATCTCAATGCCATTGCCCGGCATCTCGGCCTCAAGCTCGACAATGACGACTGGGAAGCGATCGGCCACAAGATCCCGCTTCTGGTCAACCTGATGCCGGCCGGCGAATATCTCGGCGAGGACTATCACCACGCCGGCGGCGTGCCGGCGGTGGTGATGGAACTGATCAAGGCCGGCCTCCTGCCCCATCCCGGCGCGATCACCGCGAACGGCAAGTCGATCGGCGACAATTGCAAGGATGTCGAGAACCTGGACACGCGGGTGATCCATCCGGTTTCCGATGCGCTGATGGCCGAGGCCGGGTTCATCAACCTCAAGGGCAACCTGTTCGACAGCGCGATCATGAAAACCAGCGTGATTTCTGATGAATTCCGCGTGCGCTACCTGTCCAATCCCGACGACCCCAACGCATTCGAAGGCAAGGTGGCGATGTTCGAGGGACCGGAGGACTATCACGCCGCGATCGAGGATCCGTCCCTCGATATCGACGCGAATACCATCCTCGTGATGCGCGGAACCGGGCCGATCGGCTATCCCGGAGCCGCCGAGGTGGTCAACATGCAGCCGCCCGCCGCGCTTATAAGGCAAGGTATCCACTCGCTGCCATGCATCGGCGACGGCCGCCAGTCGGGCACGTCCGGATCGCCCTCCATTCTCAACGCCTCTCCGGAGGCCGCGGTCGGCGGCGGCCTCGCCTTGTTGCGCAACGGCGACAGGGTGCGCATCGACCTGAACAAGGGGACCGCCGATCTGCTGACCTCCGAGGAAGAAATCGCGAAGCGGCGCGAAGAGCTTGAGAAAGCCGGCGGCTACGCCTATCCCGAGAGCCAGACGCCGTGGCAGGAAATCCAGCGCGGCCTGGTCGACCAGTTGGCCGACGGGATGGTGCTCAAGCCCGCGGTCAAGTACCAGCGAATTGCGCAAACCAAGGGCATTCCGCGGGACAATCACTGAAGTATTGTCGATTCCTGTTGATTTCAATCGATTTAAATACGATATGATCGCCCCCACTTGGATCTCTTGAGCGGGAAGGAAACCGGTTTGGACAAGACAGGCTTCGAGGAGGGGGTGGCGCGGTTGATAGCCAGGGCGGAAGGCGGGTCCCTCGATACACGCGCGCTGTTCGCCGCCGACCCGAGCCGTTTCGACCGGTTTTCGCTGCGGCTCGGCGACCTGCTGCTCGACTGGTCCAAATGCGCGGTCGACGAGACGACGATGGCGGATCTGCATGCGCTCGCGCGGGCCGCCGACGTAGCCGGGCTGCGCGAGCGGATGTTCGCGGGCGAGCGGATCAACACGACCGAGGACCGGGCTGTGTTGCACGTGGCGCTGCGCGCGCCGAAGGACGCGGTGTTTCGCGTCGACGGCGAAAACGTGATGCCCGGTGTGCATGCCGTCCTCGACGCGATGACCGCCTTCACCAACGGCGTCCGGGACGGCAGCATCGCGGGTGCGTCCGGCAAGCCGTTCACCGACATCGTCAATATCGGCATCGGCGGTTCGGATCTCGGGCCGGTTATGGCCACCGTGGCGCTATCCCCCTATCACGACGGCCCGCGCAGCCATTACGTTTCGAATGTCGACGGCGCGCACATAGCCGACACGCTGAAGCCGCTCGACCCGTCGACCACGCTAGTCATCGTCGCCTCCAAGACGTTCACGACCGTCGAGACGATGACAAACGCGGCAACAGCGCGGCGCTGGATCAGCGATGCGCTGGGCGAGCAGGCCGTCGGTTCCCATTTCGCGGCCGTTTCCACGGCGCTCGGCAAGGTGGCCGAGTTCGGTATCGCTGCCGACCGCGTGTTCGGTTTCTGGGACTGGGTCGGCGGCCGCTACTCGGTGTGGTCGGCAATCGGCCTGCCGGTCATGCTGGCGATCGGCGCCGAGCGGTTCCGCGAATTCCTCGCCGGGGCGCATGCGATGGACGAGCACTTCAGGACCGCCGCGCCCGAAGAGAACCTGCCGCTGGCGCTCGGCCTGATCGGGTTCTGGCACCGCGTAGTCTGCGGTTTCGCGACGCGCGCGGTGATTCCCTACGACCAGCGCCTGACGCGCCTGCCAGCCTATCTGCAGCAGCTGGACATGGAATCGAACGGCAAGGGCGTGCGGCGCGACGGCATTCCGGTGACGACGCCGACAGGCCCGATCGTCTGGGGTGAGCCGGGAACGAACGGCCAGCACGCCTTTTTTCAGCTTATCCACCAAGGCACCGATATCGTTCCCGTCGAGTTCATCGTCGCGGCGCAGGCCCACGAGCAAGGCATGGACGAGCACCATGAGCTGCTGCTGGCCAACTGCCTGGCACAGTCGGAAGCGCTGATGCGCGGCCGCACGCTCGAGGATGCGCTGGCGCAGGCGCGCGCCAGGGGCTTGAGCGAACGGGACGCCGCGGCGCTGGCGCCGCACCGCGTCTTTTCGGGCAACCGGCCGTCGATCACGATCCTGCATCGCCTGCTCGATCCGTTCACGCTTGGCCGGCTGGTCGCGCTCTACGAGCACCGCGTCTTCGTCGAGGCGGCGCTGTTCGGGATCAACGCCTACGACCAGTGGGGCGTCGAACTCGGCAAGGAACTGGCGACGGCGCTCCTGCCCGTCGTGCGCGGCGACGGGCCCGCGGGCGACCGCGACGCATCGACCGCCGGCCTCATCGGCGCCATCACCGCATTGCGCGGAGGATAGGACGTTTCATGGCTTTCAAGGCGATCCTGTTCGACAAGGACGGCACGTTGCTCGATTTCAACGCGACCTGGCTGCCATTTGCCCGGATCGCAGCGCTGGAAGCGGCCGGCGGCGACGAGGCGCAGGCCGCGGAACTGCTGGCGACCATCGGTTTCGATCCGGACATTCCCGGTTTCCGGCCGGGTTCGGCGGTGGCCGCCGGCACCAACCGCGAAGTCGTGGAACTGCTCTATCCCGCCCTTGAAGGCGACGCGTTGCGGCAACGGGTTGCGGAAATCGATGCGCAGACCGCCGCCATCGCCCGCTCCGCGGCGGTGCCCCTGCCCGGCGTCATCGCAGCGTTGGGCCGCCTGCACGAAACCGGGTTCAGGCTTGGCGTCGCAACAAACGATTCGACAACCGGCGCGGAGCAAACTCTACTGGCCTTCGGGATAGCCCAGATGTTCGATGCCGCCTTCGGCTACGACGCGGTTGCCACGCCAAAGCCGGCGCCCGACATGCTGCATGCCTTCTGCGACCTGACAGGTTTCAGGTCATCGGAAATCGTTGTCGTCGGCGACAACCGGCACGATCTGGAGATGGCGCGCGCCGGCGGCGCGGGCCTGGCGGTCGGCGTGCTTTCGGGAACCGGCACCGAGGAGGTTCTCGCCGGCCTTGCCGACTCGATCCTCGCCTCGGTCGCCGACCTGCCGGAATTCCTGTCCGGCAGGTGACCGCTCGACCCGCGCGACGTTAGTCCTTCAGTTCGCGGCGCAGGATCTTGCCGACATTCGACTTCGGCAAATCGTCGCGGAACTCGATATGCTTGGGCCGCTTGTAGCCGGTGAAATTCTTCTTGCAGAATTCCATCAGCTGTTCGGCGGTCAGCTGCGGGTCTTTCTTGACGACAAACAGCTTGGGAACTTCGCCGGAATGCTCGTCCGGTACGCCGATCGCCGCGACCTCGAGTACGCCCGGATGGGTGGCGACCACGTCCTCGATCTCGGCCGGGTAGACGTTGAAGCCCGAAACTAGGATCATGTCCTTCTTGCGGTCGACGATCTTCACGTAGCCCTTGTCATCCATGAACCCCATATCGCCCGACTTGAAGAACCCGTCTTCGGTCATGACCTTCGCTGTCTCGTCGGGACGGTTCCAGTAGCCGGCCATGACCTGCGGGCCGCGAATGCAGATCTCGCCGACCTCGCCGATCGGGAGATCCTTGCCGTCCTCGTCGCGGATCGCGATGTCGGTCGACGGGATGGGAAGTCCGATCGTCGCCGTGAATTCCTCGACGTCGAACCGGTTGGCAGTCGCCACCGGCGATGTCTCGGACAGGCCGTATCCTTCCGAAATGTTGCAGCCGGTCACGTCCTTCCAGCGTTCGGCCACGGCGCGCTGCACGGCCATGCCGCCGCCAAGCGACAGGATCATCGGCGAAAAGTCGAGCTTGCGGAAATCGTCATTGTTCAGCAGCGCGTTGAACAGCGTATTAAGGCCGGGGAACACGTGGAAGGGCTGCTTGGCGAGATCCTTGACGAAGGCGGGGATGTCACGCGGATTGGGGATGAGGATGTTGTGCGCGCCTTCGCTCATGCCCATCAGCGCGTTAATCGTGAGCGCGAAGATGTGGTAGAGCGGCAGCGCACAGATATAGACCATCGGGTCGGGCCTGCCCTTCGCCTTGTAGGCGGTCTGCACCCACAATGTGTTCTGCATCACGTTGGCCAGCACATTGCGGTGCAGCAGCGTGGCGCCCTTCGACACGCCGGTCGTGCCGCCGGTGTATTGAAGGAAGGCGATGTCGTCGGACTTGACCGCGGCCGGCGAAAAGGTCTGCCCGCTTGCCTTGCTTAGCGCATCGTTGAAGCGCACATGGCCGGGCAGCGACCAGGCCGGCACCATCTTCTTCACGCGGCGGACGACGAAGTTGACCAGCGCGCCCTTCAGGCCCATCAGGTCGCCCATCGACGCCACGACCACGTGCTTGACCGGCGTGTTGGCGATCACCGCGTCGAGGGTCGATGCGAAATTTTCCAGCAGGACGATCGCCTCGGCACCGGCGTCCTTCAGCTGGTGTTGCAACTCGCGCGGGGTGTAGAGCGGATTGACGTTGACGACCGTGAAGCCGGCGCGGAGCACGGCCATCATGGCCACCGGGTATTGCAGCACGTTGGGCATCATCAGCGCCACGCGCGCGCCCGGCTGCAGCCCCAGCGACTGCAGATAGGCGCCAAAGCGGTCGGCCAGTGCCCGGGTTTCGGAGAATGTGATCGTCTTGCCCATGCAGGAATAGGCGGGTTTCGACGCATATTTGGTGCAGGCGGCCGCCAACAGATCGCCAAGCGATTCGTGCTCCATCGGACCGATTTCGGCGGGCATGCCCTCCGGATAGCTCTTGAGCCAGGGCTTGCCGCCCGCAACAGTTGAAGTTTTCGCCACGCTATCCTCCCGCTTGGCTGTCTTTGGCATTTGGCCGCGCTACGGCGCTTCGGCGGCATCCGGCCGCCCCTTTTCGGCCAGATCCCGGTCCGCATGCACCATGCGCCGCATGAAATCGAAAATCCAGATAAGTCATTTTTACTTTGACGTAAAGGTCAAAACTTTGCCCTGCACCCGGAATTCACGATCCGGCTTGAGCCTACTGGCCGAATGTGTTCGCGTCCTTCAGGTATTCCTGTTCCTCAGGCGTCGTGGCCCGGCCCAGCACCCCGTTGCGATGCGGGAAGCGGCCGAACCGCGCGATAATGTCTCGATGTTCCTCGGCATGTTTGATCCCGTTGTCGAGGCCCGCGGCCGCAAACAGTTCGACGCAGCGCTCTTGGTCGGCAAGGTTTTCCGAATGCATCAACGGCATGTAGAGGAACTGCTTCTGCTGCTGGCTCATCCCGCGGTCGTGCCCGGCATCGATCGCGCCACGGCACAGATCCGCGGCGAATTTGTCGGTCGCAAATGCCTTGCCGGAGCCACGGAACATGTTGCGCGGGAACTGGTCGAGGACGATGATCGCGGCCAGCGCGGTCATGGGGTCGCTGCGCGCTTCCGCCGGCAGGTCATGTGCGAGCGCGGCATACAGATCTCCGAACCGGTCGCGGATGGCGTCGTCGACAGCATCCTTGGTCGCATACCAGTCTTCCGACGTGAGCTCGGAAAACCAGAAATCGAGTACCTTGTCGCGCCAGTTCGTATCGATCATGCCGTCCCCCGTTGTCGTGTCTTGCAGCCAAACAGACTATACGCCGCGCCGCGCAGCGAACAGGCCGTATGCAACAGATTGGAACGGAAGGTAAATGGTGCCGCTTGTCAGACTCGAACTGACGACCTCCGCATTACGAATGCGATGCTCTACCAACTGAGCTAAAGCGGCCCGGCGGCCAAGGGCCGCGTGCGAGCGCGTGATACCGCCAAAGAAGAGCGAATTCAAGCCGCAGTTTTCAACGGACAGGACGGATTTTCCGCCGGGCGCCGCCGGGCGCGCCAAATCGGCCATCCCGGCGTTTTGGACACCGGCCCCTTGACCGCGCCGCTGCACTCGGCCAAGCCACGGCAATGCGCGCGAATTACAAACTGCCCCGGCTGTTCATCGACAATCCGCTGGTCACCGGCATCGAGCTGGAGGCCGATGCGGCCCAGACCAATTACCTTGTCAACGTGCTCAGGCTGAAAGACGGCGCGGAGCTGCTGGCGTTCAATGGCCGCGACGGCGAATGGCGAGCCAGCGTGCATCCGCGCGGCCGCAAGAAGGCCTTCATTCGCCCCTTGAAGCGGGAGCGGCCGCAGCCGGCGGCGCCCGACCTCGTCTATTGCTTTGCGCCGCTGAAGGCCGGGCGGCTCGACTACATGGTGCAGAAAGCGGTCGAGATGGGCGCGGGCGTGCTGCAGCCGGTGATCACGCAGCACACCCAGGTAACCAAGCTCGGCCATGAGCGCATGGCCGCCAACGCGATCGAGGCGGCCGAGCAATGCGGCGTGCTGGCGATCCCGGCGGTTCGCGAACCTGTGAAGCTCGACCGGCTGCTGGCCGATTGGGAGGCCGACCGGCGGCTGATCTTCTGCGACGAGGCGAGCGGCACTGACAATCCCCTGCCAGCGCTGCAGGCGGTCGAAGAGTCGAAACTCGGCCTGCTGATCGGGCCGGAAGGCGGCTTTTCCGACGACGAGCGCCGCCAGCTCCACGCGCTGCCCTTCGTCACCGCGATCCCGCTCGGGCCGCGCATCCTGCGCGCCGACACCGCCGCCGTCGCCGCGCTGGCGCTGGTGCAGGCGGTCAAGGGCGACTGGCGGTAGTCCCGTTCCGGTCCCGTCAATTCGCCGTTGAACGGATGCCAGTCTCGACGACATCGAGAATCTCAGCGAGCGGGATGGTGAAGACGCCGGCCTCTCCCCGATCGAACGGCTCGCGCCATTGCCAATAGCTTTCCTCGAAGCCTGGGTCGTCGGCCAGAGGACCATCGCTTGCAACAAGCTCCGTGATGCCGACAGTCAGCACATCCTTGGTCACCGGCGCATGCGGCAACATCTCCTGAACGCCGCCCTCTATGGCCGGGTTCGGGATGGCCACGCCCGAGATTGCAATGGAGTAGACCGGACCGAGCCGGGCGGTTTCCGCAATCGCAAGAATCAGGACGTGGGGATCGGGATCCTGGAGGCGACCTTTCATTCGCCAGACCTGCCCGGGTTCGAACTGACTTGCTTCGGCCATAACGGCGCTTCCTTTTGGTTGGTGTCGCCGGCCGGGACGGAGAGCGATCTGCAATCTGGCTCGGACCATATCCCGCCGTCCTGGTGGTATCACAGCTTTGTGCCTCATCACATAACAGCGGGACGGTACAGCGCCAGTCAACATGGCAAAGCTATCATTCGACCGCGCCTTCCACGGAGGGACCGATCAAGTTTCCTTGACCAATCGTTCAGTATTTTCCGCTTGCGTCGGCCCCTGCGTATCGTCCATCAATCGCCACCTGTGCACGGTCGGCCGAACCAAATGCGGTTTTCAATCGGACCTGCGGGAAAAACCGGCGGCGCGCCGTAACCGAAACGAAACTGTAAGGGATTGAGGCGATGGCGCGGGACACGACCGACGAGCGGCCAATCGAAAGCCGTGACGAGCTGGCCGGCTGGATCGCCGCGGGCTGCAAGCCGGCCGACCAGTGGCGCATCGGCACCGAGCATGAGAAATTTCCCTTCTATACCGACGGCAACCGCCCGGTGCCCTATGGCGGCGACAAGGGCATCCGCGCGCTGCTGGAGGGCATGAAGGACAAGCTCGGCTGGGAGCCGATCATCGATGCCGGGCACATCATTGGCCTGGTCGAGCCGACCGGCCAGGGCGCGATCAGCCTGGAACCGGGCGGCCAGTTCGAGCTGTCCGGCGCGCCGCTCGAAACCATCCACCAGACCTGCCGCGAGGGCAATGCCCACCTGGCGCAGCTGCGCGAGATCGCAGAGCCGCTCGGCATCCGCTTCCTCGGAATGGGCGGCAGCCCGAAATGGACGCTGCCCGAGACGCCGCGCATGCCGAAATCGCGCTACGACATCATGACCGCCTACATGCCGAAGGTCGGCAGCCAGGGCCTCGACATGATGTACCGCACCTGCACGATCCAGGTGAACCTCGACTTCTCGTCGGAAGCCGACATGCGGCGCAAGATGCAGGTGTCGATGAAGCTGCAGTCGCTGGCGACCGTGCTGTTCGCCTCCTCGCCCTTCACCGACGGTGGGCCGAACGGTCTGCAATCGTGGCGCGGCGACATCTGGCGCGACACCGACAATGCGCGCGCCGGCCTGCTGCCCTTCGTCTTCGCGCCCGATTTCGGCTTTGAGGACTATGTGGAATGGGCGCTCGACGTGCCGATGTATTTTCTCATCCGCGACGGACGCTACTACGATTGCACGCACGTGACCTTCCGCCAGTTCATGAACGGGGCGCTGGCGGATACGATCCCCGACCCGCAACCGACCATCGGCGACTGGGCCAACCACCTGTCGACGCTGTTCCCGGACGTGCGCCTGAAGCGCTTCCTGGAGATGCGCGGCGCCGATGGCGGCCCCTGGCGGCGCATCTGCGCGCTGCCGGCCTTCTGGGTCGGGTTGCTCTATGACGAAGAGGCGCTGGACGCAGCCGAGCAGATGACCGCCGACTGGAGCTTTGAGGAGGTCAACGCCATGCGCGAGGCGGCGCCGCGCGCGGGCTTCGCCACGGTCTTCCGCAACCGCACCATGCGCGACCTCGCCTACGAGGCGCTGAAAATCGCGCAGACGGGCCTGAAGAACCGCAACCGCCAGAACGAGGACGGCTACGACGAGACCCATTTCCTCAGCCCGCTGGAGGAGATCGTGGCGCGCGGCACCACCGACGCCGAGCAGATGCTGGAAGCCTGGCATACGCGCTGGGACCACTCGGTGGAGCCGATCTTTTCCGAGTATGCGTATTAGGGGTGGTGTTAAGCCAAGGGTGGATGGGCTGGACGTTCATTTGACTGATGGCCGCTTTACATTCTCATTCCGTGCATTCGGCGGCTCACGTCCCAATGACCGCTTCAAGCCCATACTGACAAAATGCTGCACCACGGACAAATGTCCGTGGCTGTTGTCATGGTGGTGAGTGAACCGGGAGCTTTTGGCCTTTTTCTTCGATCGAGTCGGCGCCTGGCCCTACAAGTCACGAATAGGGCGACGCGTTTTAACGAGCAGTTCAGCCAATTCCTTCGCATAAGCAGATTTGCGATGCGAAATACCCGTTCTGCGCGTTCCGGCATCTGCGCCAGTCAATGAAAGCAGGACTATGTCCTCGCGAGTTTCTCCATGCGACATAGGCACGAAGGCAATGCCCAATCCGGCAGCGATCAAATCCAGCAGTTGCTGGTCATTTGCCGCATGCGCCGCTGACGCCGCCACGGAGGGGGCAAGCTCCAAACGGTCTGCGTTTGGACAATAGGGTCTGTGAATAAGGGGGTATGTCCGCAGATCTTCGATCTGAACCTCCCTTGATGCCGCCAGTGGATGGAACCGGCCAACCGCAACTTTGAAGGGTTCTTCGGCCAAAGGAATGAAGGTGTGCGCTTCGGGTATGCATCTGTCGGATACATACGCAAGGTCGCAATCCCGTGCGTCTTCAGTGAAGCTGAACTGCAGACTTGCGGTTTGGCGGCGCAGGCTGTTCAAGCCTGGTGCGAGTTGATGCATCAACATATCCGGGGCGCAATGGATCCTCACAGTACGCTGCGGTTCACCAAGCAGGCGTGTTTCCAGCGATGCGAGATGCGAAACGGGCTCAACCACATCGTGATACAGCTTTACCGCGAGAGGCATCGGTCTAAGTCCTGATTTGGAGCGCTGAAACAAGACCATGCCGAGTTTGTCTTCCAACTTCTGAATCGCAGCCGAAACCGTTGGCTGGCTGACACCGTTCACCCGCGCGGCGTGACTGAACGTGCCGGTCTCGAAGGCGCTGGTGAAATAGCGCAATGTGTTCAAATCTATCATAGTCATAAACTATACTAACTATAGATCGGATAGCAATTCCCTTTGCATCAGGACAATGACAAGCTGCCATCGTCAAACACGATAGGAGTGTGGAGAATGCAGCTGACACCCGTACCGGCCAAAAATACCGTGATCGGCCAAGTGCTTATGAAATTCGCGGCTGGCGATCCGTCGCTTTTCGAACTCATTGCCGATGACGTTGATTTTCGTATCGACCATTTTCGCGATGAGGTGGACACGGCCTGGCAGCAAGCGGCTTCTCGGGGCGCGTTGATGTCAGTGATCGGCCGCTTGGGAGAAGAGGTGTTTCCAAACGGGACAGAGGCTCTTGGTATCGACTGTTTTACGCTTGGCGACGGCTGGCACCTAACCTGCTTCAACCAGCGGTTTTTTTACGGGGTGCGGCAGAAGAATGTAACTAGCCTGACGTATATT
>JBNLDE010000145.1:0-9117 GCA_050304175.1 Zhengella sp. | reverse complement strand
AGGTCCGGCCGAGTTTTTTCGTGCTCAAATACCTGATCGACAAGGGCTACAAGGTGTTCGCAGTCAATCCGGGCCATGCCGGCAAGATGATCGGCCACGCGATGACCTACGCCTCGCTCGCCGACATTCCCGAGCCGGTCGACATGGTCGACATTTTCCGCGCCTCCAGCGCGATCCCCGGCATAACCGAGGAAATTCTGAAGATGGACCCGCTGCCGGGCGTCGTCTGGATGCAGTTGACCGTGCGCCATGACGAGGCGGCGGCGAAGCTCGAGCAGCACGGAATCCAGGTCGTGATGAACCGCTGTCCCAAGATCGAATATGGCCGTTTGTCCCGCGAAATCGCCTGGCACGGTGTTAGTTCGGGGCAGATCTCGTCGAAGAAACCGGTTCTGCGCAAGGGCGTGCAGAGTTTCGGAATCCGGCAGCGCTAGCCGCCGATGCTCGCTTTCACCGCTGCCGTCTTCTTCCTGCTGATCACGCCCGGTCCCGGCGTCCTCTCGGTCGCCGGGGTCGGTTCGGGTTTCGGCTTCCGTCCCGGCCTGGCCTATATCGTCGGCCTGTTCATCGGCACGAACATGGTGGCGTTTGCCGTGATTTCCGGGATGGCGGCGGTACTCGAATTCTATCCGCTGTTGCGTCTCGTCCTGTTTTCCATCTCCGCGGCATACCTCCTCTACCTCGCGGCCAAGATCGCCTTCGCAGGATCGAAAATCGCCTTCATACACGCCGAAAGGCCGCCCGGCGTGCTCGGCGGCATCGTACTGCAGGCCTTCAATCCGAAGGCCTATGTCGTCAACACCACCCTGTTCACCGGCTTCCCGTTCTATCCCGGCGACCTGATTCGCGAGACCATCGTGAAGTTGGTCATTCTCAATTCGATCTGGATCGCGATTCACCTGCTGTGGCTTGGCGCAGGCGTCGGGCTTCACCGGCTCAATCTCTCGAAACGCGCCCATTTCGTGATCAACGTGGCGATGGCGCTGGCCATGCTGGCCGTTGTCGGCCTTGCCGCACTGGCGCAGATGCGCGCGTGACGCCAGAAAAAAAAGCGGGGCCCAGCCCCGCTTTTCCGCGCCCGGTCGCGCCGGGCAGATCTGCCGGGATGCCAGTTCATCCGTGGCTCTCCGCAGCAAATCTGTCAGCATGATGCCGGTTTACGGTAAAGGTTTTATGACAGCGCCGGAAATCGCGCTCCGGCAGACATGTTTTCTCCGATCGGGCCCTTTCGTGGCACGATCTGCTTTGACCTGCGTCGAAAGCTGCGGGATAAGTGCAACCGATTGTTTGCATTGAAGGAGAGGCGACATGCCACCACGCACCCCGGGTTTCGAGACATTGGCCGTTCACGCGGGCGCACAACCCGACCCCGCGACCGGAGCGCGCGCGACGCCGATCTACCAGACGACGGCCTATGTTTTCGACGATGCCGACCATGCGGCTTCGCTGTTTGGTCTGAAGGCGTTCGGCAACATCTACACGCGCATCATGAATCCCACGCAGGCGGTCCTGGAAGAGCGTGTTGCGGCGCTGGAAGGGGGCACCGCCGCGCTGGCCACAGCATCCGGCCATGCCGCGCAGCTCCTCGTATTTCATACCATCATGAATCCCGGCGAGAATTTCATTTCGGCCCGAAAGCTCTATGGCGGCTCGATCAACCAGTTCGGCCACGCCTTCAAGAGCTTTGGCTGGGAGGTCCGCTGGGCTGACGTCAATGACGCGGCCGACATCGAAAAACAGATCGACGACAAGACCAAGGCCATTTTCGTGGAAAGCCTGGCCAATCCGGGCGGCACGTTCATCGATCTCGAGGTCGTCGGTAATGTCGCGCGCAAGCACGGCATCCCGTTGATCGTCGACAACACCATGGCGACGCCCTACCTGGTGCGCCCGATCGAGCATGGCGCCGATGTCGTGGTCCACTCCCTCACCAAGTTCATGGGCGGCCACGGCAACTCGATGGGCGGCATCATCGTTGATGCCGGTACCTTCGACTGGTCCGCGTCGGGCAAATACCCGATGCTTTCGGAACCGCGCCCCGAATATGGCGGCATCGTCCTGCACGAGACCTTCGGCAATTTCGCCTTCGCGATCGCCTGCCGCGTCCTCGGGTTGCGCGATTTCGGTCCCGCGATCTCGCCGTTCAACGCGTTCCAGATCCTGACCGGCATCGAGACGCTGCCGCTGCGCATGGAACGTCATTGCGAAAATGCGTTGAAGGTGGCCACATGGTTGAAGAGCAGGCCCGAGGTTGCCTGGGTTTCATATCCCGGCCTCGCGACCGACGACAACCATGAGCTGATGCGCAAATATTCGCCCAAGGGCGCCGGCGCGGTATTCACCTTCGGCCTCAAGGGCGGCTACGAAGCCGGCATCAAGTTCGTCGAAAGCCTGGAGATGCTGTCGCATCTCGCCAATATCGGCGACACCAAGTCACTGGTCATTCACCCCGCCTCCACAACGCACCGCCAGCTTTCCGACGAACAGAAGATCGCTGCGGGTGCCGGGCCGGACACGATTCGCCTGTCGATCGGCATCGAAAGCGCGGACGATATCATCGCCGATATCGAACAAGCGCTCGGCAAGGCATAAAGCGGTGGGCCGATGGACCAGTTCGCGCATTGCCGGCGCGGCGATGTGCGCACTGGTCTTCTTGCCGCATGCGGTGCCCGCGTCCGCGCAGAGCGTATGCGCGCTGACCCTGCTGCTGGCGGTCGACTCGTCCTCCAGCGTCGATCCGCGGGAGAACAGGCTTCAGCTCAATGGCCTTGCGAACGCGTTCAGGGACGCTGATGTTCGAAAGGCCATCCGTCGCGTCGGCGGCATCCAGGTTTCGGCCTTCGAATGGAGCGGGCGGCACCAGCAGGCGTCGATGGTACCCTGGACATGGCTGTTCGACGACGCGACGATCGACGGCTTTGCAAATACGCTGGTCAGCCACGCCAGGGTTTTCGACGAATTTCCGACCGCCCTCGGCTTTGCGCTTGGATACGGGTCCATCCAGCTACAGAAAGCGCCGTTGCCCTGCCAGCGCCAGGTGATCGATGTGTCCGGCGACGGGGTGAACAACGAAGGGTATGAGCCGCCCATCGCCTACCGCCACTTTCCCTTCGAAGATGTGACGGTCAACGGGCTCGTGATCCCCGGGGCCGATCCGGATCCGGTCGGCTACTACAGCAGCAGCGTCATTCACGGACCGGGCGCTTTCGTGGTGGTGGCCAATTCGTTTGCCGATTACGCCGAGGCGATGAAGCGCAAGTTACTCCGGGAAATCCTCGGGGACGCGATTGCGTCGATCGAGCCAGACAACTGACCGTGCCGGTTAGAGAACCGGCGCGAAATTCGCACCTGCCGCACGCGCTATTATCCAGGCCATCCCCGTATTCCTCGTTTTCCACAGGGGACCGGGCATTGCCGGAGCCAAAGGCCGGGCGTAGGCTTCAGTCATCTCAGGTGCCCAAGGCGCCCGCCCGGACAGCGGGAACAAGTCGAGGGAGTTCATCTGGGGCCGCGCTGGCAAAGGCGGGGCAGTGGGATAAAACCCGCGGCCAAGTTCGATGCCAGGTGTCCAGGCGGACCTGCCAAGAGCGGTCTGGAACGCGACAGGCAGAACCGATGCTGCCATGAAGGCCGGACAAGTCCTTCGATGGTGCGCTCGACGAAACCTTCGGGAGTCGCGAGCGGGGTCAGGCGGAGCGGAAACCTTTTGGATGATGCAATGTCTGAACCGTCGGTCAGGACCGGCGATGACGGGCAACCGTCAGCCCAACCTGATCTCGACAGGGAGGCGCTGGGAGAAATCTCAGCGCTTTCCTTCGTTTTGGCGCCTGTGAAGTCCTGCCTCGGCGCCAGCTGCGCTTAGCGGCAGCGACCCGAAATGGCGACCCTCTTCCACCCTGAATAGGCTTCGCGGACTTTCACCTGCCGCGTCACCGTCTGGTAGACGGGCGGCACCTCGACGACATGCCGGCGCGCCTGGCGAATGACCACGGTTTCGCGCACCGTGTCGTATTGGGCAGGCGTCATATGACGCACTCTTTTTTCCGGCGAGACCAGGACGGTGCGCTCGCGATAGCCATAGCGGGCCGGCACGACGTCATAGACCACCTGCCGGGGCCTGACGACCACCTGTTCGGCCACGGTCGAGTAGGCTGGCGGCGTCCTGACCTTGCACAGGGTCTTCTTGCCGTGGATGATTTTCCATTGCCAGGCATATCCGCCCGGATGCGTCATGACCGTCCGGTGCGCGATCCGGGTCACGGCCGGTATCGTTCGCGCGATTTTGCGTGCCGGCTCGATCAGCACCTGCTCGCGGATGGTCCGGTAACGTGCGGGGACCACCGACCAGGATACCTGCGCCGGACGGACCATCACCCTGCGCGTCCGATATCCGTACTCGGCGGGAATGGTTTTGACGTATCGGCGGCCCGGGCTGACCAGAACCGTCTCTTGGATCGTTCGGTATTGCGCGGGCGAGTGGACCGGCCGATAGCATGCGACCGCATTCCCCCCGGCAGACACTTGCAGTGCGCTCGACATCAGAAAAACCGTTCCCGCAGCGACACCGATCAACTTACTCATGACACCAGGCTCCGTGTACCCCGGCCGTCCCCGTTCGACCCCGTTGGTGCCGCATCACCGCAAATCTAACGCAAAATCGCGTCTTGACCAGACAACCGGGCCGAACCCTTGTCCGATTGTTGCCGAATCCGCCGGATTGCCGTGGAACCTTTCAGGCCCATGCCCTTGCGCCGCACTGGGCCAAGCCCTTATCTAGGGCGAGTGACATTAGTGATTCCGGGGTCGCCGTTCGGCCGCCCGTTCCCAGCCTCAAGGACTGATTGCGATGAAGGATCCCATCGAAACCGCCATGAACCTCGTTCCCATGGTTGTCGAGCAAACCAACCGGGGCGAGCGGGCCTATGACATTTTCTCCCGGCTTTTGAAGGAACGCATCATCTTCATCACCGGCCCGGTCGAGGACGGGATGGCGACGCTGGTCTGCGCCCAACTCCTGTTCCTGGAAGCCGAGAACCCGAAGAAGGAAATCTCCCTCTACATCAATTCGCCCGGCGGCGTCGTAACCTCGGGCATGGCCATCTATGACACCATGCAGTTCATCAAGCCGGCCGTATCGACCCTGTGCATCGGCCAGGCCGCATCCATGGGTTCGCTGCTGCTGACCGCCGGCCACAAGGACATGCGCTTCGCGACCCCGAATGCGCGCATCATGGTGCACCAGCCGTCGGGTGGGTTCCAGGGCCAGGCTTCCGATATCGAGCGCCACGCCCAGGACATCATCAAGCTCAAGCGCCGCCTCAACGAGGTCTATGTCAAGCACACGGGCAAGGACTACGATACCGTCGAAAACACGCTCGACCGCGATCACTTCATGACCGCCGAGGAGGCCAAGGACTGGGGCCTGATCGACAAGGTCATCACCACCCGCGAGGCGATCGAAGGCGCGAAAGACTGATTCCGTCGCCTCTCTCGCCGGCAGCTTGCGCCGTGGCGCTGTGCTTCTTTGGTAACGAAAAGCGCATTTCGCTGGAAATGTGGCCGGTTGAACGCACATTGGTGTTGGCGGGTCGCTTCCTTCGACCTACGTTAAGACAATGTTGAATCTCGCGACGCTAGCCTTGTCGGCGAGTGTGGCGGCGATTGCCGAACTTGCGGAACTGTGGTTGTTTCCGCTATGGCGGTGATTGTCGCGAGGTGGGGTGCGCTTTGGCCTTGCGGCCGAATCCATTGCCGGCCGATCCGATGGGCCGGTCGGTGCGACGAAAGGACTGGATGATGAGCAAAGTTGGCAGCGGCGATTCCAAGAATACGCTTTACTGCTCGTTCTGCGGCAAGAGTCAGCACGAAGTGCGCAAGCTCATCGCCGGCCCGACCGTATTCATCTGCGACGAGTGCGTCGAGCTCTGCATGGACATCATCCGCGAGGAGAACAAATCCTCGATGGTCAAGTCGTCCGAGGGCGTGCCGACCCCGCAGGAGATCCAGGATGTCCTCGATGACTACGTGATTGGCCAGCACCACGCCAAGCGCGTCCTCTCGGTGGCCGTCCACAACCACTACAAGCGCCTGGCCCACGCCTCGAAGAACCAGGACGTCGAGCTTGCCAAGTCGAACATCCTGCTTATCGGACCGACCGGCTGCGGCAAGACCCTGCTCGCCCAGACCCTGGCGCGGATCATCGACGTGCCCTTCACCATGGCCGACGCCACGACGCTGACCGAGGCCGGTTACGTAGGCGAGGATGTCGAAAACATCATTCTCAAGCTGCTGCAGTCAGCCGATTACAATGTCGAGCGGGCCCAGCGCGGCATCGTCTATATCGACGAGATCGACAAGATTTCGCGCAAGTCCGACAACCCGTCGATCACCCGCGACGTGTCGGGCGAGGGCGTGCAGCAGGCGCTGCTGAAGATCATGGAAGGCACCGTTGCCTCGGTGCCGCCGCAGGGCGGCCGCAAGCATCCGCAGCAGGAGTTCCTGCAGGTCGACACGGCCAACATCCTCTTCATCTGCGGCGGCGCCTTTGCCGGCCTCGACCGGATCATCTCCGACCGCGGCCGCAAGACTTCGATCGGCTTCGGCGCCAGCGTAGAGGACCCGGAAGGCCGCCGCACCGGCGAATTGTTCCGCATGGTCGAGCCGGAGGATCTGCTGAAATTCGGCCTGATCCCGGAATTCGTCGGCCGTCTGCCGGTGCTGGCCACGCTCGAGGACCTCGACGAGGAAGCGCTGATCCAGATTCTCAGTGAGCCGAAGAACGCGCTGGTCAAGCAGTACCAGCGGCTGTTCGAGATGGAGAATGTCGAGCTCACCTTCCACGAGGACGCGCTGCGTGCCATCTCCAAGAAGGCGATCGAGCGCAAGACAGGCGCGCGCGGATTGCGGTCGATCATGGAGGCGATCCTGCTCGACACCATGTTCGAGCTTCCGTCGCTGGAAGGCGTTCAGGAAGTGGTGATCTCCGACGAGGTCGTCGGCGGCAATGCCCGACCGCTCTACATCTATGCGGAGCGGGAAGCCGAAAAGGGCAATGCCAGCGCATAAAGCCGCGTTCCGGGCCTTTTTTGACCATCGATGGAGGCGGGGAAACCGGCAATGACATGTTGCATGCCGGTTTTGTGGCCTTATGCTTCGATTCAAATCGTCGAATCGCCTTGAAATGGCCCGTTGAGTCCTCCAACTAAGACGCAATGGGACTCGGGAGGCTCTCGAAGCATCGGGTCCGTTTGGGCGCATGAAGCCGCCGCCGCATCTCCAGGGGCGACCGAGCGCTGCATGAGTGCCCGCGAAGCGGGTACAGGAAGGAACAGAAATGTCTGAAGTTACGATGTCCGAGGGACCGGTCCAGGGCGGCGGTCGCTATGCGGTCCTGCCGTTGCGCGATATCGTCGTGTTCCCGCACATGATCGTGCCGCTGTTCGTCGGCCGCAAGAAGTCCATCCAGGCGCTGGAAGACGTCATGGGCGGCGACAAGCAAATTCTCCTGGCGACCCAGAAGGACGCCTCGGAAGACGATCCGTCCTCCGACGGCATCTACGATATCGGCACGCTGGCGACCGTCCTGCAGCTTCTCAAGCTTCCCGACGGCACGGTGAAGGTGCTCGTCGAGGGCAATGCGCGTGCGCGCATCACCGGCTACACCGCCCGCGAGGAATTCCACGAAGCCGACGCCGAGATCCTGGTCGAACCCGGCGACGAAGAGATCGAGCTGGAAGCGTTGGCGCGCTCGGTCGTCTCCGACTTCGAGAACTACGTCAAGCTCAATAAGAAGATTTCGCCGGAGGTCGTGGGCGCCGCGAGCCAGATCGACGATTTCTCCAAGCTCGCCGACACCATCGCCTCGCATCTCGCGATCAAGATCCCCGAGAAGCAGGAAATGCTCGCGACCCTTTCCATCCGTCAGCGGCTGGAGAAGGCGATGGGCTTCATGGAAGCCGAGATTTCGGTGCTCCAGGTCGAGAAGCGCATCCGCAGCCGCGTCAAGCGCCAGATGGAGAAGACGCAGCGCGAGTACTATCTCAACGAGCAGATGAAGGCGATCCAGAAGGAACTCGGCGAAGGCGAGGACGGCCGCGACGAGGCCTCCGAACTGGAAGAGCGCATCAAGAAGACCAAGCTTTCCAAGGAAGCCCGCGAAAAGGCCCAGGCGGAGCTCAAGAAGCTGCGCTCAATGTCGCCCATGTCCGCGGAAGCGACCGTCGTTCGCAACTATCTCTACTGGCTGCTGTCGCTGCCTTGGGGCAGGCGGTCGCGCGTCAAGCACGACCTCAACTTCGCCCAGGAGGTTCTGGACAACGATCACTACGGCCTGAAAAAGGTCAAGGACCGCATTGTCGAGTATCTCGCGGTCCAGAGCCGCCAGAACAAGCTGAAGGGTCCGATCCTGTGCCTGGTCGGGCCGCCCGGCGTAGGCAAGACGTCGCTCGCCAAGTCGATCGCCAAGGCGACCGGCCGCGAATATATCCGCATGGCCCTGGGCGGCGTGCGCGACGAGGCCGAGATCCGTGGCCACCGGCGGACCTATATCGGTTCGATGCCCGGCAAGGTCGTGCAGTCGATGAAAAAGGCCAAGAAGTCCAATCCGCTGTTCCTTCTCGACGAGATCGACAAGATGGGCATGGATTTCCGCGGCGATCCGTCCTCGGCCTTACTCGAGGTGCTCGATCCCGAGCAGAATTCGCACTTCATCGACCACTATCTGGAGGTGGAGTACGATCTGTCGAGCGTGATGTTCATCACCACGGCCAACACGCTCAACATCCCGCCGCCGCTGATGGACCGAATGGAGATCATCCGCATCGCCGGCTACACGGAGGATGAGAAGGTCGAGATCGCCAAGCGGCACCTGCTGCCGAAGGCGGTAAGCGACCACGCGCTGCAGCCCAAGGAATTTTCTGTTTCCGACGATGCATTGCGCGCGATCATCCGCACTTACACCCGCGAAGCCGGCGTGCGTAATCTTGAGCGTGAACTGATGACGCTGGCCCGCAAGGCCGTCACCACCATTTTGCGCGACAAGACCAAGTCGGTGAAGGTGACCGAAAAGAACATCGACGATTTCCTCGGCGTGCCGCGCTTCCGGTTCGGCCAGGTCGA
>JBNLDE010000144.1:0-17540 GCA_050304175.1 Zhengella sp. | reverse complement strand
GCCCTGGGCGGCGGTGCGGCCGCCGACCGCCTGCGCGAGGCCGACCTCGTGGTGCAGGCCACGCCGGTGGGCCTCGACGATCCCGACGCCGCGCCGCTCGTTGCACCGGCCATGGCTCCGGGCGCGGTGGGCTTCGAGCTGGTCGAGGATCTCGTGCATCAGAGCGCTCCCTTTGCCTCAATTGCTTTCGGGGCGGCAGAGCCGGTGCAAAATCTCATCTTCGTCCTCCCGCGAATACCAAGGAATGGCCTAGGCCAGTTTCGATCGCGGCGGAAGGATTGAAAAGGTGGCAAAGTTAAACTAGAAATATTTGCAAATGCGAATTGCAATATTGTAAACACAGGCCCTGCCGTGCGCGCGCGAAAACTCTTCATCGGCCGGAAAATCCGCGAAATCCGCCAGAACGCCACGCTGACGCAGGCCGCCTTTGCCGGCCAGCTCGGAATCTCGACCAGCTATCTCAACCAGATGGAAAACAACCAGCGCCACGTCACCGCGCCGGTGCTGCTGGCGCTCGCGGAAAATTTCGCCGTCGACATTGCCAGCCTGTCCGACAATGACAGCGACCGCATGCTGGCCGACCTCGCCGAGGCGTTCGCCGACCCGCTGTTCGGCGGCCAGCCGCCGCCCGGCCAGGATTTGAAGATGGTGGTGCAGAACGCGCCGGCGGTGGCGCGCGCCTTCCTGTCCATGCACCAGGCGCTGCGGCGCGCCGGCGAGCAGCTTGCCGAGCTCGACGACACGATCGCGCGGAGCGGTGCGCTCAACGACCCGACTCCCTACGAGGAAGTGCGCGACTTCTTCCACTACACGGACAACTACATCCACGAGCTCGACGTGGCGGCGGAGAAACTGGCCGGCGAGATGACCGGCGGTACGCGCAACCGGGTGCGGATGATGGCCGACTATATCGAGCGCACACACCGGGTGCGGGTGATGATCGGCACCGATCTCGGCGCGCCGGACGCGATCCGCCGCTTCGATCCGGCGTCGCGGGTGCTGTCGCTCAATGCGCGGGCGGGCGGCTCGACCAACGCGTTCCAGATCGCCCACCAGATCGCGCTGCTCGAGCATGGCGGCGTTATCGACGCGATCCTTCAGAAAGCGGATTTCCGCTCGCCCGACGCGCCGGCGATCTGCCGGATCGGCCTGGCCAATTATTTTGCCGGCGCGACGATGCTGCCCTACGGGCCGTTCGCGGCGGCCGCGCGGGAACTGCGCCACGACCTCGACCTGCTTGCCGACCGGTTCGGCGCCAGCCTGGAACAGGTCGGCCACCGGCTGTCGACGCTGCAACGGCCGGGCGCGCGCGGCGTGCCGTTTTTCTTCGCCCGGGTCGACCAGGCCGGCACGATCACCAAGCGGCACTCGGCGACCAAGCTGCAGTTTGCGCGGTTCGGGTCGGCCTGTCCGTTGTGGAACGTGCACCGCGCCTTCGAGACGCCGAACCGGATCATCCGCCAGCTTGGCGAGACGCCGGACGGGGTGCGCTATCTGTGCCTCGCCACCGCGGTGACCAAGCGGTCGGGCGGATTTCGCGATCCCGTCCAGCGCTATGCGCTGGCGCTCGGCTGCGAGATCGCCCATGCCGGCGAACTGGTCTATGCCGACGATCTCGATCCAAATCGCGAGCAGGCATTCGAGCCGATCGGCATCTCGTGCCGGATCTGCGAGCGGCGCGACTGCCACCAGCGCGCCGTGCCGCCGCTGAAACGCCGGCTCGACGTCGACCCGAACCGGCGCGACACGATACCGTATGCGTTCGAGTAGCCCGGAATTGTTCTCGGAGTCCCGCGGCCCCCTGTCGAGCCGGGGAAGCTATGGCCTGATCACCAGTTTTCCCCGCACCTCGCCGGCTCCCGTGCGGCGCAAGGCCTCCGGCACTGCGGAAAGCGGCAACACGTCTTCCAGATGCGGGGCCATCTGTCCGTCGACCGCCATCTGCGCCACCTGGCTGGTCAGTTCCCGCCCGGACGGCACGATGAGAAGGCCGATGGACTTGCCCTGAACCCTGAAGAAAATCCCGCCAAAAACGAGAGACAGCAGGACGCCGACGCGGCCGCCGACAGCCCTGTAGACGCCGCCTGCCGACAGCGCCCGGGAGATCCGAAGCGGGCCGCGCGTGGCGACCATGTCGAGGATGCGGTCCCACCTCGCGCCGGTTTCGGTGAAGCCGGCTTGGCGGTAGTCGATCACCGCATCGGCCCCCAGCGACTCGAGCCAGCCGGTCTTTGCGCCATTGTCGACCGCCGTGACCCGCGCGCCGGCGGCTTTTGCCAGTTGCAGCGCCATCGTGCCCGACCCGCCGCCGGCGCCGTTGATCAGGAGCGCCGTATCTCGTGTCAGGCCCCGTGTCCCGGTCACGGCGATGCCGCCCGCCTGCGGCAGGCAAGCGGCGGTTTCATCGGACAGCGCGTCCGGCACCTCGATCATGTGCGAAGCCGGCACGCAGGCATATTCGGCAAAGCCGCCGCGGGTCGCGACCACGTCGCCCATGATCCTCTGGCCGGGCTCAAACTCTGTAACGCCGGCGCCCGCCTTGTCGACCACGCCGACGATATCCGACCCCAGGACCGACCGTTTCGGGCGTCGCAATCCGCCGATCATGCGGGCGTAGAACGGCGACCCGGTGAGGTATTCCCAGTCCGACAAATTGACCGCGCAGGCAAGCACCCGAACGCGGACCTCGCCGCGACGCGGCTCGGGCCGGGGGATGTCGGCGAGCCTCAGCCGGTCGGGTCCGCCATATCGGTCATAGATAACGGCTTTCACACGTGCTCCTGGCCCCAGCGCTCCTGCAGCAACGGGGCAAACTGATGAACGCGCCGGATTACACCGCTTCCGTGGCGACAGGGCAACGGCGGGCAAACCGTATTTCCGTACGAGCGCCGGCCGGACGCCGACCCGAACCGGCACGGGATACGGTTTCCTGTGCCTTCGGGTGGGAGCCTCTAGAGCTCCGGCACCGCCATCTCGACCGCGGCCGCGGCGCGCATGACCGTCGTGTCGGCAAACTGGGCGCCGACGATCTGCAAGCCGAGCGGCAAACCGTTGGCGCTTTTTGCCACCGGAATCGAGATCGCCGGCAGGCCGGCCATATTGACCGGGACGGTGAAGACGTCCTCCAGATACATCTCGACGGGGTCGGCGGAGTGCGAGCCAATGGCGAAGGCCGCGGTCGGCGTGGTCGGCATGAACAGCACGTCGCACTGCTTGAACGCGGCCTCGAATTCGGCGCGGATCTTGTTGCGCACTTTCTGCGCCTTCAAATAGTAGGCGTCGTAATAGCCGGCCGACAGCGTGAAAGTGCCGAGCATGATCCGGCGCTTGACCTCGGCGCCGAAGCCCTCGGCGCGGGTCTTTTCGTACATGTCGGTGATGTCTTTGGCGCCCGATGCGCGGTAGCCGTAGCGCACGCCGTCGTAACGAGCCAGGTTGGATGACGCTTCCGAGAGCGCGATGATGTAATAGGCCGGCAGCGAGTACTTGAAGCTCGGGATCGAGACGTCGACGGTCTCGGCGCCCAGCCTGGCGGCCAGCGCGCGCGCAGCGGCCCAGACCTTTTCGGTGTCGGCGGTCGAGCCGGCCTCGATCACTTCCCTGGCAAATCCGATGCGCAGCTTGCGGGCCGGTTCGCCAAGCGCTTTTTCAAAGCCGTAGTCGTCGCGCGGATAGGAGGTCGTATCCTTCCTGTCCTCGCCCGAAATGACATCCATCAGGGTCGCGGCATCGGTCACCGAACGCGTGAACACGCCGGCCTGATCGAGCGACGAGCCGTAGGCGACGATGCCCCAGCGCGAGCAGACGCCATAGGTCGGCTTGAAGCCGACGACACCGCAGAAGCCGGCCGGCTGGCGGATCGAGCCGCCGGTATCGGAGCCGAGCGCGCCGGCCGCCATGTTGGCGGCCACCGCTGCCGCGGACCCGCCCGACGAGCCGCCCGGCGCGATGTTGTCGAGCCCGATGCGCACGCCCGCCGGGTTGATCGTCGGGCCGAAATGGCTCGACTCGGTCGACGAGCCCATGGCGAACTCGTCCATGTTGGTCTTGCCGACGATCACCGCGCCGGCATCGAGCAGCTTCTGCGTTACGGTCGATTCGTAGGCCGGTACGAAATTGCCGAGGATGTTGGAGCCTGCCGTGGTGCGCACGCCCCTGGTGCAGTAGTTGTCCTTGACGGCGACCGTGATGCCGTCGAGCGGCAGCGCCTTACCGGCCGCGATGCGCTCGTCGGAGGCTTTCGCGCGGGCCATCGCCTCGTCGCGCATCTCGGTGATGAACACGTTGAGATGGCGGTTTTTCTCGATCTCGCCGAAATGGGCTTCGGCCAGGTCGACCGCCGAGACCTTCTTTTCGGCCAGCAACGCGCGCTGGCCGGCAATGCCAAGACTGGTGAGGTCGGATTCGCTCATGTGGAAATGTCCGGAACAGGTGATGCTTTTGGCGCGTGTTTAGAGCATCCGCTCGGTAAATGGAACCACGCGCGAAGCGTGAAATGCCGCCGGGGCACGGCCCCCTCGATCCGGCTGCGATTGGCAGGACACGCATTAATGCGCTAAGCGTTCGACCTGGACGAAACGGATACGCTGTCATGCGCGCCAACGGCAAACTCGACGACGCGGCAAGAGCCGGCTGGCTCTACTACGTCGCCGGCAATACGCAGGACCAGATCGCTGCCAAGCTCGGCGTGTCGCGCCAGTCGGCCCAGCGGCTGGTGTCGTATGCCGTGGCCTCGGGACTGGTCAAGGTTCGCATCGATCATCCGATCGCCGCATGCCTCGACCTGGCCGAGAAACTGCGCGAGCGCTACGACCTGCGCTATTGCGAAGTGTCGCCGACCGATCCCGGCTCGAGCTCGACGACGCTCGGCGTGGCGCAACTGGCGGCCGCCGAGATCGAACGCTGGCTGAAGAGCAGCGATCCGGTCGTGATCGCCATGGGGACGGGCCGTACGCTGAAAGCGGCGGTCGAGCAGTTGCCGGCGATCGACTGCCCCCAGCACAAGGTCGTCTCGCTGACCGGCAATATCTCGCCGGACGGCTCGGCGGCCTACTACAACGTGATTTTCACGATGGCCGACCTGATCAATGTGCGGTCGTTTCCGATGCCGCTTCCGGTCATCGCCTCGTCGTCGGGCGAGCGCGAAATGCTGCATGCCCAGGCGATGGTCCGTCCGACGATCGAGCTGGCGGCGCGCGCCGACGTGGCGTTCGTCGGGATCGGCGAACTCGACGACAAGGCGCCGCTCGTCGTCGACGGGTTCGTTTCGGGCGAGGACATGGAGCAGCTGCGCAGCGCCGGCGCGGTGGGCGAGATCGTCGGCTGGGCCTTCGACTCCGATGGCAAGCTGATCGAGGGACTGACCAACGGCCGCGTCGCCAGCGCCCCGATTCCCGACCGCAATTCGGCGCTGGTGATCGCCATCGCCAAGGGACCGCGCAAGCTTCCGGCCATCGCGGCAGCCATTCGCGGTAAGCTCGTCAACGGCTTGATCACCGACGAAGAGACGGCCAAGGGCCTGCTCAAGTAATTGTAATAACACATTAATCTCGTTTTCATGGGTTTCCGTTGCTGCGGTGCAGCGACGAATCCGTATTGACTTGCGCGCCTATAAAATGAGTAAATGCCCGAGAGCTTAGCAATTGCTCAATCTCAATCCTTGGGAGGATTCAATGAATCTGAAAACACTGCTCCTCGGGGCAAGCTCCGCCGTGGCGTTCACGATTGCCGCCCATGCGGAAACGCTGACCATTGCCACCGTCAACAATGGCGACATGATCCGCATGCAGGGCCTGACCGACGACTTCACGGCCAAGACCGGTCACGCTGTCGAATGGGTTACGCTGGAAGAAAACGTCCTGCGCCAGCGCGTAACCACCGATATCACCACCAAGGGCGGTGCTTTCGACATCATGACCATCGGCATGTACGAGACCCCGATCTGGGGCAAGAACGGCTGGCTGGTTCCGCTTGACGGTCTGTCGGCCGATTACGATGTCGATGATCTTCTGCCTGCGATGCGCAGCGGTCTGTCCTACGACGGCACGCTCTATGCCGCGCCGTTCTACGGCGAATCTTCGATGATCATGTACCGCACCGACCTGATGGAAAAAGCCGGGCTGACCATGCCCGAGGGGCCGACTTGGGAGTTCATCCGCCAGGCGGCAGCGGCGATGACCGATCGCGACAACGACATCAACGGCATCTGTCTGCGCGGCAAGGCCGGCTGGGGTGAGGGCGGCGCCTTCATCACGGTCACGGGCAATTCGTTCGGCGCGCGCTGGTTCGACGAGGACTGGAACGCCCAGTTCGATCAGCCGGAGTGGAAAGAGGCGCTGACCTTCTTCGTCGACATGATGAAGGAGTCCGGCCCGGCCGGCTACGCAACCAACGGCTTCAACGAAAACCTGTCGCTGTTCCAGCAGGGCAAGTGCGGCATGTGGATCGACGCCACAGTCGCGGCTTCCTTCGTCACCAACCCGAAGGAGTCCACCGTCGCGGACAAGGTCGGCTTTGCGCTGGCTCCGAACCATGAGGGCGTGAACAAGCGCGCCAACTGGCTGTGGGCCTGGGCGCTGGCGATTCCCGCCGGTTCGCAGAAGGTCGATGCAGCCAAGCAGTTCATCGAGTGGGCAACCTCCAAGGGCTATACCGAGCTCGTCGCCTCGAAAGAGGGCTGGGCCAACGTGCCTCCGGGTGCGCGTACTTCGCTCTACGAAAATCCGAACTACAAGGATGTTCCGTTCGCGAAGATGACGCTGGATTCCATCAATGCGGCCGATCCGCAGAATCCGACCGTCAAGCCGGTCCCCTATGTCGGCGTCCAGTTCGTCGCCATTCCGGAGTTCGCCGGCATCGCGACCGAGGTCAGCCAGGAGTTCTCGGCTGTCTATGCGGGCCAGCAGACCGTCGACGAGGCGCTGGCCAAGGCTCAGGCCATTACCAACGACGCGATGGAAGCGGCCGGCTACAGGTAAGCTCCTCCCAGCGCGGGGGGCGGCTTCCGGGCCGCCCTCCGGACCGGTTCAGATACACTTGCCCGACCCGAATTCCACCGAGGACAGCCTGTCCGCCAATGGAAGAGGCATGCCATGGCAACCCAGCACTCCCGTTCCGCCGCCCGCCTGATGATGTCTCCCGCCGTCATCCTGCTTCTGGGATGGATGCTCGTCCCGCTGACGATGACGCTCTTCTTCTCCTTCAAGAAATACCTGCCGTTGCGGGGCGATTCGCTGGGCAACGGGCTGGATTGGGTCGGTTTCGACAATTACGTCCGCTTCGTCTCGGCCAGTTCCTTCTGGCCAAGCGTCCTGACCACGCTGCTGATTGTCGGCGGCGTTCTGGTCATCACCGTCGTTCTCGGCATCCTGCTGGCGATCATGCTGGACCAGCCGATGTGGGGTCAGGGCGTTGTGCGCATCCTCGTCATCGCACCTTTCTTCGTCATGCCGACCGTTTCCGCGCTGGTCTGGAAGAACCTGTTCATGGACCCGGTGAACGGCTTTCTGGCGCATGTGTACCGCTTCTTCGGCGCGGCGCCGGTGGAGTGGCTGAGCCAGGCCTCGCTGCAGTCGATCATCATGATCGTGAGCTGGCAGTGGCTGCCGTTTGCGACGCTGATCCTGCTGACCGCGATCCAGTCGCTCGACAGCGAACAGCTCGAAGCCGCCGAAATGGACGGCGCGCCGGTTACTTCGCGCTTCTTCTACATCGTGCTGCCGCACCTGTCGCGCGCGATAACCATCGTGATCCTGATCCAGACGATCTTCCTGCTGTCGATCTTCGCCGAGATCTTCGTCACCACCGGCGGCGCATTCGGCACGCGGACGCTAACCTACCTGATCTATCAGCGTGTCCTTGAAAGCCAGAATGTCGGGTTGGGTTCCGCCGGCGGTGTCTACGCCATCATCCTCGCCAATATCGTTGCCATCTTCATGATGCGCATCGTCGGCAAGAACCTTGACGCGTGAGGAGGACACACCCATGGCCCGCGCAGTCACCACACAACGCAAGACGATCAACACCATCGTCGCCTGGGGGATCGGGCTGCTGATCTTCTTCCCGATCCTCTGGATCATCATCCTGTCCTTCAAAGCGGAAGGCGACGCGATCAAGACGCCGATCGAGGTTCTGACCTCCGCATGGACATTCGAAAACTACGGAGTGGTGCAGGAGCGCTCCGACTACTCCAAGCACTTCTTCAACTCGGTGATCCTCGCGTTCGGATCGACAATCCTGGGTCTGATCATCGCCGTGCCAGCGGCCTGGTCGATGGCCTTCGTGCCGTCCAAGCGCACCAAGGACATCCTGATGTGGATGCTCTCGACCAAGATGCTGCCCGCGGTCGGGGTGCTCTATCCGATCTACCTGCTGTTCATTCAGCTCGGCATTCTCGATACACGCATAGGCCTGGTCATCGTGCTGATGCTGATCAACCTGCCGATCATCGTCTGGATGCTCTACACCTATTTCAAGGAAATTCCGGGCGAGATCCTCGAAGCCTCTCGCATGGACGGTGCGGGTCTGCGCGAGGAGATCCTGTACGTGCTGACGCCTATGGCGATCCCCGGCATGGCCTCGACGGTTCTCCTGAACGTGATCCTCGCCTGGAACGAGGCATTCTGGACCCTCAACCTGACGGCTGCCAAGGCGGCCCCGCTGACGGCCTTCATCGCCAGCTATTCAAGCCCCGAGGGCCTGTTCTACGCGAAGCTGTCGGCAGCGTCGACGATGGCGATCGCGCCGATCCTGATCCTTGGCTGGTTCAGCCAGAAACAACTCGTCCGCGGCCTGACCTTCGGCGCGGTGAAGTGAGGAGCGAGAGATGGGACGCATTCAACTCAAGCAGGTCAAGAAGTCTTTCGGCGATGTGACCGTCATCCCGCCGCTGGACTTGGAAATCAATGACGGCGAGTTCGTCGTCTTCGTCGGCCCCTCCGGTTGCGGCAAGTCCACCCTCCTTCGCCTGATTGCCGGGCTGGAGGACGTGACCGGCGGCGTCATCGAAATCGACGGTTCCGACGCCACTGCCATCCCGCCCGCCAAACGCGGCCTGGCTATGGTCTTCCAGTCCTACGCGCTCTATCCGCACATGACGGTGCGCAAGAACATCGCCTTTCCGCTGAAGATGGCGAAGGTGTCGGCGCAAGAGCAGGAAAGGCGGATCGCGAATGCCGCCGAGGTGCTGAACCTGACGCCCTATCTCGACCGGCGGCCGGGCCAGCTTTCCGGCGGCCAGCGCCAGCGCGTCGCCATCGGCCGCGCGATCGTTCGCGAGCCGGCGGCCTTTCTCTTCGACGAACCGCTGTCGAACCTCGATGCGGCGGTGCGCGTGGGCATGCGCCTTGAAATCTCGGAGCTGCACAAGCGTCTCAAGACCACGATGATCTACGTGACGCACGACCAGGTCGAGGCCATGACCATGGCCGACAAGATCGTCGTCCTCCACGCCGGCGTGATCGAACAGGTCGGCTCGCCGCTGGAGCTCTACCGCGAGCCGCGCAACCTGTTCGTCGCGGGATTCATCGGTTCGCCGAAGATGAACTTTATCGAAGGCGCGGAAGCGGCGAAACACGGCGCGCACACGATCGGCGTGCGGCCGGAGCACATCGACGTGTCTGAAACTGGGGGCGACTGGAGAGGCACGGTCGGCGTATCCGAGCATCTCGGCTCGGACACCTTCTTCCATATCCAGGGGACGGGCCTGGGCGACGCGCTGACGGTCCGGGCGAGCGGCGAGGTCGGCCTCAACCGCGGCGACACGATCTACCTGACCCCGCAGGCCGACAAGATCCACCGCTTCGACGCCAAGGGACTGAGGCTGGGATGAAGCGACTGGACGGGAAATCGGCGCTGATCACCGGCGCCGCGCGCGGCATCGGCAGGGCCTTTGCCGAGGCCTATGTGCGCGAGGGCGCCACGGTGGCGATCGGCGACATCAACATTGACGGCGCCGACGCCGCGGCCGGCGAGATCGGCGAAGGCGCCTATGCCGTCCACCTGGATGTCACGGACCAGGGGTCAATCGACGCCGCGATCCGCACGGTCGAGGACCGGACCGGCGGAATCGACATCCTGATCAACAACGCTGCCCTGTTCGACCTGGCGCCGATCGTCGAGATCACGCGTGCCAGCTACGAGCGGTTGTTCGCGATCAACGTCGCCGGCACGCTGTTCACCATGCAGGCGGCGGCCCGGTCGATGATCGCGCGCGGCAAGGGCGGCAAGATCATCAACATGGCGAGCCAGGCCGGACGGCGCGGCGAGCCGCTGGTCGCCGTCTATTGCGCGACCAAGGCGGCGGTCATCAGCCTGACCCAGTCGGCCGGACTGAACCTCATCGCGCACGGGATCAACGTCAACGCGATCGCGCCCGGCGTGGTGGACGGCGAGCACTGGGACGGCGTCGACGCTCTGTTCGCCAGGCACGAGGGGCTCAAGCCCGGCGAGAAGAAGAAGCAGGTCGGTGCATCCGTGCCCTATGGCCGGATGGGGACAGCGGCGGATCTCACCGGGATGGCGGTCTTCCTGGCTTCCGCGGAAGCCGAATACATCGTGGCCCAGACATATAATGTCGACGGCGGTCAGTGGATGAGTTGATCCATTGGGAAGGAACATCCGATGACCACAAAGCTTTCCCTGGCGAACCTCGCGGCGATTTCGGCCAGCGCCTCGGTTCCCTCCTACAAACGGTCCTCGCTAACGGCGGGAATCGTGCATTTCGGCATCGGGAACTTCCATCGCGCCCACCAGGCGGTCTATCTCGACCAGTTGTTCGAGAAGGGCATCGATCACGACTGGGCAATCGTCGGGGCCGGTGTCCTGCCATCGGATGCTGCGATGCGCGACCTGCTCGCCGGCCAGGATTACCTGACTACCGTCGTCGAGCAGGAGGCGGACCGCAGTTCGGCGCGGATTACAGGCGCGATGACCGGTTTTCTCGATCCGGCCGATCCGGCCGCGATCGTCGCGGCGGTGGCCGATCCCGCGATCCGCATCGTCTCGCTGACCATCACCGAGGGCGGCTATTTCATCAATCCGGCCACCGGCGCCTTCGATCCCGGCCACCCGGCGATCGCGGCGGACGGCGCCTATCCTGAAAACCCGAAAACCGTTTTCGGGCTGATCGTGGCCGCGCTGAAGCGCTGCCGCGACGGCGGCCATATGCCATTTACGGTCATGTCGTGCGACAACATTCCGCATAACGGCTCGGTGGCGCGCAATGCCGTCGTCGGGCTCGCGCGGCTGTCCGATCCCAATCTCGCGACGTGGATCGAACAGCATGTCGCGTTCCCGAACGGGATGGTCGACCGGATCACCCCGGCGACCGGCAGCCGGGAGCGGGCGATCTGCGCGGCGGACTACGGAATCGAGGACGCCTGGCCGGTGTTCTGCGAGGGCTTCTCGCAATGGGTGCTCGAAGATCGCTTTACGGCCGGCCGCCCGGCGCTAGAGGAGGTCGGCGTCCAGTTCGTCGCCGACGTAACGCCGTACGAGCACATGAAGCTTCGCGTGTTGAATGGCGGCCATGCCCTGATCGCCTATGCCGCCGGGCTGATGGATATCCAGTTCGCGCATGAGGCGATGTCGGACCCGCTGGTCAGCGCGTTCCTGGAAAAGGTCGAGCGCGAAGAGGTTATCCCGGTCGTGCCGCCGGTCCCCGATACCGATCTGAACGGCTATTTCGAACTGGTCAGCCGGCGGTTCGCCAATCCCAAGATCGGCGACACAGTGCGGCGGCTTTGCCTGGATGGTTCGAACCGGCAACCCAAGTTCATCATTCCGTCGGTCACCGACAACCTGGCCGCCGGGAATCCGGTGCCGGGACTGGCGCTGGAGTCGGCCTTGTGGTGCCGCTATTGTTTCGGGACGACGGACAGCGGCGCGCTGACAGAGCCAAACGACCCGCATTGGGATCGTCTCCAGGCCCAGGCGCAACTGGCGAAAACGGACCCGGCAGCGTGGCTTGCCATGGACGACATTTACGGCGAAGTTGCCGCGTCGGAACGGTTTCGCGACGCATTCGTCTCGGCCCTGAGCGAGTTGTGGGCGAACGGAACCGCGGCAACGTTGCAGCGCTATCTCGGTGACCGGGCTTGAGGGGTGATCTTGGCGACCGCGAATGGACTGATAATTTTCGACTGCGACGGCGTGCTGGTCGATAGCGAGCCGATTTCAATTGCCGTTCTGACCGAAGTAATCCACGACGCGGGTATTTCGATCCCGGAGGACCAAGCCTATCAGCGGTTCCTCGGCCGCTCGATGGGCGCCATCATCGATGATCTCAAGGCCGAGAACGGCCTTGCGATGACCCGCGTTCATCTCGATGAAATCCGCGAGCGGCTGTATGCCCGGTTCAAGCGGGAACTGCAGCCGATCGCCGGTGTGCGCGAAGTGCTCGCTCAGCTTGGCCAGCCCTTTTGCGTGGCTTCGTCGAGCCAGCCCGAACGTCTGCGCCTGTCGTTGGGCATAACCGGGCTGCTGGAAACATTCGGCTCCAATATATACAGTTCCTCCCAGGTGAAAGCCGGCAAGCCGGCGCCCGACCTATTTCTGCTTGCCGCGCGGTCGATGGGCATTGCACCCGAAGCCTGCGTCGTCGTGGAGGACAGTCCGGCGGGCGTCATAGCGGCCAAGAGGGCAGGGATGCGCGTATTTGCCTTTACGGGCGGATCGCATGCCGCGCCGTTCGGGTTGCGGGAGGTGGTTGAGGGTCTGGAGCCCGACGCCGTGTTTGACGATATGAGGCAATTGCCGGCATTGCTTGGGCAATTCGCCGGGAGGAAGGTCAAGTCCTGATGCGAGATCGGCTCTGCGCGGTGGATGTCGGGACGGGCAGCGTGCGCGCCGGCATTTTCACCCCAGGCGGAGAAATGCTGGCCCGTGCCAGCCATCCGATTGCCATCAACCGGCCGGCCCCCGGCCGGGCGGAGCACGATTCCCGCGATATCTGGAACGCGGTGTGCGCCAGCGTGCGCGCGGCCCTGTCGAAGTCGGGCAGTGAGGCCGGGCGGATCGCGGCCATCGCCTTCGATGCGACATGTTCGCTGGTCGTGCTCGACGCAGCGGGCGCCGCGCTGCCGGTCTCGCCGGGCGGGCAGGCGAGGTGGGACACGATCTGCTGGATGGATCACAGGGCGTCCGCCGAAGCCGGCACGTGTACCGCGACCGGACATCACGTACTGGATTTCATCGGCGGAGTGATGTCGCCCGAGATGCAGATCCCCAAGCTGATGTGGCTGAAAGGGTTCAACCGCGAGACCTGGCAATCGGCCGGTCTGATTTTCGACCTGGCCGATTTCCTGACCTGGAAGGCGACTGGGGTGCCTGCGCGTTCGCAGTGCACGGTCACGGCGAAATGGACCTATCTCGCGCATGAAACGGGATGGCAGGCGGACTTTCTCGAGCAGGTCGGGCTCACTGACCTCATGGCGAAAGCCGGCCTTCCGGAGAAGGCCGTCGAGACCGGGACACCGGTCAGCCAGCTCTCCGACGCGGCGGCCGAAGACCTGGGGCTCGACATCGGCTGCCTGGTGGCCACGGGGCTGATCGATGCGTTTGCCGGCGCGCTCGGCGTGATCGGCGGGCAGACTGGCGCGGGCATCGACCGCCATCTCGCGCTGATCGCCGGGACGTCGAGCTGCGTGATGGGCCTGGCGCCCGATCCGCGGCCGGCCGACGGCTTGTGGGGTCCCTATTACGGCGTGGCCGTGCCGGATCTGTGGCTGAGCGAGGGCGGCCAGTCGGCGACCGGCGCGCTGCTCGACCATGTTATCAGCGCGTTTGGCGGCGGTTTGACGCCGGACGACAAAACCCATGGCCGCATCGTCGACCGGATCGCGGAATTGCGCGCGGAGGAGGGCGACGACCTGGCGAGCGAACTCCACGTGCTGCCCGATTTTCACGGCAACCGCACACCCTATGCCGATGCGAATGCGGCGGGCGTGATCTCCGGTCTGGCGCTCGATTCCTCGTTCGACGGCCTTTGCAGGCTCTACTGGCGGACCTCGGTTTCGATCGCGCTCGGCGTCCGCCAGATTCTCGATCACATGAATGCGCGCGGATACCGGATCGACACGCTGCACCTGACCGGCGGCCACACGCGCAACGCATTGCTGACGCGGCTTTATGCGGATGCGACCGGTTGCCGGCTGGTGCTGCCGGACACAGAGGACGCGGTGCTGCTGGGATCGGCGATGAACGCGGCGAGCGCTGCGCGCCTTCACAGCAGCCTGCAGAGCGCCTGCGCGGCGATGACGGGCAACTCGACGACGCTCGAACCGGATCGAAGCCGGTTCGCCCGGTTCGACCGGGATTACCGTATCTTCAACCGGATGCACGCACACCGTCTGGAAATCGTGGCGATGGGTGGACACGCAGGTTAGTTCCGGCGGACGGTAGGACCCGGAATTGGTTGAAATGGCGATCAACAGGAGAAGCCGATGACAAGTCCGACACTGAAGGGAAGAACGCTTCTGATCACCGGATCCAGCCGCGGGATCGGCCGCGAGATCGCGCTCAGGGCGGCGGCCGACGGGGCCAATGTGGTGATCGCCGCGAAATCCGACACGCCGCATCCCAAGCTGCCCGGCACGATCCATACCGTGGCCGCGGAGGTGGAAGAGGCCGGCGGCAAGGCGCTGGCGGTCAAGCTGGACGTTCGCGACGACCAGGCGATCGAAGCGGCGGTCGCAGCCGCCGCGGATGCGTTTGGCGGCATCGATGTCGTGGTCAACAATGCCGGCGCGATCAATCTGAAACCGGCGTCGGCGGTGGAGATGAAGCGCTTCGACCTGATGTACCAGATCAACACCCGCGCGGTGCTGGCCGTGACGAAAGCCGCGCTGCCATGGCTGCGCAAGTCGGACCATGCGCATGTTCTGAGCCTGTCGCCGCCGTTGAATTTTGCCGCTCAGTGGCTGAAGCCCTACATCCCCTACACGGTGACGAAATACGGGATGACGATCCTCAGCCTGGGACTGGCGGAAGAGTTCAGGAAGGACGGGATCGCAGTCAACACGCTGTGGCCGCGCACGACAATAGCGACCGCCGCCGTGGAGTTCGAGGTCAGCGCAGCCCTGCTGGAACGTTCGCGCACGCCCGCGATCATGGCGGATGCCGCCCATGCGATCCTGACGAGCCCGTCCCGGGACCTGACAGGGCAAACGCTGATCGACGAGGATTTCCTGCGCACGCGCGGCGTATCGGATTTCGCGTCCTATGCCTGCACCCCGGGATGCACCGATCTGATGCCGGACCTTTATGTGGACTGAGAGTATCTGAAATCCGATTGCGGTCCGGCTGCGTAATGGGAGTCAGTTCCATTACCTGGCGGGCTTTGACAATGCAGTTCACACCTCTTCTCGTCGCCGCGGGCGGCTTGTTCGCGGCCATGACCCTTGCCTGGGCGATTCAGCAAAGAACCGGCCGCAGCGGGTGGATCGACACGATCTGGTCGATCGCCACCGGCGCGGCGGCACTGACGGTGATCGCGCTTGCCGATGACGGCCAGATGTGGCGCCGGGTTACCGCGGGCATTTTGGTGGCGCTGTGGTCGCTGCGGCTGGCCGGCCATATCGGCATGCGAACCGCGGGCGCCGAGGACGATCCGCGCTACGCCGCCTTGATGGAAGAATGGGGGAGGGCGGCGCCCGCCCGCCTTTTCCGGTTCCTGCAGATCCAGGCGCTGGCCTCATTCGTGCTGGTGTTGTCGGTTTACGCCGCGGTCCTCAACCCGGCGCCGTTTCCCGGAATGCTCGACTTCGCGGCTATCGCCATCGCGCTCGTCGCGCTGGCCGGCGAGGCGATCGCCGACGCGCAACTGACTGCGTTCCGCCGTGCCGCCCACGGACGCAAGGCGGTGTGCGACATCGGCCTGTGGCGCTGGTCGCGGCACCCGAACTACTTTTTCGAATGGCTGTGGTGGGTCGCCTGGCCGGCGCTGGCGTTTTCAGGGTTGGGCGGCGGTCTGGTTGCGGTCCTGTCGCTGCTGGCGCCCGCAATGATGTACTGGCTGCTCGTTCATGTGTCGGGTATCCCGCCGCTCGAGCAGCACATGCTGGCGTCGCGGGGCAGGGCCTTCAGCACCTATCAGGCGCAGGTGAATGCCTTCTTTCCCGGTCCGCGCCAGGCGCCTTCGGTCAAGGGACATAACGCCGTGGCGGACTAGCCGTCGACCGGCTCGGTCGTCGGGCGATGCCGGTAGACGCGAATGCCCTTGAGCCAAAGGCGCAGTGCTTCCCAATGAATGCCCGCCATGACCTTGAAGGTCATGAGCGGGTAGGTCAGGAAGGCGCGCAGCAGGGTTCCGTCGGTCAGCGGTTTCCGTTCGCCCGTGAACGCCGCATAGAGCAGCGGCCCGTCTTCGTCGGTCTCGTTGATGCGGACGGCCACGTCGTGTCCGGGCGGGTCGATGTGGAAATGGTAGGTGCAGTCCATCGGCATGAACGGCGAAACGTAGAGCTGCTTGGCCGTTGCCTGGCGTACTGCCGCGGACTGATCGCCAACCGGCAGCAGATAGGTCCGACGTTCGCCAAACGTGTTGCAAACCTCGTAGAGGATCGCTGCGAGCGACGCGTCGCGCCGGTAGCAGAAATAGACGGTCAGCGGGTTGAAGACATAACCGAGGATGCGCGGATAACAGAGGATTTCAATGCGCATCCCGTCTTCGGCCAGATCCGCGTTCTCCAACTGGTCAAGCACCCATGCCTTCAGGCTTCCCGGGGTCAGGCCGCCGTGATCGTGGTCGTGGAAAGAGAACAGGGCCGCCCGGTTGTGACCGAACAGGCGCAACCCGGAATCGAGCGTCTCCAACTCGTCGAGGTCGAGAAGCAACGAAAACACGCGATAACGAAACCGGTGCCGGCGCGGGCGATGGCGCATGTGCACGACATGGCCGGTATAGAGGGCCGAGTTGAGCCTCATTCGGCGGCCACCAGCGGTTCGGGCCGGTAGATTCGGGCGGATTCGCCGGCAACGGTCCACGGCCGCCTGACGCCACCGATGTCTTCGGCAATGGCCAGGCCGGACTGCAGACCGTCTTCGTGAAATCCACTGCCGAAATGCGCGCCGCAATACCAGACGCCGCCGCGGCCCTGGATCTGCCAGAGCTGCCGCTGCGCGGCCAGCGCCTGCCTGTCGAACAACGGGTGCGTGCAATCGAAACTGCCGTGCACGGACGCCGGCGAGATTTTGCGAGACGGGTTCAGGGTGACGAACAACGGGTGGCGCGGATCGATATTCTGCAGCCGGTTCATCCAGTAGGTGACGCAAAGCTGGTCGTCGGCGTTGCCGCTGGAGTCGCTGATGTAGTTCCAGCTCGACCAGACGCTGCGTCGTTGCGGCATCAGCGCGGGGTCGCTGTGGAGCACCACCTTGTTGTGGGTGTATTTGAACGCGCCGAGCAGCGCGCGCTCGATTTCGCCCGCATCCGTCAGCACCGCCAGCGCCTGGTCGGCATGGGTCGCCAGGACGACATGATCGAACAGGTCCCTGTGGCCGTCGGCGGTGGTCAGCCAGACCCCTTCGCGCGTGCGGGTAAT
>JBNLDE010000143.1:0-9646 GCA_050304175.1 Zhengella sp. | reverse complement strand
TGTTCGAGGCCGACGGCGTCGCCCGTCCGATCGAGGACACGATCGGTCAGGTCAGGACCGCGCCCGCACGCGAGCGCCGTCAGGGCCGCGAGCCGCGCCGCCGCCGTCCGCGTTTTCTCGCGCGCCGCAAGTCGGGCAATCTCGGCCTGCGCCTCGTCATCTCGGGCGAGGAAATCATCGCGCGCTACTGAACGGGTTCAAAATGACGGCGAGACCGCGGCCCATACCGCGCCGCCGATCAGCCCGGCGAATATCATCCATCCCAGCACCTTGTTCGACTGGAACAGGCGCAGGCACTGGTCGGGATCGTCGATGTCGAGCGTCCTGATCTGCCCCATCATGTGCACGGCGGCGGCCACCAGCCCGGCCATCGCCGGCAAGGGCGCATCGGCTGCGGCAATGGCCATGGCGAACAGTCCCAGCGCGCCGGTATAGAGGAGAACGAGCGCTGTCCTGGTATGTTTGCCAAACAGCAGCGCCGTGGAACGAACGCCGACCAGCGCGTCGTCCTCCTTGTCCTGGTGGGCGTAGATCGTGTCGTAGCCGATGGTCCACAGGATCGCGCCCGCGTAAAGCAGGAAGGCCGGTGTCGCCAGCGCGCCGAAATGCACCGCCCAGCCCATCAGCGCCCCCCATGAGAAGGCAAGGCCGAGAAAGAACTGCGGCCAGTTGGTGAATCGCTTTGCGAAGGGATAGATCGCGACCACGGTCAGCGACGCGAGGCCGGTGGCGATTGCGAAACCGTTGAACTGCACGAGCACCGCCAGGCCGATCAGCGCCTGCGCCACGAGGAAGGCCCAGGCCTGCCTGCGGCTGACCTGGCCTGAAGGCAATGGCCGCGACCGAGTCCGCGCCACCTGCTCGTCGATTCCCTTGTCGACGATGTCGTTGTAGGTGCAGCCCGCGCCGCGCATGGCGACGGCGCCGATGAGGAACAGCGCGAGGATCCATGGCGACGGCAGCAGGTCGGTAAGGCGGGCGCCGGGATCCGCGTGGGCGCTTGCCGCCAGTGCCGCGGACCACCAGCACGGCCAGAGCAGCAGCCACCAGCCAATCGGCCGGTCCCAGCGGGCAAGCTGCGCATAGGGCCAGACTGCGCGTGGCAATACGCGGTATGCCCAGTGGCCCGAGGGGGCGTCGGCGACTCGGCCCCGGGCGTCCTTGGACTGGATCGTTTCCATGGTCGTTGAATGACAGCGGCTTGTGTAGCCGTCAAGCCAACCTGTCTCACGTTCGCATTCTGGCAGAGGTGTTGCCGCTTATTCCCCGTCTGCATTGTTATGTAGTCGATGTGCCCAGTGTTCAGACCAATTGAAAAGGGGAAGCAGCAGTTGGGTCAACTCCCGACCGTCCTCGGTCAGACTGTAGCCCTCGGGTCCTGTCTTTATCAGGCCTGCTGTCCTCAATTCGGCAAGTCTCGTGTTGAGAACGCTTGGACTGGTCTCTGCGGCTGCCTGCAGCGGGCGGAACTTGTGATCGTTCTTAGAAAGTTCCCAGAGGACTCGGAGCGCTGTTTTCCGACCCAACAGGTCAAGCAGCGCCATAATCGGCTTACCGGTTGTGGAACCGCGGACCGGCTTTCCGGGCAGGGGAGTTGACATGCTATTAAATCCGTAGCAAAAAATCGATGCGCTACTATTTCAATAGCATCGAGAGAGAGCCATGTCGCCCAGAATTGAACCTGCCTCGCCACCGTTTCCCGATGGCATACAAGCCCGTTTCGACCGCCTGATGCCTCCCGGGGTTCCGCCCCTCGGTCTCTTCACTATGGTTGCGAGAGACAACCGGCTTCTGGAAAGATTGTGGGGCGGGAGTTTGCTGGACGAGGGCAACTTGCCTCTTCGCCAGCGTGAGATCGTGATATGCAGGACAACGGCCTTGTGCCGGTCGGAATACGAGTGGGGCGTCCATGTAACCTTCTTCTCAAAAAAGGCGGCATTGAGCGAAGAAAGTTTGCACTCTCTTGTGCACGGCGATGAATCCGATCCCTGCTGGCAGGACGAAGGGGAGAGAATATTGATTGCGGTCTGCGACATGCTGCACCGCCATGCGAATTTGGATGACGGCCTCTGGCAACGTTTTGCGGCGAATTTCCATGAGAATGCCCAACTCGAGGTGCTGATGCTCGCCGGCTACTATCGGACCATCTCGTATCTGACCAATGCGACCGCCCTGCCGCTCGAGCCTTATGCTGCGCGGTTTCCCGAAAGCCACAACTCGCCGTCTCTACCGTAAGTCCGCCGCAGACGGACCAATCTGTCCATTTCCCGGTCCGGTTCTTGACCAACCCGTCCGCACGCCCTACCGAAAGCGCGGGTTTGACGGTGCAGGAACGGTGGACAAGCAATGAACGTGCTTCTGATTGGCGCAGGCGGACGCGAACACGCGCTGGCCTGGAAAATTGCGCAGTCGCCATTGCTGGAAAAGCTCTTCTGCGCGCCCGGCAACCCGGGCATCTCCGCCTGCGGCGAGCGCGTCGCGCTGGTTGTGAGTGATCACGCCGCAGTCGCCGAATTCTGCAAAGCCAACGAAATCGGCCTGGTTGTCGTCGGACCGGAGGCGCCGCTGGTTGCCGGGCTTGCCGACGATCTGCGCGCCGCGGGCGTCGTGGTCTTCGGCGCCTCGAAGGAGGCGGCGCAACTCGAAGGGTCGAAAGCCTACACCAAGGAACTGTGCGCGCGGATGAATATCCCGACCGCGCGCTGGGGCCGTTTTGACAATGCCGACGATGCGAAAGCCTATATCCGCGCGCAGGGCGCGCCGATCGTCGTAAAGGCCGACGGGCTGGCGGCCGGTAAGGGGGTGACGGTTGCCGAAACGGTCGAACAGGCCTGCGCGGCGATCGACGATTGCTTTGACGGCGCATTCGGCGCGGCGGGCGCGGAAGTCGTCGTCGAGGAATGCATGGTCGGCGAGGAAGCGAGCTTCTTCTGCCTGTGCGACGGAGCGACCGCATTGCCGCTGACGACAGCGCAGGATCACAAGCGCGTCGGCGACGGAGACATCGGCCCGAATACCGGCGGGATGGGAGCCTATTCGCCGGCGCCGGTGATGACGCCCGACCTGGTGAAGCGCACCATGGCCGAGATTATTCAGCCGACGGTCGACGGCATGGCCGCCGCAGGCGCGCCTTTTGTCGGCGTGCTCTACGCGGGCCTGATGATTACCGAGGAAGGCCCCAAGTTGATCGAGTACAATGTCCGCTTCGGCGACCCGGAATGCCAGGTGCTGATGATGCGGATGACGTCCGACCTGCTGCCGCTGCTGCTGGCGACGGCGCAGGGCGATCTTGTCGGGAAGTCGGTCGAGTGGTCTGACGACGTGGCGCTGACCGTGGTGATGGCCGCGGCGGGCTATCCCGGCACACCGAAGAAGGGCGGCGCGATCCGTGGGCTGGAGATGGCGTCGGATATCGGCGTCCAGGTCTTCCATGCTGGTACGGCCGAAAAGGACGGCGTAATCGTTGCAAATGGCGGTCGCGTCCTCAACGTGACCGCAACCGGGCGGACGGTGGGCGAGGCTCGCGACCGTGCGTATGCGGCGGTGAAGAAGATCGATTGGGCGGACGGGTTCTACCGCTCCGATATCGGCTGGCGGGCAATCGAGAGGGAGAAGGCGTAATCCCATGAGCGTTACCATCTATCACAATCCGCGCTGTTCCAAATCGCGCCAGGCGCTGGAGCTGCTGCGCGAAAAAGGGATCGAGCCGGAGGTGGTTGAATATCTCAAGACGCCGCCGACGCGCGACGAACTGGCGAAAATCGTCAAGGCGACGGGCGAGCCGGTCCGTGCCCTGCTGCGTAAGCAGGGTTCTCCATATGACGAACTCGGTCTCGGCGACCCGAAATGGACCGACGATCAATTGCTCGATTTCATGGCCAATCACCCGTCGCTGATGAACCGCCCGGTTGTGGTCGGGCCGAAAGGGGCGGCGTTGGGCCGGCCAACCGAGAAGATACTCGACGTGCTGTAGGCGATGGGGCGATTATTTTTCGAATTGTAAACTGACGACTTTTTTGCCGCACCTTAACGTGCTTTCACTTGGATCAAACAAGGATCTCGGGAAGGACTATTGCCCATGTATCGCAGTCCGGTTGCAGAAATTGCGTTCACGCTCAAACACGTGGCGGGCCTTAAACAGGCCATGGACGAGGGTTTGCTCGGCGAACTCAGCGACGATCTGCTTGACGCGGTTATCGAGGAAGCTGGTCGTTTCGCCACGGAGGAAATCTATCCGCTGCACAAGATCGGCGACGAGCAGGGCGCGAAACTCGAAGACGGCCAGGTCACCATGCCGGACGGCTGGCGCGAGCTCTACAGGCGTTGGGCCGAAGGCGGCTGGAATTCGATTGCAGCGCCCGCCGAATGGGGCGGGCAGGACCTTGGCACCGCCATGTCGGTCGCGACACAGGAGATGTGGAATTCGGGCGCGATGGCGTTCGCGATCGGCCCGACGCTGACCATGGGCGCCATCGAGGCGCTGGACAAGCATGGGTCGGACGACCTGAAGGCCACCTATCTTGAAAAGCTCGTTTCCGGCGAGTGGATGGGCACCATGAACCTGACCGAACCGCAGGCCGGGTCCGATCTCAACGCGCTGCGCGCCCGCGCCGAGCCGGTTGGCGATGGCACCTACCGGATCTTCGGCCAGAAGATCTTCATCACCTATGGCGAGCACGACTTTACCGACAACATTGTCCATCTGGTGCTTGCGCGCCTGCCTGACGCACCCGCCGGAACGCGTGGCATCTCCTTGTTCCTCGTGCCCAAATTCATGGTCAATGCCGACGGTTCGCTTGGCTCGCGCAACGACGCCTATTGTCATTCGATCGAACACAAGCTCGGCATCCATGCCTCGCCGACCTGCACGATGATCTATGGCGACGGCAAGCATGGCGACACGCCCGGCGCCGTCGGCTGGTTGATTGGCGAGGAGAACCGCGGTCTGGCCTGCATGTTCACGATGATGAACAACGCGCGTATCGCGGTCGCCATCCAGGGGATCGGAGTGGCTGAGGCGGCCTACCAGAAGGCGCTCGCCTATGCGCATGAGCGCCGCCAGGGCAAGGCAGCCGGCTACACCGGTGACGGCATGGCGCCGATCGTCCTGCACCCCGATATTCGCCGCAACCTGATGACCATGAAGGGTCTGACCCAGGCGGCCCGCGCCATCGCCTATTCGTGCGCCCATGCGATCGACATGGGCCATCGTGGTGGCGACAGGGCCGACCACTGGTCGACCCGCGCGGCCCTGCTGACGCCAGTCGCCAAGGCGTTCGGCACCGATGTCGGCGTCGAAGTCGCGTCGATCGGCATCCAGGTGCACGGCGGCATGGGTTTCATCGAGGAAACCGGCGCCGCGGCCCTGTTGCGCGATGCCCGCATTGCGCCGATCTACGAAGGCACGAACGGTATCCAGGCAATCGATCTGGTTACCCGCAAGCTGCCGCTTGATGGCGGCGAACATGTCCACGGCTACATTGCCGAGCTGCGCGGCGACATCGAAGCCGTGCGCGCCTCGAACAAGCCCGCTCTCGGTCTCACCGCTCAAAAACTCGACGCCGCGCTGGATCAACTCGCCGATTCGACCCGCTTCCTGCAAGAGGCGCTTTCGGCGGGCCGTATGGAAGATGCTCTGGCCGGTGCTACGCCCTATTTGCGCCTGTTCGGCCTGGCTGCCGGCGGAGCCTACCTGGCGCGTGGCGCGATGGTCGATGACGATGCCGCGCGCATCGCGTTGTGCCGCTTCTTCGCCGAGAACCTGGTCGATGAAACCGCTGCGTTGGCATCGCGCGTCAGGGAAGGCGCTGCCAGCCTGGCCGATGCCGGCGCCGTGCTCGGCGAATCATAGGACCTTTCCGGAAACGGCGGGTTCTCTTTCCGGTTGACTTTGACGTTAACGTCAATGTTAAGGTAGGGCCTGAAGGCCGGCCCGATCTGCTGCGAAGCGGAAACAGGCTGGTTTCACAAGCCGAAGAAACGGCCGGGGAGGGAAGAGTGACCGAGCATATCGTTATCGAGCGCGAAGCAGGCGTGCAGACCATCCGCATGAACCGTGCGGACAAGAAGAACGCTCTGACCCGCGCGATGTATGCGACGATGGCCGCCGCCTTGGCTGAAGCCGACGAGAGTGACGAAATCCGCGTCTCCGTGCTGATGGGGGTGCCTGGCGCCTTTACATCCGGCAACGATATCGCCGACTTTATGAGCTATTCGATGGGCGGCGAGCAGGGCATGGAAGTCTACGACTTCCTGATGGCGCTGGCACAGTCGAAAACGCCGATCGTCTCCGCCGTCGATGGCATCTCGGTTGGCATTGGCACAACGATCCAGTTTCACTGCGACCTGACCTTCGCGACGCCGCGCACCGTTTTCCACACGCCCTTCGTCGATCTCGGCGTCGTGCCGGAAGCCGGCTCCAGCCTGCTCGGGCCGGCCACGCTCGGCCGCCAGGGCGCCTTCGCTCTGCTGGCGCTGTGCGAGGGCCTGCCGGCAGAACGGGCGAAAGCCGCCGGCATGATCCACGCCGTAATCGGCGAGGGCGAGGTCGAGGTGGCCGCTCTGGAGGCCGCAAAACGCATCGCCGCCAAGCCGCCGGAGGCCATGCGGATCGCCCGCGACCTGTTGCTCGGCGACCGCGACGCACTGATCGACCGCATCCGACATGAAGGCAAGCTGTTCCGCGAGCGCCTTCAGTCCAAGGAAGCTCGAAATGCGTTCATGGCCTTCATGAACCGGAAGAAATAGAGCCGGGCGAGATAATTCGCCCGACCGCATGTCGGGCTACAACCCTTGCGCGACCCGAAATTTCGCAGTTCTATCTGCGGCGGTTGCCGCCGATCGAGTAAAACAAGAATAGCCAAAAACAGTCGAAAAGAAATTATTCAGATTATCGTGCTACTTACCTGCCTGTTCGTGACTACTGGGCCGGGGGAAACTACGATGTCTGCAACCATGCAAGCGCTGTCGTTCTTCGAATTCGAAGACGACGATGCAGCATTTGATGCCGCCCGGCAAACACATCAGACACTCATCGATACTCAGGAACGCATGGGCATGATGCTGGATGTCATGCCTATGGGTCTGTTGATCCATACCGAGCAAGGCATTCTGTTCGCCAACAGGGAAGCGCGCCGGATGCTCGAGGTCTCGGGCGAAGCCGCTGTGGGTCAACATCTGCTGGATTTTGTCGCCGAAAGCCAATTCGGAGCCGTGCGGGCGCAATTCGAAGCCTCGTTCCAAACATCCGAAATGCACAGGCAGGAAACGCGGCTTACGCATTCGGATGGCGAAGACCTGCATATCAAGCTGATTTCCTGCAAACTTCCCTGGAACGGGAATCCGGTCATTCAGGTCCTGTTGCAGGACATCACCGACCTGAAGAAGACGGAATCGAAATTGCGTTTGCTAAGCGAGCGCGACCCTCTGACCGGCACCTACAACAGGCGATTTGCCCTGCACAAGGCGGATGCCCTCCTGTCAGCTCCGGATGCCAAGCCCGTGGGCGTACTTCTGTTTGACGCCGATTTTTTCAAGGTGGTCAACGACACTTATGGCCATGCGGCTGGCGACGCCGCACTCATCGCCGTGGCTGAGATCGGGACCGAACTGACCAACTCCTATCCGGGCGATCTACAGGCTCCCTTCTGCCGTTTCGGCGGCGAAGAATTTTTGGCTCTGCTGCCCGATTGCGATCTCGACCGGGCGCGTGAATTCGCCGATCAGATGCGCAGGCGCATCGAACAGCGCCGCATCACTGGCCCAGGCTATGATTTCTCGCTCACGGCTTCGGTCGGCGTTTGCATCGCGCGGCCGGGGTGCAATTTCGACGCCGCGCTCGCCCGCGCCGACAAAGCCCTCTATGCCGCGAAAGCAGCGGGCCGGAACCGGGTCGAGGTCGGCGAAGGCTGAGCCTTTGACGGTTTGGCCGCTGGCGGGATCGCCGATGCCGGTTACGGGTAAAGCCGCTCTTTTTCCCAGCCCCCATCGCCCGTGCGGGTAAACATGATCCGGTCGTGCAACCGGAACGGCCGGTCGTGCCAGAACTCGATCGACTCCGGCAGAAGGCGAAAGCCCGACCAATAGTCCGGCCGCGGAATCTCGCCGATCGCGTATTTCGCGGTGTACTCCGCAACCGCCTTTTCCAGGGCAAACCGGCTTTCCAGCGGCCGTGACTGCGCGGACGCCCAGGCGCCGATCCGGCTGCCGCGCGGGCGCGACTTGTAATAGGCGTCCGCTTCGGTATCGGTCACCTGTTCAACGGCGCCGCGCACGCGCACCTGGCGGCGCAGGGTCTTCCAGTGAAAACAAAGCGCAGCCTTCTTCGTCGCCAGGAGTTCGCGCCCCTTCGTGCTTTCGATATTGGTATAGAAAACGAATCCGGCCTCGGAGAAATCCTTCAGCAGGACCATCCGCACGTTCGGCATGCCCGACGTGTCGACGGTTGCGAGCGCCATGGCGGTCGGGTCGTTGATTTCCTTTTTTTCCGCGTCGCCAAGCCACGTGCCGAACAGGCGGATCGGCTCCGTCGACAGCGCGAAGTCATCACTTGTTAACCCTGTTTCACTCATAATTTGGTCCGTTCACTCGAGCTGTAGGCCGAAGGGGATCGGCGGGAGACGCAAATGGGGTAACTGGTTTACGCATAAGAGGTTCGGGCCGGATTTGCCAGTCACTTGGCTCGGCCTTGTTGTCCGCGTCACTGCTTTCCGGCTGTGCGACAGGCACCCTCCTTTCGAAAGCGGATACAGATCGGTCGATTGTCACCGGTTCGATCCCGGACCAAGCTCCGATTTCCGCACCCGATAACAGGACGTCCGACGAAGTGACGCTTCGCAACACGGTTGCCGAAGCCGATCTCACCGAGACCGGCAAGGCGCCGATCTCGTGGGCCAACGAGAGCACCGGGGCGCGTGGAGCCATCATCTCCATCAAGGAACACAAGGATTCCACCGGCGCTCGCTGCAGGGTGTTCAATGCGACTATGGAGCGCTTTGACGGCGTGTCGCTGGTCACCGGAGAAACCTGCATGGGCCCCGACGGCGTTTGGGTGACGCGTACGCTGAAAGCTGTTTGAAGGTCGCGTCTCGATTGTCCTGACCCTTTGGAAAGCCAGCGTTTTTTCGGTAAATCAGCTGGAAATCGGGCGCAGGAATGCACATATGATGTGCAACTTGAACAACTGCTTTTCTGGAAAGCATGATGGCACGCGATCCCTACCAGGTGTTGGGTGTGGCGAAGTCCGCGCCCGCAAAGGAAATAAAATCGGCCTTTCGCAAGCTGGCCAAGAAGTATCATCCCGATCAGAAACCGGATGATCCGAAGGCCAAGGAGCGATTTGCCGAGATTAGCCAAGCCTACGACATCGTCGGCGACGAGAATAAGCGCAAGGCCTTCGACCGCGGCGAAATCGATGCCGAGGGCAAGCCGCGTTTCGCCGATTTCGGAGCAGGCGGCCAAGGCCCGTTTGAAGGCTTTACGCGCAGCGGCCCGGGCGGAACCCATTTCGAGTTCCGGTCCGCCGGTCCGAGCGGTGCCGGCGACATATTCTCCGAAATATTCGGACAGGCTTTCGGCGGCTCAGGCGGTCGCACGGGTGAGCATTTTGCGGACGACCCGTTTGCGGCCCATCGGGCCAGGCCGCAGG
>JBNLDE010000142.1:0-6902 GCA_050304175.1 Zhengella sp. | reverse complement strand
CGACCTGATCGCATTCACCAAGCAATCCGGCGGCGAATTTTCCATCGGCGTGATGCGGCCGGACGGTTCGGGCGAGCGGATCCTGACCACCGGCTTCCTCAACGAAGGGCCGACCTGGGCGCCCAATGGCCGGGTCATCATGTTCTTCCGCGAACAACCCGGCGGCGGCGGGCCCAAGCTCTATTCCATCGATCTGACCGGCCGCAACGAACAGCACATCCCCACTCCGAACTTCGCCTCGGACCCCGCCTGGTCGCCTTTGCTGGAATAGGAAACGCCCGTTACGCCGCGTTTCCGCCGCATTCGCGGGCGAGACACGATGCCGGCGCCGAGGAGCGGGACGGTCGCGGTAAGGGACTATTAACCGTGTTCGTTGACCGGGCGTTAAGGCAGAAGTGGTTACCAATTGGTCAATCATTTCCATCGAATTCAAAGGAGAGGCGGCCATGTTTCGCCATGAACGACTGGCCAGTAATCCGGCAGTCATCGCGCTCGCGGTCGGGCTCGCGCTTGCCGGCTGCGCATCGAAAAAGACCATACCAAACAGCGCGGCCGATATCGGGCTGACCGCCAACAACGCGGTGCCCGGTTCGACCCAGGACTTCACCGTCAATGTCGGCGACCGCATATTCTTCGACACCGATTCATCGGTCATCCGCGCTGACGCGCAGCAGATTTTGCAGCGCCAGGCGCAATGGCTGAGCCAGTACCCCAATTACGCGATCACGATCGAAGGACATGCCGACGAACGCGGAACGCGCGAATACAACATTGCGCTGGGCGCGCGGCGCGCCGCGGCCACGCGCGACTTCCTGGCGTCGCGGGGCGTCAGCGCGAACCGCATCAAGACCATCTCCTACGGCAAGGAGCGTCCGGTCGCCGTATGCGACGATATCTCCTGCTGGTCGCAGAACCGCCGGGCGGTGACGGTTCTTTCGGGCGCCGGCAGCTAGGCGCACCAACCGGTTTGACCGCGCAGAGCGGCCTCTCGGGGCCGCTTTGACGCGTCTGGCGAACAAAATTTGGCCGAAGTCGCGCGGCCTGATAAAAAGAAGCTGCGGGTTTTCGCCACGCGGATTTCCACAAGACCGAGGATAGACATGCGGGCCAGAACATACCTTTCCACTGTCGCTGCGCTGACCCTGTTCGCCCTGCCGGCCGCGCAGGCGCGGACAACCGCCGAGGTGCCGGCGCCGGTGCCGCGCGCGGCGATCCCGATGCCCGGCAAGGACGTTGCGCGGCGCGACGCCGGGGTCATTCGCGTTGCCCAGACCTACGATCCGCGCGTGACGCAGCTGGAAGAGGTCGTTCGCCAGTTGAACGGACGCATCGAGGAGCTCAATTTCCAGATTCTCCAGATGCAGGAGACGATCCGGAAGCAGCAGGAAGACAACGAATTCAGGTTGCAGCAGCTGGAGGAGAAGAAGTCCGGCGCGCTGCCGAGCGGCAAGAAGCACGCCGCGGCGGATGGCACGGCGCCGGCGACCGGCGGCGAAGAGACCGCGGACGCCGGCTCGGCGGAGCGCGGCGCTCCGCCGCGCGACCTGGGCACGCTGACTTTCGATCCCAGCGGCGTCGTCTCCAATTCCGCCATCGGAAAGCCGCTGGACCTTGTCGGCTCGGCGCCGACCGACGACACCGTGGTCGCGGCCCTGCCGAACACCGACGATCCCGACGAACTCTACCGCGATTCCTACCAGTTCGTGCTTTCGGGCGACTATGCGACCGCCGAGGCTGGGTTCCGCGAATTCACGGAACGGTTTCCCGACAACCAGCAGGTGGCGGATGCCTATTTCTGGCTCGGCGAATCCCTGCTCGGCCAGGAACGCTACCGCGACGCCGCCGAGGTGTACCTGCAGACCTCCAAGGCCTATCCGAAGGCCCGCAAGGCGCCCGATACATTGTTGAAACTCGGCGTGTCGCTCGCGGCCCTGGACCAGCATGATGTCGCGTGCGCCACCTTCGGCGCGATCGCCAAGCGCTATCCCGACGTCACCGCGGCGCTCAAGGAACGGATCGCCCGCGAACAGGCGCTCGCCGGTTGCTGAGCCGAACCGCCGCCGCCTTGCCGGGCGGCTTCGATGCAATCGATTTTACCCGCAGCGACAGGCCGGTCGCGGTCGCGGTTTCGGGCGGCAGCGATTCGCTGGCCCTGCTCCTGCTGCTCAAGGCCCATCTCGGAAATGCGGCGCCGGCAAGAACGATTGTGGCTGCAACGGTCGATCACGGGCTGAGGGTGGAATCCGCGGCCGAAGCGGCAAGAGTGGGCGAGATTTGCCGCGCGCACGGCATCTTACATCAAACGCTTGCCTGGGACGGGCCGAAGCCGGACACCGGGATCCAGGCTGCCGCCCGCGCCGCGCGCTATGCGCTGCTCGCGCAGGCCGCGCACGACACCGGGGCCGAATTCGTGCTGACCGGGCACACGCTCGACGACCAGCGCGAGACGGTGCTGATGCGCTCCCGGCGGGGCGGTGGCGCCGGTCTTGCCGGGATCGCGCCGGCGACGTTCGCCCGGTCCGGCGACAGCGGCGTGTGGTTCCTGCGACCCCTGCTCGGGGCCCCGCGCGACGCGCTTCGGCAGTTCCTGACCGGGCGCGGCGTCGGCTGGATCGACGACCCGTCCAATCTCCGCGACGATTTCGAGCGGGTGCGCGCGCGCAGGCAACTGGCGGCGCTCGGATCCGGCGACCCGCTGCCGGACCGCCTCGACGCGATGCGCCGCGCGGCGGCGGCTTCCCGCCTGGCGACAGGCCGGCGCACGGCGGGGCTGATCAGGGAACATGTTCGCGAAGTGACGCCGGGATTGCTGCTGCTGCCCGACGCCCTGATTTGCGATCCGGATCGCGAGGCGGTCGCCCACGCGCTGCGGATCATCGTTTCCTTCGTGGGCGGCAGGGCCTATCTGCCGCCCTTGGACAGGACAAGCGCTCTTGCCGAACGGCTGGCCAGAGGCGAGCGCTGCCGCGCGACCATGGCGCGCGTGCTGATCGACAGGAGGGCCGGCGGGGCGTGGCTGCTGCGCGAAGCGCGCGATGTCGCCATTGCGGGCGATGGCCAGGTCTTCGACAACCGGTTCGAAATAGACGGTGGCGCCACGATGCGGTTGCCCGATCCCGCCGAAGTGAGGACGATGGCGGAGGCCCATGGCGGATCGGAGGCGCCGGGTTCGCTGGTCCGGGCGGCGCTGAGGCGGCAGCCGGTCGCCGATAATGGGTCCGAATCGTTGCGCAGGCTGATCCATCCCTGGGCGGAACTGGTGCCGGTCTTCGATCTGGATCCGGCCAACGCGATCGGCCGAATTGCCGGGTCGAAACCGATCGCTCCGGCGCCTTTCGGCCGCCCGGTCGAGCAGATGATTTAAGCATATGCGATAAAAGGTCTCCGCAGGCGGCGGAATCGACGCCGATTGCTTGGCAATGCCCTTGTGGCGACCTATGTTAACCCGAAAGTGAAACACAAGCGGCCGTCTGGCCGCCGGCCGTTGGGGCGCGTAATGAATCCGAACTACAGAAACATCGTCCTTTGGGCGATCATCGCCCTGCTGCTGATTGCGCTGTTCAACCTGTTCGACCAGGGACAGAGCCCGCGCACATCGGCGCACGAGGTGTCCTATTCGCAGTTCATCGAAGACGTGAACAGCGGCCGGGTCAAATCGGTAACGATCGCGGGTGACCGGATTACCGGCACCTACTCGGACAACGCGACCGGTTTCCAGACCTATTCGCCGGGCGACGCTTCCCTGGTGGAGCGGCTCGAGAGCCGCAACGTGCAGATCAATGCCCGCCCCGAAAGCGACGGCTCGAACTCGATCTTCGGCTATCTGCTCTCCTGGCTGCCGATGATCCTGATCCTCGGCGTGTGGATCTTCTTCATGCGCCAGATGCAGTCGGGGTCGGGCCGCGCCATGGGCTTCGGCAAGTCCAAGGCGAAGCTTCTGACCGAAGCGCACGGGCGCGTGACCTTCCAGGACGTGGCCGGCGTCGACGAGGCCAAGCAGGACCTCGAGGAGATCGTCGAATTCCTGCGCGATCCGCAGAAATTCCAGCGACTGGGCGGACGCATTCCGAGGGGCGTTTTGCTGGTCGGCCCGCCCGGAACCGGCAAGACGCTGCTGGCGCGCGCCATCGCCGGCGAAGCCAACGTGCCGTTCTTCACCATTTCCGGCTCGGATTTCGTCGAGATGTTCGTCGGTGTCGGCGCGTCGCGCGTGCGTGACATGTTCGAGCAGGCCAAGAAGAACTCGCCCTGCATCATCTTCATCGACGAGATCGACGCGGTCGGCCGCCATCGCGGCGCCGGGCTCGGCGGCGGCAATGACGAGCGCGAACAAACGCTCAACCAGCTTCTCGTCGAGATGGACGGCTTCGAGGCCAACGAGTCGATCATCCTGATCGCGGCGACCAACCGTCCCGACGTGCTCGATCCCGCGCTGATGCGTCCGGGCCGCTTCGACCGCCAGGTCGTCGTGCCGAATCCGGACGTCTCGGGCCGCGAGAAAATCCTCAAGGTGCATGTGCGCAACGTGCCGCTGGCGCCCAATGTCGATCTCAAGGTGATCGCGCGCGGAACGCCCGGCTTTTCGGGCGCGGATCTGATGAACCTGGTCAACGAGGCGGCGCTGATGGCCGCGCGGCGCACCAAGCGTCTCGTCACGATGCAGGAATTCGAGGACGCCAAGGACAAGGTGATGATGGGCGCGGAGCGCCGGTCGACCGCCATGACCCAGGCGGAGAAGGAGCTGACCGCGTTTCACGAAGCCGGCCACGCCATCGTCGCGCTGAACGTGCCGGCGTCGGATCCCGTCCACAAGGCGACGATCATCCCGCGCGGGCGGGCGCTCGGCATGGTGATGCAGCTCCCCGAAGGCGACCGCTATTCGATGAGCTACAAATACATGATCTCGCGGCTGGCGATCATGATGGGCGGCCGCATTGCCGAGGAAATGAAATTCGGCAAGGAGAACATCACATCGGGCGCATCCTCCGACATCGAGCAGGCGACCAAGCTGGCGCGCGCGATGGTCACGCAATGGGGCTTTTCCGACAAACTCGGCCAGGTCTCCTATGGCGAGAACCAGCAGGAGGTGTTCCTCGGCCATTCCGTGGCGCAACAGAAAAACGTTTCGGAATCGACGGCCCAGATCATCGACGGGGAAGTGCGCCGGCTGATCGACGAGGCTTACACGCGCGCCCGCGAGATCCTGACCAAAAAGAAGAAGGACTGGATCGCGCTTGCCGAAGGCCTGCTCGAATACGAGACGCTTTCCGGCGACGAGATCAAGCAGTTGCTGGCCGGCAAGACGCCGTCGCGCGACATGGGCGACGACACGCCGCCATCGCGCGGCAGCGCAGTACCGAAGGCTGGAACCTCGCGCAAGAAAAAGGGCGGCGAGGAGCCTGATTCCGGCGATTTGGAGCCGCAGCCGCAGGGCTGAACGCGATCGGCCCTTGGTCACCCGATCATCGTACCAAACCGTAAAAGCCGCCGGATCTTTCCGGCGGCTTTTTCATATCCTGTTCCCGGCGATGACCGACCTCTCGAGCGCAAGGAGGACGTGTGCCTCGATTTCGCGGCGCATGCCGGCCCGAGCCTCGCTTGAACCTGGCGTGATCAGATAGAGGTCGACCAGGTTGCCGATCAGCACGTTCATGAAGTGTAGCCGCGACGAATCGATGTCGGCGTCGGGAGCGAACTTCTCCATGAAAGGGGCAATCAGGCTACCTATGACGGTCACCTCGTTGGAGCCCGTCTGGTCCGCCTCGACCGTCCTGATACCGCGCATCGCCTTGAGCAGGCCCGCATGAGCGGGTATCGCATTGGCGGCATCGAGATAAGTGTCAAGCAATCGTCGCGCCGCCTCCTCGATCGCGATATTCTCGTCGATGGCCGCCAGCGTTTCCGCACAGATGGCAATGATTCGCGCCACGGTCGCGTCATAGGCGGCCAGGACCAGCGCATCGCGATCCTTGAAATAGCGATAGAGACTTCCGACCGACACGCCTGCCTGTTCGGCGACGCGCGTCGTGGTCACCGCCGCCATGCCTTCCGCGGTGACGATCTCCTCGACGGTGCGAAGCAGCGCCGCACGGGTTTTCAGCGCCCGTCCCTGTATCGGAATGAGGGATCCGCCCGACGCGGCGGGCAAAGCGGCGGACTCCTGTTTTGGTTCGCTCGGCAGATCCTGTTTCATCGTCCTCTCAGGCGGTCCGGAGTGTCCGGGTTCAAAAAGTGAAACTATTTCATATTAATTGACAGGGCCAGAGCCCCAAGGCATGTTTCGGGGAACAACAACCGGTAAAACCGGAATGGAGGGTGACTTGAACAAATCGTTTCTGACGATCGCCGCGTTTTCCTTGCTCATTTCAGCAATGCCGGCGGCGCCTGTTACCGCTGCGGAAATCGCGGTCAGTCCCGAAGACGGCGCCGAAAAACTCGTGGAAGCGCTGATCTTGGCACAGGAAGGCGACACCGTCGCGCTGGGGGCGGGGCGGTGGGATTTGACCGAGGGTTTGTCGCTCGATGCCGACGGCGTCACGATCCGCGGTGCGGGAAGCGAGCAGACGATCTTGTCGTTCAGGGGGCAGACCGGTTCCGGCGAAGGATTGCTGGTGACGTCGGACCGCGTCGTGCTGGAAGGATTCGCGGTCGAGGACTCCAAGGGCGACGGCATCAAGTCGAAAAATTCCGACCAGATCACCTTCCGCAACCTGCGGGTCGAATGGACGAACGGCCCGGATGAGAAGAACGGCTCTTACGGCGTCTATCCGGTGTCGTCGAAAAACGTCCTGATCGAGGGCGTGACGGTGCGCGGTGCGTCTGATGCCGGCATCTATGTCGGGCAAAGCCAAGGCATCGTGGTGCGCGACAGTGTGGCCGAGTTCAATGTCGCCGGCATCGAG
>JBNLDE010000141.1:0-26614 GCA_050304175.1 Zhengella sp. | reverse complement strand
AATCATGTCCGTCCCGGCCCAACCCCGCGATCTCAACGGCCGTCTGACGGTCGACCTCGGCGCCATCGTCAAGAACTGGCGCGCCCTCGACAAGGTGTCGTCCGGCGCGCTGACGGCGGCGGTGGTCAAGGCCGATGCCTACGGGATCGGCATCGCGCATGCCGGCCCCGCGCTGGCTGCAGCCGGCTGCCACCGGTTTTTCGTCGCCCTGCCCAGCGAGGGCCTGGAGCTGCGCCACCTGCTGGCCGACGCCGAAATCTTCGTGATGAGCGGCGTGTTCGACGAGGCCTCGGCAGTGGTGCTGGCGGAGGCGGGCCTCATTCCCGTGCTCAATTCACCTGCGCAGATCGACATCTGGGCCCGGTTCTGCCAACAGCGCGGATCGCGCCGACCCTGCGCGATCCATGTCGACACTGGGATGAACCGGCTGGGATTGACAGTCGACGAAGCGCTGGCGTTTGCCGCGCGAAACGGCAGCGATTTCGCGCTGACGCCGATCTTGGTGATGAGCCACCTCGCCTGCGCCGACACGCCGGCCCACCCGAAGAACCGGCAACAATTGGAGTCGTTTCAACAGGTTCGCCGCGCTTTCTCGGGCGTCGATTCAAGCCTGGCCAATTCTGCCGGCATATTTCTGGGGCAAGAGTTCTGCGGCGATGTCACCCGCCCCGGCATTGCGCTTTACGGCGGCGGCGCGGTCGACGGCGTGGCCAATCCGATGCAAACCGTGGTGACGGCAAATACCCGAATTGTGCAGATCCGCACGGCCCGCGCGCAGGAAACGGCGAGCTATGGCGCGGCCGCAACGCTTGAGCGGGACACCCGGATCGCCGTCGTCGCCACCGGCTATGCCGATGGCTACCATCGCGCGTCGTCGGGCGCCGGCGTGCCGTTGCGGCAGTCGGTCGCCAGCGGCGGCAAGGGCTTCGTCGCGGGGCACGAAGTGCAGGTGCTCGGCCGGGTGACGATGGACCTGACCCTGTTCGACATCACCGACGTTCCGGACGGCGCGGTCGCCGAAGGCGACTGGATCGAACTGTTCGGTCCCAATATTTCATTGGATAGCGCAGCCAAAGCGGCCGGAACCATCGGCTACGAATTGCTGACCAGCCTCGGATCGCGCTATTGGCGGCGCTACGTCGATTCCACGGGACCTCTCTAGTGGCCAAGCCCCGCGTCCAGTTCATCTGCACCAATTGCGGCTCCGTGCATTCGCGCTGGGCCGGCCGGTGCGACGCGTGCGGCGAATGGAACACGATCATCGAGGAAGGCACGAGCGGCGGCGGCATCGGCGGCGGGCCCGCGACGACGCGCTCGGCGCGTAAGGGCCGGCCGGTGGCGCTGACCACGCTGTCGGGCGAGATCGAGGACGCGCCACGGATAGCAACCGGGATCAGCGAGCTCGACCGGGTGACGGGCGGCGGCTTCGTGCGCGGCTCGGCCCTGCTGGTCGGCGGCGATCCGGGTATCGGCAAGTCGACGCTGCTGATGCAGGCGGCAGCCGCGCTTGCCAAGCGCGGTAATCGCGTCGTCTATGTCTCGGGCGAGGAAGCGGTGGCGCAGATACGCCTGCGCGCCCAGCGCCTCGCGGTTGCCGACAGCGCGGTCGAACTGGCCGCCGAAACCAATGTCGAGGACATCCTGGCGACGCTCGCCGACGGAACCCGGCCCGATCTGGTGATCCTCGATTCGATCCAGACGCTGTGGAGCGATCTCGCGGAATCGGCGCCCGGCACGGTGACCCAGGTGCGCACCGCTGCCCAGCAGATGATCCGCTACGCGAAATCGACGGGCGCGGCGATCGTGCTGGTCGGCCACGTGACCAAGGACGGCCAGATCGCCGGGCCGCGGGTGGTCGAGCACATGGTCGACGCGGTTCTGTATTTCGAGGGCGAAGGCGGACACCATTACCGCATCCTGCGCACGGTCAAGAACCGCTTCGGCGCAACTGACGAGATCGGCGTCTTCGCCATGGGCGATGCCGGATTGTCGGAGGTTGCAAACCCGTCCGAACTGTTCCTGGGCGAACGCAGCGCGGCGGCGCCCGGCGCGGCGGTGTTCGCCGGGATGGAGGGAACGCGGCCGGTTCTTGTGGAAATCCAGGCGCTTGTCGCGCCCTCCCCGCTCGGCACGCCGCGCCGCGCGGTCGTCGGGTGGGATTCCAGCCGGCTGTCGATGGTGCTCGCTGTGCTGGAAGCCCATTGCGGGGTGCGTTTCAGCCAGAATGACGTCTACCTGAACGTGGCCGGCGGGTACCGGATCGGCGAACCGGCGGCCGACCTGGCCGTGTCGGCGGCGCTGGTTTCGTCGCTCGCCGGACTTGCCCTTCCCGCCGATTGCGTCTATTTCGGCGAAATCAGCCTCTCGGGCGCGGTACGGCCTGTCGGCCACGCCGCCCAGCGACTGAAGGAGGCCGAGAAACTCGGGTTCCGGCAGGCAGTTTATCCGGCGGGGAGCGAAGAACCCGCCAAGGGGGCCGGGATCACCGGCTTCCAGTTGAGCACACTGATGGATCTGGTCGCGCGCATCGCGGGCGGCAAGATCCTGACGGACGGCGAGCAAGACCGGTAACAGGCGGCAGACCGCCAGACGGACGCGAACATTATGCCCATCACAATTCTCGACGGCATCCTGATCCTTTTTACCCTGGTTTCCGCGATACTGGCGATGGTCCGCGGCTTCTCCCGCGAAGTGTTGTCGATCGCGTCCTGGGTCGCGGCTGGCGCTACGGCCTATTTCTTCTATCCGATGCTGACACCGGTACTGCGCCCCTATATCGACAATGAAAAGGTCGCCCAGGCCGGTGCCGCGGCGATCATTTTCTTCGTCGCGCTGATCGTGGTTACGGTCATCACGATGAAGATCGCCGACTTCATCATCGACTCGCGGGTCGGCGCGCTCGACCGCACGCTCGGCTTCGTCTATGGCGCGGCGCGCGGCATTCTGGTCGTGGCGGTCGGACTGCTGTTCTTCAACTGGCTGGTGGCCAACAACCAGCCGACCTGGGTCGCCCAGGCAAAGTCGCGTCCGCTGCTCGACAGCGTTGGCATGAAGCTGCAGAATTTGCTGCCGGACGATCCGGAAAACTCGATTCTCAAGAAGCTGAAGCCGGACACCGACGAGAACGAAGAAGCGCCCGCCGACACACAGACCAACGGGTGACGAACGCGTAGAAAACGAAGTGGCATAGTGCCGTTGCGGGGTCGCGAACAATGCGGTTTCGAACAGCGGCAAACGGGGTATTTGGCCATGGATGACCCAAAACGAAACCTGGACAGCGACGATTTCGACCATGAGGGCGATGCGTTTCACGACGAGTGCGGCGTTTTCGGCATCTACGGCCGGCAGGACGCCGCCGCGATCGTGACACTCGGCCTGCATGCCCTGCAGCACCGCGGCCAGGAAGCGGCCGGTATCGTTTCCTTCGACGGCAACCGGTTTCATGTCGAACGCCATATCGGCCTGATCGGCGACCGCTTCACCAAGCAATCGGTCATCGACCGGCTCGAGGGCGATCGCGCCATCGGCCACACACGCTACTCGACCACCGGCGGCTCGGGCCTGCGCAACGTGCAGCCGCTCTTCGCCGAACTCTCCGACGGCGGCTTCGCGGTAGCGCACAACGGCAACATCACCAACGCCATGACCGTGCAGCGGCAGTTGCAGAAGCAGGGCGCGATCTTTACCTCGACGTCGGACACCGAGACGCTCCTGCACCTGGTGGCGCTGAGCAAGGAAAAGGGGTTCAACGCCCGTTTCATCGACGCCGTGCGCCAGCTCGAAGGCGCGTTCGCGCTGGTTGCGCTGTCGTCGAAAAAGATGGTTGGCTGCCGCGATCCGCTCGGCATCCGCCCGCTGGTCCTGGGCGATCTCGACGGCGCCTACATCCTGGCTTCGGAGACCTGCGCGCTGGACATCATCGGCGCCCGCTACGTGCGCGACCTCGATCCCGGCGAGATGGTGGTGATCACGAACAAGGGGATCGAGAGCTTCTTTCCGTTCGAGCCGCAACGCTCGCGGTTCTGCATTTTCGAATATGTCTACTTCGCCCGCCCGGATTCGACCGTCGAAGGCCGCAATGTCTACGCGATCCGCAAGGCGATCGGCGAGGAACTTGCCCGCGAAGACCCCGTCGAGGCCGACATCGTCGTGCCGGTTCCCGATTCCGGTACGCCGGCTGCGATCGGCTTTGCACAGGCCTCCAACATCCCGTTCGAACTCGGCATCATCCGCAACCATTATGTCGGGCGAACCTTCATCCAGCCGGGCGACGCGATCCGCCACATGGGCGTGAAGCTGAAGCACAATGCCAACCGGCGGATGATCGAGGGCAAGCGCGTCGTGCTGGTCGACGATTCCATCGTGCGCGGCACCACCAGCCAGAAGATCGTGCAGTTGGTGCGCGACGCCGGCGCGAAGGAAGTGCACATGCGCATCGCTTCGCCGCCAACCCAGGCTTCCTGCTTCTACGGCGTCGACACGCCGGAGACCGCCAAGCTGCTCGCCTCGCGCATGTCGATCAAGGACATGGCCGATTTCATCCGCGTGGATTCGCTCGGGTTCCTGACCATCGACGGGCTGTACCGGGCGGTCGGCGAGGCGGCGCGCGACAACGACGCGCCGCAGTTCTGCGATGCCTGTTTTACGCGCGAATATCCCACCACGCTGACCGACCATGACGGCGCCGACAATGTGCGCCAGCTTTCGATCCTGGCAGGCGGTGCATGACATCACGACCTGACCTTGGCGGCCGGGTGGCGCTCGTCACCGGCGCCTCGCGCGGCATCGGCTACCATGTCGCCAAGCAGCTTGCGGCGTCCGGCGCCCATGTCATTGCCGTTGCCCGAACGGTCGGCGGCCTCGAGGAGCTCGACGACGAGATCACCAGCGCCGGCGGCGCGGCAACGCTGGTCCCGCTCGACCTGACCGACATGGAGGGCATCGACCGGCTCGGCGGCGCCATCCACGAGCGCTGGGGCAAGCTCGACATCCTGGTCGCGAATGCCGGCATACTCGGCGTCATCTCGCCTCTCGGCCATGTCGAGGCCAAGGTGTTCGACAAGGTCATGAACGTCAACGTGACGGCGACATGGCGGCTGATCCGGTCAGTCGATCCGCTGCTGCGGTTCTCCGACGCCGGGCGTGCGATCGTGATTTCGTCGGGCGCGGCTCATTCCTGCCGCGCGTTCTGGGGCCCCTACGCCGCGTCCAAGGCCGCTGTCGAGGCGCTGGCGCGGTCGTGGGCCGACGAAACAAAAAACATGCCCCTGCGGGTCAATTCGGTCAATCCGGGCGCGACCCGCACGGCAATGCGCGCCCAGGCGGTGCCGGGCGAAGACCCGTCCACCTTGCCCGCGCCCGGCGAAGTGGCCGAAAAGATCGTCCCGCTCGCCAGCCCCGGTCTGACCGAAACCGGACTGCTGTTCGATGTGCCGCAGAACCGGTTCCTTCGCTACCACGCGCCCGACTGACCTCTCGCGTCCCGGCCAGGTGCCGGGTGGTAGCCTTGCGCGGCCGATCGCGCAAATGATCGCGACGGGTCCGCAAGCCGATTGACCCGCCCGTCCCTTCCGCTACGCTACATTCGAGGGCGGCTATCCGCCGCCGGAGGAGCGTGCATGCTGGTTACAGCGATCATTGTCGCCGTTTTGGCGGTGTTCCTGGTCACGGTGCTGGTCGAGAAGGCGCTGAACCGGATCAGCTTCGCCCAGGCGCTGCTGTTCACGCCGCTGCGGCTGATCTGGCGCGTCGACACGACGGGCCTGGCCGCGGTGCAGCGCAGCAAGGCGCCGGTCGTCTACGCGGTTTCCCACCAGTCGGGCCTCGATCCGGCGCTGATGCTTTGTCTGCTGCCCGCCGACACGCTGCACATTCTCGACCCAGATTCGGCCGCATCGCACTGGCTGGAGCCGTTCCGGGGCCTGGCGCGCACGATCGAGTTCAATGCCCGCCATGTCTTCGTCAGCCGCCGCCTTGTCCGCCATCTCAAGGGCAAGGGCCGGCTGGCGGTGTATGTTCCAGGCGACATCGAACCCGATGCGACGACCTTGCGCCTCTACCGCGCGATCGCGCGCATCGCGGCGCGCGCCGATGCAGCGGTCGTTTCGATATCGGTCGGCGGCTCGCGCAACAGCGCGTATTCGCTCGTGGATCCCGGGCTGGCGCCGCGCCGCCGCTTCGGTAAGTTGCGGCCGGTGGCGATCGAGGCGGCCACGATCGAAGACCTGCTGAAAGCGAGCCCGCCCGGCGTCGACCGCATGCGCGGGGTGTTTTTCGACCGCATGGCGGAAGCCCGGGTCGCAACGCAGGATCCGCACCGCACCCTGTTTTCAGCGATGGTGGACGCCGCAGAGCTGTACGGACCAGGCACGACCATCGTGGAAGATCCGCTGACCGGTTCGCTGACCTACAAGCGGCTTCTCATCGGCGCGCGCGTGCTGGCCAGGCGATTTGCCGCGCTGAGCCGCCCGGGAGAACCGGTCGGCTTGATGCTGCCGAACGCCAACGGCGTCGCGGTCGCCTTTTTCGCGCTGCAGTCGGCAGGCCGGGTAGTGGCGATGATCAACTACTCGGCGGGGCCGGCCAATATCGCCTCTGCGGTGCGCACTGCGCAACTCAAGACGGTGGTCTCGTCGCGCGCCTTTATCGAAAAAGCCAATCTGGACGACGCGGTCAAGGCGGTTGAAGCGGCCGGCGCCGATATCGTCTGGCTGGAAGATATCCGCGATTCGATTTCGCCGATCGAAAAGGTGATGGCGGCGCTGTCGTGGAAGCGCCCGGTCGCCGCTTCGAAGGCGAAGGATCCGGCCGTGATCCTGTTCACCTCCGGATCGGAGGGAACGCCGAAGGGCGCGGTGCTGTCGCACTCCAATGTCCTGACCAATGTCGCGCAGGTACAGGCGCGGATCGAGTTTTCGCCGAAGGACACACTGTTCAATGTCCTGCCGGTTTTCCACTCCTTTGGGCTGACCTGCGGCACGATCCTGCCGCTGACCTGCGGGGTTAGGTTGTTTCTCTACCCCTCCCCGCTGCACTACAGGCTCATTCCGCAGGCGGTTTCCAAGGTCCGGCCGACGATCCTGCTCGGCACCGATACTTTCCTCAACGGCTATGCGCGGACGGCCCGCGACAGCGACTTCGCCAGCCTCAGGCTGGTGGTCGCAGGCGCCGAGCCGGTCAAGCCGGAAACCGAACGAAACTGGCTCGAGCGGTTCGGCGCCCAGGTGTTCGAGGGCTACGGCATGACCGAGGCTTCGCCGATCACCGCCGTCAATTCGCACACCCACCGGCGCAGCGGCACGGTCGGGCGGCTGCTGCCCGGAATCAGGGCCCGGCTGGAACCGGTGGAAGGGATCGCCGAGGGCGGGCGGCTGTGGATCTGGGGGCCGAACGTCATGCTCGGCTACATGACGGCCGACCGGCCGGGCGAGTTGCAGCCTTCCATGGACGGCTGGCACGATTCCGGCGACATCGTCAGTTTCGACCGCGAAGGCTATGTCACGATCCGCGGCCGCGCGAAGCGCTTCGCCAAGGTCGCCGGCGAGATGGTGTCGCTGGGCGCCGTCGAGATGCTGGTGCAGTCGCTGTGGCCGGAGGAACGCCATGCCGCGGTGTCGCTGCCCGACCACCGTAAGGGCGAGCGTATCGTGCTGGTGACTACGGCGACGCAGGCCGACGCCGAGAAACTGCGTGCCTTCGGCCGGCAGGCCGGCGCCGCCGACCTGATGGTGCCCAACGACATCGTCAAGGTGGCCGACATTCCGGTGCTGGGATCGGGCAAGACCGACTATCTGGAAGCCCGTAAGCTTGCCCTCGACAAGCTCGGGGTCAAGGACGAAGCCTGAGGGGGGCTATTCGCCGCCGGACTTGCCGCTATCGTCGCTGGCGGCCAGTTTGGCCTCCTCGCGGGCGCGGCGCCTGACATAGGCCCGCGCGCTCACCGGCAGCGCCAGCAGGTAGCCGAAGGCAATGACGACCAGCGCCTCCCAGGTGTAGGACGCGAAGAACAGCACGGCGAGCGCGATCAGGAGGATGATCGGCATCACCGAATCGCGCGGCACTTTCTGGCCCAGGGCCTTGCCTGACCAGACCGGGATGCGGCTGACCAGCAGCACGCCGACGCCGATCGTGTAGAAGCTGGAGATGGTCGCGAAGGAGCTGCTGGCCTCAACGCCTAGCAGGCCGAGATAGACTGGCAGCAGCACCAGGATGGCGCCGGCGGGCGCCGGCACCCCGACGAAATACTCGCTTTGCCAGGCCGCGCGGCCCGGATTTTCAAGCATCACGTTGAAGCGGGCCAGCCTGAGGCCGCACGCGATGGCGAAGATCAGCGCCGCGATCCAGCCGAACGAGCGGGCATGGTCGAGTAGGTAGAAATACACGACGAGCGCCGGCACGGCGCCGAAATTGACAATGTCGGCGAGCGAATCCATCTGCGCGCCGAATTTCGACGTCGCCTTGAGCATGCGGGCGACCCGGCCGTCGATGCCGTCGAGAAAAGCTGCCAGCAGGACCATCATCACCGATCGCGAAAAGTCGCCCTCGATGGCGAGGCGCACGCCGGTCAGGCCGGCACAGATCGCCAGCACGGTGATCAGGTTCGGCCAGATCATGCGCAGCGGGATGTCGCGCAGGCCCGGCCCGCGCGGATCGCCAGGATCGCTGTCGGGATCGCCGTTCGAGACGAAAGGCGGAAACACGGACATCGCCGGCCTACTCTTTGACCATGCGGGCGGTCCCCCGCGACGCGTTAAATTCGGCCAGAACGGTTTCCCCGGCGATCGCGGTCTGGCCGATGGCGACGCGCGCCGTATAGCCTTCCGGCAGATAGACATCGACGCGGGAGCCGAACCGGATCAGACCGAACCGCTCGCCGGCGCCAACCTCCTCGCCGGTCACCGCCCAGCACAGGATGCGCCGGGCCACGAGGCCCGCTACCTGCACCGCCGCGACAGGGCCGTGCGGCCCGTCGATCAGCAACGAGTTGCGCTCGTTTTCGTCGCTCGCCTTGTCGAGTTCGGCATTGAGGAAACGGCCCGGCTTGTGCACGCTCTTCGTGACCACGCCGCGCACTGGCGCGCGGTTCACGTGGACGGAGAACACATTCATGAACACCGAAATGCGCAACCGCGCCTCGCCGCCCAGATCGAGTTCGGTGGGCGGTGTCGCCATGCCGACCGAGGACACGATGCCGTCGGCCGGCGATATGGCGAAATCGTCATCCACCGGTACCACGCGGTCGGGATCGCGGAAGAAATAGGCGCACCACGCCGTCAGGATCAGGCCGATCCAGAACAGCGGCGTCCATATCATGCCGAGGATCACTGCGGCGACCGCGAAGGCGGCGACGAACGGCCAGCCCTCGCGGCGGACCGGAACAAAGGTGCGGGTGATGGTGTCGGCGAGGCTCATTTTCTGTCTTCTTTGAATTGGCGAGACCGGACCATGCCATACACGAAGGCCTGCTTGCGGCGCAAACGGCAATTGCGCCAGCCCCGGAAAGATGCTTGTTGCGCGGCGCCGGAATCGTCTTGCAAAGGATCGGGCAGGCCGTCCCGGATCGACAGGCGAGGTTCGAGAAAAATTCCACCTGCGATCGCGATTACGCCGGCCGGCGTCCCACGATACGCGCAGACAGGCCAATACGGCGTACGACACTAGCGCGGATTCAAGGCGTTGTTTTCAAAGATAATGCTTGAATTTTTCAGAATGAGTCCAGGTTGTCGCGGACGTCCCGGCCAGGTTCAGTTTAGAAAAATTCCAAAATATCAATAACTTAGAATGAATCTAAACAGGCGATTTGTTGTTGCCCTCAAAAAATAAATGCTCTAGCCGTTGCGCCGAAAGCATCCCCCGAGAGGAGAATTCATGATGAAGCGTACGATTTCGACGGTGGTAATCGCCACGGCAATGCTGGCGTCGGCACACGCAGCCCGGGCGGCGTCCGACGAGGTCAACCTCTATTCCTACCGGCAACCGTTTCTCATCCAGCCGATGCTTGACGTGTTCACCGAGAAAACTGGCATCACCGTCAATGTGGCCTACGCGGAAGAAGGCATGCTTGAGCGGATCAAGGCGGAGGGCGAAAATACGCCGGCCGATGCGGTTCTCACCGCAGATATCGGGCGTTTGAAGGACATGGAAGACGCCGGCGTACTGGCGGCCATCACATCGGATTCGCTGTCGGAAAACATACCCGCCACATACCGCCATCCCGATGGCTACTGGTTCGGCCTGACTACGCGTGCGCGCATCATTTTTGCGTCCAAGGATCGGGTCAGGGCGGACGAAGTGAACAGCTACGAGGATCTGGCCGACCCGAAAATGAAGGGCCGGATTTGCATTCGCTCCGGCAAGCATCTCTATAATATTTCGCTGATCGCCTCGATGATCGCCCACAAGGGCGTCGAGGAAACCGAGAAATGGCTTTCAGGCGTGAAGGAGAACCTTGCCCGCAGGCCGCAGGGAAATGACCGGGCGCAGGCAAAGGCGATCTATGAAGGTCAGTGCGACGTCGCCATTGCAAATACCTATTATATGGGGAACATGCAGACGAACGACGAAAAGCCCGAGCAGAAGGAATGGGCGGCCGCGATCAGGATCATCTTCCCCAACCAGGGCGACCGCGGCACCCATGTGAATATTTCCGGCGCGGCGGTTCTCAAGCATGCCAAGCGCAGGGAGAACGCCCTGAAACTTCTGGAATTCCTCGCCAGCGAAACCGCGCAGAGCATGTATGCGGCGCAGAACTTCGAGTACCCGGTGAAGCCCGGAGTGCCGGTTTCCGAGCGCGTGCAATCCTGGGGTTCGTTCAAGGCGGACAGCATAAGCCTTGCCGACGTCGCCCAATACCGCGCCGAAGCCGCGCGCATGGTGGATCGTATTGGATTCGATCAATAAAGCCGACAGTCGCGATGTAGAAGCAGACATGCGCGCCCGCACACGCCGGGCGCGCGCATTGCTTCGATTGCGCCGGGCACTCGACGGTTGGTCGGTTACCGCCCTGCTCGTTGCTGCCCTCGTAGCGCTACCGCTGCTTTCTGTCCTGGCCCTTGCGCTGGCCGGCAGCGGCGACGTCTGGTCTCACCTCGTTAGCACCGTTCTGGGGAACTACATTCGCACGTCTCTGCTACTGATGCTGGGAGTCGGGGTGGGCGTCGCGCTGATCGGAACGGGGACCGCTTGGCTGACCGCCGCCTGTCGGTTTCCCGGTGTCCGGATCTTCGAATGGGCGTTGCTGCTGCCGCTTGCGGTACCGGCCTATATCGTGGCCTACATCTACACCGACATCCTGGAATATGCCGGGCCCGTGCAGGGCGCCCTGCGGAACCTGATGGGGTGGAACTCCGCCCGGGACTATTGGTTTCCCGAAATCCGGTCGCTGGGCGGCGCCATCGCGGTGATGGTGCTTACCCTCTACCCTTATGTCTATCTTCTGGCGCGCTCCAGTTTCCTTGAACAGACAGCGACGTTGCTGGATGCCGGCCGGGTGCTCGGTAACGGGCCGTGGCGCAATTTCCTGCGCGTCGCCGTTCCGCTTGCGCGGCCTGCCATCGTGGTCGGCGTGTCCCTTGCGCTGATGGAAACGCTCAACGATTTCGGCACGGTCGATTTCTTCGCGGTCCAGACTTTTACCGCCGGCATCTACGACGTCTGGCTGAACATGAACTCCGTGGCGGGGGCGGCACAACTGGCGACCGTCCTGTTGCTGTTCGTATTCTCGCTCTTCACCGCCGAGCGGCTGGCGCGCCGCGGGCGGCGCTTCGACATGAAGGCCGGACGTAAGAAGACCCACGTTCACGAATTAAGGGGCTGGCTTGCCGTTGTGGCCTTTCTGGCATGCTCGCTTCTACTGTTGTTCGGCTTCCTATTGCCGATGAGCGTGCTGATTTCGCACGCGTTTGTTTTTTATCAGGATTCCCTCGACAGCGGTTTCTGGGTACATGCTGGGCATTCGCTGCTCGTTTCGACCCTGGTTGCGTTGGTGGCGACTATGCTGGGACTGGTCCTGGGGTATGGCGCTCGGCTGTCCGGTACAGCCATGACGCGGTACGCCAGCCGCGTCGCCGGTATCGGCTATGCAGTGCCGGGCTCGGTGCTGGCGGTCGGGATCATGCTGCCGCTCACCCAGATCGACCGGAGCCTGAACATTCTTTCGACCCGTTATTTCGACGTGTCGCTCGGACTGGTGCTGAGCGGAACGGTTTTCGCCCTCGTCTATGGCTATTCGGCGCGTTTCATGGCGCTCTCGCTCGGATCGGTCGAATCGGGCCTCGCGCGCATTACGCCCAACATGGACGGCGCGGCGCGCACGCTCGGGGCGAGCGGGGGCGAGACGCTGCGACGCGTCCACCTGCCGCTGTTGCGCCGGTCCCTGTTGACTGCGATGCTGCTCGTATTCGTCGACAGTATGAAGGAACTGCCGATAACTATGCTGCTTCGCCCCTTCAATTTCGATACTCTGGCGACCTACACCCATCAATTCGCGAGAAATGAATTGTTCGAAGAAGCCGCCCTTGGCGCCCTGGCAATCGTCGCGGTGGGGATATTGCCGGTTGTGTTGTTGAGCAGAACGATCACCGGGGGAGACCGGTAGGTCATGACCAGCGCGCTCGAATACGAGGACATATCCCACACATTCGGCGACCGGGACGTATTGCGCGGCATCTCCCTCGATATTTGCAAGGGAGAGTTCGTTTGCCTGCTCGGTCCCTCCGGTTGCGGCAAGACGACGCTTCTGCGCCTTGCCGCCGGGCTTGAGCGCCTCCAGCATGGCACCGTCAGGCTCGGCGGAACGATAGCGGCTGACGCGGCAAGCCATGTGGATATCGCGCCCGAGAAGCGGCATGTCGGCATGATGTTTCAGGACTATGCGCTGTTTCCCCATCTGACCGTGATGGAGAACATCCTTTTCGGGGTGAAGAAAGGCGACAGGAAACGGATCGACTGGGTGCAGGACAGGCTTGCCCATTTCGGCTTGTCGCATCTGACCAGCATCTATCCAGGGACATTGTCGGGCGGCGAACAACAACGCGTCGCCTTACTGCGAGCGCTGGCGCCGCATCCCCAACTGCTGTTGCTCGACGAGCCGTTCTCGGCGCTCGACAAGGCGAGGCGCATAGAGATGCGCGAGGAAACCGCCGACCTGATCCGTGGGGCGGGAGCCACCACCCTTATGGTCACTCATGACGGCGAGGAAGCCATGTTCATGGCCGACCGGATCGTGGTCATGAACGAAGGGCGGATCGAACAGATCGGCAGCGCCGATACCCTTTACATGAATCCGAATAGCGCATTCGTGGCGTCGCTTTTCGGGCATGCTAACCGGTTTTGCGAAACCGTCCGCAATGCGGCGGTCGAGACGCCGGTCGGTACTTTCGATGCGAAGGGCCGCGCGGATGGCGAAAGGGTCTGCGTCTTCATCCGCCCCGAAGGCGTCGTGCCATTGACGGACGAGGAAGCCGGCCTTGACGCCTTTCAGGCCGAAGTGACATCATCGCACTATCTCGGTATTGCCAGTCATATCCACATGCAGACGATCGGCTGCAACAGCGGTTCCGCGGTGGCTTTCCACGCGCAACGCACCGGGCGTTTCCTGCCTCACATTGGCACCCGCGTGCGCTATCGCGTCGATCCCGACCACGTCTTCGTGTTTCCCGACGACGGGACAGAATCCAACCGGTAACGCCGGCCGCCGCGATGCCGCTTGGCAATGCCGCCGGGGATTCCCATCCCTCCGGCGAAAGCCCGATCAGCTCCCGCTGGTGAACCCCCTGCGCGCAATGGTCGTTTGCGGATTGCCCGGGTCGTTTTCGTCATCCACGCTGACCACTTCTGGCTGCTTGCGGCGCACGATCACGCCCAGTTCGTCTTCCTGGCGGGCGAGGCGCAGGCGCTCCTCGGCCTCGGTCGCTTCGCGCTGGCGGTCCCACATCGCGGCGTAGAGGCCCTTGTGAGCAAGCAGTTCGCGGTGCGTCCCCTTCTCCTCGATCCGGCCGTCCTGCAACACGATGATCTGGTCAGCGGAAATCACGGTCGACAGGCGGTGCGCGATCACCAGCGTGGTGCGGCCGCGCGAGACGAGATCGAGCGCTGCCTGGATTTCCTGCTCGGTATGGGTATCGAGCGCCGAGGTCGCTTCGTCGAGGATCAGCAGCGGAGGCGCCTTGAGAATGGTGCGGGCAATCGCCACGCGCTGTTTCTCGCCGCCGGACAGTTTCAGCCCGCGTTCGCCGACCATCGTCTTGAAGCCGTCGGGCAGCTTTTCGATGAAGCCGGAAATCTGCGCCAGGTCGGCGGCGCGCCTGATGTCGTCGAGCGACGCGTCGACGCGGCCGTAACGGATATTGTAGGCGATGGTGTCGTTGAATAGGACAGTGTCCTGCGGGACCATGCCGATGGCCGCGCGCAGGCTCTTCTGCGTCACGCTGCGGACATCCTGACCGTCGATGGTGATGGCGCCCGAGCCAATGTCGTAGAAGCGGTACAGTAGGCGCGAAATGGTCGACTTGCCCGCGCCCGACGGGCCGACGATCGCCACGGTCTTGCCGGCCGGAACCTCGAAGCTCACGCCCTTGAGGATCTTGCGGTTCTCGTCATAGGCAAAGTGCACGTCGTCGAAGCGGATCGTTCCCTCGGAAACGACAAGCGACGCGGCGCCAGACCTGTCGACCACCTCGGGCCTGACGTCGAGAAGATCGAACATCTGTTCGATGTCGGTCAGCGCCTGACGGATCTCGCGATAGATAAAACCGATAAAATTGAGCGGCACGGAAAGCTGGATCAGCATGGTGTTGATGAAGACAAAATCGCCGAGGCTCTGGGTTCCGGCCTGTACCTCGAGCGCCGACATGACCATGACCGCCGACATGCCGATGCCGAAAATGACCGCTTGGCCGAAATTGAGCCAGCCGAGCGACGTCCATGTCTGGGTGGCCGCCTTTTCATAGCGCGCCATCGAGCGGTCGAAGCGCTCGGCTTCCATTTCCTCGTTGTTGAAATATTTGACCGTCTCGAAATTGAGCAGCGAGTCGACCGCCTTGGTGTTGGCCTCCGTGTCGGAATTGTTCATCTCGCGGCGGATCTGGATGCGCCAGTCGCTCGCACGCACCGTGAACCAGGTGTAGAGCCATACGGTGGCCGCAATAACCGCCAGGTACCAGACGCCGTAGGTGACGGCGAAAATGACCGCGACCAGGGCGAACTCGATCACCGTCGGCGCGGTATTCAGAATGGTGAAGCGGACGATTGTCTCGATGCCCTTAGTGCCGCGCTCGATGATGCGCGACAGGCCGCCGGTGCGTCGCTCGAGGTGGAAGCGCAGCGACAGCTCATGCATATGGACGAACGTCTTGTAGGCAAGCTGGCGCACGGCATGCTGGCCCACGCGGGCAAACAGCGCATCGCGCAACTGGTTGAAGCCCTGCTGGCCGATGCGGGCGACATTGTAGGCGACGACGAGGGCAATCGGCACCAGAAGAAAGGCGGGAAAGAAAGCCGGCAGGCCATCCGGCTTGTCGTTGAGCCCATTCGTCGCCCATTTGAAGAAGTAGGGGACAAGGATCAGGACCATCTTGGCGATGACCAGGAAGACCGTCGCCCAGACCACGCGCATCTTCAGGTCCGGCCGGCCGGCCGGCCACATGTAGGGCCACAGGTTCCTGATCGTGTGAACGGTGGATCCGGAATCGGATGAAACGGTTTTTGCCAAAATGCTGTCCTTCGGGAACGGAAACGTCAGGTCGTGCCGCCGCAGATCGCGACAAGCGCGTCGAAATCGGAGCGGACCGATTCCAGCGCCTTACGGTCGATCGAGTAGCGTGATTGCTTGCTATGTGCCTCGTAGTGCACCAGTCCCGCCTCGACGAGCACCTTGAGGTGTTGCGAAACCGTCGACTGGGCAAGATCCATGGCCGCCACCACGTCCTTGCAACAACAGTCGTCGCAACAGGCGAGGCGCCGCAGGATGCCGATACGTGCGGGATGGGCAAGCGCGGCGAAGCGCGCGGTCATCCGATCGACCGATCCGGTGGTGTCTGCGGGGTTATTCATCGTTTATCGTCGATATACGATGAATAACCCCTTTTCAAGTCCGCCCTGCGGAAAAACGGAATTTCTCCCCGTCAGTTTTTCGGCGCGTCGTTATCCCCGAGCGACTTGACGGTCGACATGTCCGCCGTCTCGCCTTCCTCCGTTTCGCCGGGAACCTGGAATATCTGGCCGGGCCAGATCCGGTCGGGATCAGCGATCTGCTCCTGGTTGGCGAGGTAGATGGTTGAGTAGCGGATGCCGCGGCCATAGACGCGCCGCGAGATCTGCCACAACGTGTCACCGCGGCGGATGATCACCGAGCCGCCGGTCGCTTCCAGCTTCGGCGCCACAACGGCTTCCGGGCCGCTCGCGGATTTCGGCTGCGCCATCGCGGATTTCTGCTCCGCCTCCTCGCCAGTCGCCGTCGGTTCACTGGTAGCGGCGGGCTGCGATGCCGGCGCCTCGGCTCCGGCCTTCATTTCGGAAGCCGACTCGCGCGCCGGTTCGGATTTCGGCGTGGGCGCGCCACCGGCCTCCGCCGTTGCGGGCCCCGATGAAGCGGGCTCGGCGGCCCCTTGTTCGGCTTGCGGCGCGGTTTCGGAAGCATTCGGCGCCACGGCGGCGATCGACTCCCCGGCCTGGCGTTCGAACGGAACGGCCGCCCGCGCGATCACATCGGTTCCGGTGACTTCGAGCATGTCGGCGCGAATGATGTAGTCACCGACCGGAAGGTCGCGTTCGGTCTCGACGAGGAACCGCCCGGCCGGGCTCACATCGGCGATCCCGAGAAGGATCTCGTTGGCGTAGACCCGCACGCGCATTCCGGGCGTACCCTGCCCGGCGACGAAGACAGACCGGCCCTCGATCTCGACGGCCTCGACGCGAACGTTCGGTTTTGCCGCCGCGGCCGGTTTGGCGTCAGCTGGCTTTTCGCCTGCGGTTTCGGGCTTCGCCATCGCCACCTTGTCTTCGGTTTGGGCGGCCGGTTTCGCCGGTTCGGTACCGGTGGCGGTTTCGGTGGACGCGGCCTCCGCAGGCTTGCCGGCGGCTATTTCCCCGGCCTCGGGTTCCGCCGGCTTTTCCGCCATTTCAGCCTTCGATTCTTCTTTCGCCATTTCGCCGTCCGCCCCGGCAACGGGCATTTCCTCGGCCTTGGCCGTCGGTTCCGGCTTTGCGGCCGCAGCGTCGGCCGCCTGCTCGCTGCCGGACGCGGCTGGCTCGGATGCGGTTTCCGCCACGGGCTTGGAGGCCGGCGCGGGCTCCGGCTTGGTGATCAGACGGCTCGGCTCGCCGGGTTTCTCGACCAGCGCCAGGACCTGGCCGTCGGCGGTGTCAGGGACCGAAACGACAGCGGTCTCGGGCGAAGCCGCGACGGTTCCGTCCGGTGCGGTGGCGCGCAGCACGAGCTGGTAGTCGCCAGGCTTCAGCGGTTCATCTAGGACGATGGCGAAATCGCCGTTCGCTCCCGCCTTCGCATTGCCGAGCGAGCGCGTTCCGGTCATCAGGTCGACAACCGCCTGCGAAGCCGCGGTGCCGGCGACGACGAGCGATCCGTCGGGCTCGACGCGCACGACGGAGAACGCCGGCGGAACCACCTCGGCGGCGGGCGCCGCTTTGGGCTCCTTGGTCAGACGCGAAGACCTGCTATCGGTCGAAGGCGTGCCAGCCTGCGGGGTTACCGACGCCTCCTTTGCCGGTGGACGCAACAGGTCGAACGGGTTGGTTCCCGTCACACCGAGAACCACGCCGACGCCGACGATCACGCCTGCCCCGGCGAGCAGTATTATCCTGAGAGGATTCATAAGTTTGCCTTTGCCCCGCAAAACGGTGTTTCGCGCCTTTTAGCGCCATTTTGCGCTGCAAACAAGGAAGCCGGCTACGGCCTTGACCGGCACCGGCAAGGTAGGCAAATAGCGCTCATGGAAAACATCAAATCAATCTGTGTCTATTGCGGCTCCTCGCCGGGTCAAAACGAAGCCTATCTCGATGCGGGGTACCGGTTGGGCCGCGCGATCGCCGACGCCGGACTGCGCCTTGTCTATGGCGGCGGGACGCGCGGCATCATGGGCGCCGTGTCGCGCGGCACGCTGGACGCGGGCGGCAAGGTGACAGGCATCATTCCACAGTTCCTGATCGACAAGGAAGCGCCCGACAATGGCGACTCGCTCGACGAACTGATCGTCACGCAGGACATGCACGAGCGCAAACATGCCATGTTCGAGCGTTCCGACGCCTTCGTCGCCTTGCCCGGCGGCATCGGAACGCTGGAGGAGATCGTCGAGATGATGACCTGGGCGCAGCTCGGCCATCACGTCAAGCCGATGGTGTTCGGCAATATCGAGGGGTTCTGGACGCCGATGTTCGGCCTGCTCGACCACATGAAGGCCGAGGGCTTCATTCACACGGCCAACAACGTCAAACCGCTGTTGATCGATACGGTCGAGGAGATCGTACCGGCCATCGTCAGCGCGGCCGCGCCATCGCGCGCCGGAACGACGGCGGCCATCGAGCGGATGTGAACGCCGGCCCTAGGTCTTGGTGCCGGGCTCCACATTCGGCAACTGGGCGCGGGCGCGCCGCGATTCCGTCAGGATCGACCACGAATAGACGACAAGAGCCGACCAGATGAAGCCGAAGGCGACGAGGCGGCCGGTGCTGAACGGCTCGTGGAAGAAGAACACCGCGATGATGAAGATCATAGTCGGCGCGATGTACTGCATGATGCCGATGGTCGAGAGCCGAAGCAGCTTGGCCCCGTTGGCATAGGTCATCAGAGGGATCGCGGTGACGAGGCCCGTGCCCATCAGCAGCAGCGTGTCGGCCCAGCCGGTGGTGGCCAAATGGCCCTGTCCGGTGAGTTGCAGCCAGACCGCCCAGCCGAGCGCGAAAGGCGACAGCAACAGGACCTCCAGCATGAAACCCTGGTTGGGGCCAATCGGCAGCGTCTTGCGGAAAAAGGCGTAGAAGCCCCACGAAAAGGTCAGCGCCAGCGACACCCATGGCAGCCCGCCGCTTTCCACGGTCAGGATCACGACAGCGATGACCGCCAGCGCGATCGCCGCCCATTGCGTGCGCGTCAGGTGCTCCTTGAGAAGCACCGAAGCCAGGAAGATCGAGAATAGCGGGTTGATGTAGTAACCGAGCGCGGTTTCCAGCGCCCTGCCCGCGCCGATCGCCCAGACATAGATGCCCCAGTTGATCGAGACTAGCGCAGCAGTGAGCATCGCCATGCGCAGCATTGAAGGCGTGCGCAACGCCGTCGCAAGTTCACGCGTGCGGCCGATGGCGACCAGGATCACGCCTGCGACCGGGACCGACCACAGCACGCGGTGGGCGACCACCTCATGAGCCGGCACATGCGCCAGCGCCTTCATGTAGAAGGGCAGGAAGCCCCATATGAGGTAGGCAGCCAGCGCGAACAGAAAGCCGGGCAGCGTGTCGTGATCTTCGTTCGCATGTTGGGCCATGGGGAGGGATCCGGTTAGGCAGACCTTATGGCACGAGCAAAGACGAATTCACCACCCGAAAAAACCAGCGGTTGCATCAATGTTTTTGATGACCGGCCGTTGGCGAACCACCGCAGGCGTCCCTACTCCGCGGCTACCAAACCCGCCAGTTCGCGGTTCTTCATCAGCTTGAAGACGATGGAATCCATCAGTGCCTGGAACGAGGCGTCGATGATGTTGTCGGAAACGCCGACGGTCCACCAGCGGTGGCCGCTGTCGTCGGTCGATTCGATCAAGACACGGGTGATCGCTTCCGTACCGCCATTGAGGATACGCACCTTGAAGTCGACCAGTTCCATGTCGCCGATCTCGGACTGGTACTTGCCGAGATCCTTGCGCAGCGCGATATCGAGCGCGTTGACGGGACCGTGCCCCTCGGCAACCGACATGCGCTCGTGGCCGTCGATCTCGACGCGAACAACGGCTTCCGACACGGTTTTCAGATTGCCGTTCGCGTCGAAGCGGCGCTCGATCAGGCAGCGGAATTTCTCGACCTTGAAAAATTCGGGCACGGTGCCGAGTGTGCGCCTCGCCAACAGTTCGAAAGACGCATCGGCGCCTTCGTAGGCATAACCCTGCGCCTCGCGCTCCTTGACCATCGAGATCAGCGTGTCGAGGCGCGGATCATCCTTGGCAACCTCAATGCCACGGCGTTTCAATTCATTGATAAAATTGGATTTCCCGCCCTGGTCGGAGATCATGACCTTGCGGATATTGCCGACCGTCTCCGGCGGCACATGCTCGTAGGTCTGCGGCTCCTTGAGCAGCGCGGAGGCATGAATGCCGGCCTTGGTGGCGAAGGCGGAGGCGCCGACATAAGGCGCCTGCTGGTCCGGCGCACGGTTGAGCAACTCGTCGAAGGCGTGCGACAGCCGCGTGAGATCCTGCAAGGCATCATCCGCCAGACCGGTCGTGAATCGGTCGGCGTAGGCGGATTTCAGCATCAGCGTCGGGATGATGGTGACGAGATTGGCGTTGCCGCAGCGCTCGCCGATGCCGTTCAGCGTTCCCTGCACCTGGCGGCAACCCGCCTCGATGGCGGCCAGCGAATTGGCCACTGCCTGGCCGGTGTCGTCATGGGCATGAATGCCGAGATGATCGCCGGGAATGCCGGCTTCGATGACCCTGGCCACGACGGCGCGGATTTCGGCAGGCTGCGTGCCGCCGTTGGTGTCGCACAGCACCACCCAGCGCGCGCCGGCTTCATAGGCGGTCCTGGCGCAGGCGAGCGCATAGTCCGGATTGGCCTTGAAGCCGTCGAAGAAGTGCTCGCAATCGACCAGCGGTTCCTTGCCGGCCGCGGCCGTCGCCTCGACGGAAGCGGCGATCGATTCCAGGTTTTCCTCATTGGTGCAGCCGAGCGCGACGCGCACGTGATAGTCCCAGCTCTTGGCGACGAAACAGACCGCGTCGGAAGCCGCGCCAATGAGCGCGGCAAGGCCGGGATCGTTGGATGCCGAAACGCCCGCGCGCTTCGTCATGCCGAAAGCGACGAAAGCCGAACGGCCTGTACGCTTCTTTTCGAAAAACGCGGTGTCGGTCGGATTGGCGCCCGGATATCCGCCCTCGACATAATCGATCCCGAAATCGTCGAGCATCTTGGCAATCGCGATCTTGTCCTCGACCGAGAAATCGATGCCCGGCGTCTGCTGGCCGTCGCGCAATGTCGTGTCGAAAAGGTAGATGCGTTCTTTGGTTACCATGGTCATTCCGGTTTGTGGCAAACCGCCTCGATGTTGTTGCCGTCCGGGTCGAGCACGAACGCGCCGTAGTAGTTCTCGTGATAATGGAGACGCAGTCCGGGAGCCCCGTTGTCGCGCCCGCCCGCCGCCATTGCGGCTTCGTAGAATGCATCGACCTCCGCCCGGCTGTTCGCGGTGAACGCGACGTGGATCCGCGGGGTCTGTTTTTCGCCTTCATGCAGCCAGAATACGGGCCGCTCGCGCCCATAACCGCCAACCTTGGCGCCTCCCGTGAATTCCGGAGGCACGACCATCAGCATCGACGCGCCGAGCGGCGCCATGGCCTTGTCATAGAAGCCCCTGGCGGCATCGAAATCGGTTACGCTGATTCCCGTGTGGTCGATCATCGGGCGCTCCTCATCCAAAAATTCCGGCATACCATAGCACCGTAGTTGTTATCAGGACGACAATCGCGCCCTTGGCGACCAGGCCCCAGAACAGCCATCTCGGCATTTGGGTCTGCTGATTGCTCATCGCGAAGGCCAATCGCGCGTGTCGTGGTCGGGATGCTGGCGGCTCTCGATTCCGGCCATGAATTCCGCTACGGCGGGATTGCCGTCATTGTCTCGCACCGGCAAGTCATGCAGGCGGTCGACGAAGGAGAGCTTGTCGGCGATGTTCACTTGGATCACCGGCGGCGCGATTTCGGGGTCATCCAGCGACCCGATCGAAATCTCGTTGTCGCCGCCATAATCATAGGCGAGCGGGGTACCGCATTCCGCGCAGAATCCGCGGCGGGCCTTGTTCGACGAGACGAACCAGGCCGGTTTGCCGCGCGTCCAGGATAATCCGAGGCCGGTGACCAGCGGCCCGAAAAAACCACCGAATGCCTTCTGGCACATGCGGCAATGGCAGATCGAGGCGCGGCCGAGCGCTTCGCAGCGATAGCGTACCGCGCCGCACTGGCAACCGCCGGTGATCGTTTGCGCTGTCATGGCTTTGCCTCCGGCGGCCAGGTTTCGGTGTCATGGTCGGGATGCTGATGATTGCTTGTGCGAATTGTTTCCAAAGGCACGCCGTCCTGAAGTTCGGAATCTTCGGTTTCCTCGCCCGGCAGGCCGTCGAGCGTCCCGAACCACGCCATTTTCGCTTCGGTTCCATATTGCCGGACCGGCGGAACCGCGGACGGATCGTCGAGCGAACCCAGGACGACATTGAGGTGGTTGGTCGGAACCGTCTCGAAAACCAGCGGCGTGCCGCATTTGGCGCAGAAGCCGCGGCGCACCGGGTCGGACGAGTGGAACCAGGCGATCTCGCCGCGCGTGACAGTGAACTCCGCCTTCTGCGCGTTGGCCAACGGCATGAAGTAATTGCCGGCGGCCTTCTGGCACATGCGGCAATGGCAGATATGGGCTTTCGTCAGCGCGCCGTCGACGCGATAACGCACCGCGCCGCACTGGCAGCCGCCGGTGCGGGAATGGACTGTCATCGTTTCGCCTCCCAGGTTGTCACGCGCTCGCCGGTCTGAGGGTCCTTGCCGTCCTTGAGCTGGATGCCCTCGGCCAGCAGTTCGTCGCGGATGCGGTCGGCCTCGGCCCAGTTCTTCTCGCGGATGAAGGAAAGACGTCTCGCGACGGCTTCTGCCAGAGCGTTCTCGTCAATGCCCGCCTGCGACTGCCGCGCTGCAAACCACTCGGTTTCGGTCCGCTCGAGCAGTCCCAGAAGGGCGGCGCTGGCCTTCAGGCACTTCTTGGCGCCGGCGGCGCCCTTGGCCGCTTCGGCACGCAGTTCGTGCAATGCCGCAATGGCGCCCGTCGTGCCCAAATCGTCCTGAAGCGCAACGAGCGTGTCTGCGCAGTCGATGCCGCCGGTCTGCTCATCGCCGACAGCCCGGTACCAGCCGTCGAGCACAGCCTCCGCTTCCTCGAGCCTCTTCACGTTGAAGTCGATCGGCTCGCGGTAATGGGTCATCAGCATGGCTAGCCGCAGAACCTCGCCCGGCCATTTGCGGCCGCCGAACTTCTCGGTCTCCAGCAATTCATGGATGGTGACGAAGTTGCCCAGGCTCTTGGACATTTTCTGGCCTTCGACCTGCAGGAAGCCGTTGTGCATCCAGTAGCGCGCCATGACGTCGGTGCCGTGGGCGCAGCGCGACTGGGCGATCTCGTTTTCGTGGTGCGGGAAGATCAGGTCGAGCCCGCCGCCATGGATGTCGAAGGTCTCGCCAAGCAGCGCCTTACTCATCACCGAGCATTCGATGTGCCAACCGGGCCGACCGTGGATCAATACCGGCTTGCTTCCGACCGTGAACGCGCCTTCCCAGCCGGGTTCGGACGCCGACGATTCCTTCCACAGCACGAAATCGGCGGGATTCTTCTTGTGATCCTTGACGTCGATGCGGGCGCCGGCCTGCTGTTCGTCGAGCTTGCGCTTCGACAATTGGCCGTAATCGGCCATCGAGGCCGTATCGAACAGCACCTCGGCGCCCTCTCCACCCATCGCGACATAGGCGTTGCCCTTGTTGAGCAGGCGCTGGATCATCGCCACCATGCCGGTGATATGTTCGGTGGCGCGCGGCTCGTTGGTCGGCGGCAGGCAGCCGAGCGCGGCGACATCCCCGTGATACTGGTCCGCGGTCTTTTCGGTCACCGCGCGGATGGCATCGTTGAGGCTCATGCGTCCGGCATCGATCTCGCTACCGAAATCGCGCAGAGCACGGGCGTTGATCTTGTCGTCGACGTCGGTGATGTTGCGGACATAGGTGACGTGGTCCGGGCCGTAGAGATGGCGCAGCAGACGATAGAGCACGTCGAACACGATCGCCGGACGGGCGTTGCCGATATGGGCGAAATCGTAAACCGTCGGCCCGCAGACATACATGCGCACATCGGCCGGATCGGAGGGGACGAAATCTTCCTTGGTCCTGGTCAGTGTGTTGTGAATGCGCAGCCCGCGAAAGGCGTCATTGCTCATCGATCTCGTTCCTCTGGCCCATGCAAAATCGCACCGTTCGCCGCCTGGCCGGCCGGGGCGTTTGTCTCATGCAACCTTTAAGAGGACGAAAACGGCCGGGCCAGCGAAAAGCTAACCGGTAATGATCGTGCAAATGCAAATGGCGCGAACGCGCCGAACCGTTTTCATGGGCGCTTTATCGCCGCCGGAAACGGCTTCGTCAAGCAGCCATGCGAATGGCGCAGGGCAACATTGCCAAAATTTCATTTTTCAATGGGAGCATTGTCATGCTTTTGCCCCCATTCAGGATCAGTGGAGCAGTCCCTGTCGCTCCGGGAGAGAGAAAATCATGACCCGCAACCAACAAGTCCGCGAAGCGCAAACGGCGCGCAACCTCAAGTCCGCCGACCAGATTCTCGCGAAATACCGCGCCATCGGCCCCGCCGCAGTGCAGGCGGCGCTGTGCTGCGCGAAAGCCAAGAAGGCTTCCGTTTCCAAGGCGAAGTAATCGCCGGCGCCACGTTAACATCCTGTTTGGGTGTGGCGACGTATCCTGCTTCCCGTTGGGACAGTATGAGGACGGGACCATGCCTCACCACGACAAGAAACCCCGCGCACGTCCAGCATCCATCCTTCAGGATGCGCCGCATGACGACAGCTGGCGGGACAGTACCCTGATCCGGAATTATCACAAGCTGGGCTCCTCGGCGATCGCCGCGGCAGCGCTCTATTCCGGTTGCAGCGCACAGGACACAGCGGCGCGGAAGCACGACAAGCGCTGAAGCGGGGTACAGCGCGACCAGCCAGGGTGGCGTACCTGCCCGCGCGGCGGCGCCGTTGCGCCTGGCGGATTAACTCGCGATGAACGGCCTTCTCAGCCGGTATACAGATTCGGACGGGTAGCGTGCGTGCGTCATTTACATGATGCACCAAGGAGCCCCCGCCATGAAAACCCTACTCAACCTCATATCCGCAGCCGTGTTGCTGCTGGCTTTCGCGATTCCGGCGTCCGCCGGGACGGCCAGTTTCTCCAAGCCGAAAGTCGGCGGCGACCGCCTCGACCTCTGTCTGAACTGGGGCACCGGTTGCGGCAAGCCCGCCGCCGACGCCTGGTGCCAGTCGAAAGGCTACCAGTTTTCCGTCGGCCACGTCGTCGATCCCGATATCGGCGCGGTGCACCGCACCCGGCTGATTTCCACCGGCGCCGTGTGCGACCAGGCCTTCTGCGACGGCTTCAAGGTCGTTACCTGCTTCAAACCCGCGCCTGTCAAAAAGACATTCTGGAAGCCCAATTGGGGCGGCGACCGTCTTGACTGGTGCCTGAACTGGGGCACGGGCTGCGGCAAGCCGGCGGCCGACAAGTTCTGCCAGTCGAAAGGATTTGCCAAGGCCGTGCAGTTTCCGATCGATCCGGATATCGGCTTGGCCCATCGCACCCGGCTGATCACGACCGGTGCGGTTTGTGACCAGGCTTTCTGCGACGGATTCAAGCAGGTCACCTGCTCGAACTGATACGCGCACCTGCGCGGCAATGCGCCGAGGGCGGCCTTTGCGGGCCGCCCTTACCCGTTGAAAAACACAAAGCCGAGCCGCGCGGCAAGCGCGGCCATGATGACGCCAATCAGGATATCCAGCACGCGCCACGCAGCCTCCCTGGCAAACAGCGGCTGCAGCAGCCGGGCGCCGTAGCCGAGCGCGAAGAACCAGACGAAGGACGCAAGCCCCGCGCCGGCGCCGAATGCGGTGCGGACGGCCGGCGGGTAACGCGCCGACAGCGATCCGACGAGGACGACTGTGTCGAGGTAGACGTGCGGATTGAGAAACGTGAACGCCAGGCAAGTGAGAACCGCCGCGCGCAGGTTCACGGGTACGGTCTGCGCGGCCTTGAGCACGCCGGGATGGAGCGCGCGGCGAAATGCCGTCAGCGCGTAGACCGCCAGGAACACAGCTCCGCCGACGGTCACGACCTTGATCAAGCCTGGAGATCCCGACACCAGCGTGCCGAGCCCGGCAATGCCGGCAGCGATCAGCAGAGCATCGGCCGAAGCGCAGATGAGGCACAGCACGAAGACATGGCTGCGCAACAGGCCCTGGCGCAGGATGAACGCATTCTGCGCGCCGATGGCGATGATCAGCGAGGCGCCGAGCAGAAAACCCGCGGTGGCGGCGGAAAGATAACCCGTCATGCGCCGCGCCTAGAGCAGTGACATCTGGCCATCGCCCTCGTTCCCGGACGTCTTGCCGTCGGGCCCCGATTCACCTGGCTGTTCATCTTCAACGGGCAAAACGACCGGGTCCTGGACTTCCGGCCCGGCATTGGCGACCTTGTTGACGAGGGTCGAGACGGGAACCGCCTCAAGAAGGTCCGGATCTGCCGGACACATGAGATCGGCGATGTCGCGGGGCTCGCTGTTGCGGCAGTCGAGCCAGCGGCCGAAGTCTTCG
>JBNLDE010000140.1:0-27923 GCA_050304175.1 Zhengella sp. | reverse complement strand
TCCTGGTCCTCTTTCTGCTGGCCTGGGTCGTTATTCGCTATCGTGAAAGCAAGAATCCCAATCCGTCCAAGACCAGCCACAACACGCTGATCGAAGTAATCTGGACTGTCGGGCCTGTTGTGATCCTGCTGTTTCTCGCGGTGCCGTCCTTCAACCTGCTGACGGCTCAGTACTCGCCGCCTGAAGAGCCGGCGCTCACGGTCAAGGCCACCGGATACCAGTGGTACTGGGGCTATGAATACCAGAGCGATGATCCGCTGAGTTTCGATTCGCTGCTGCTGCAGGAGGGAGATCGCGACGCCTCAGGCAAGCAGGATAAAAGCAAGTATCCTCGTCTGCTCGCCGTCGACAACGAGGTTGTCGTGCCGGTCAACACGACTGTCCGCCTGCTCGTGACCGCTGCCGACGTGATCCATTCCTTCGCCATGCCATCCTTCGGCACCAAGGTCGACGCCGTGCCCGGCCGCATCAACGAGACATGGTTCAAGGCTGAGCGCGAGGGCCTGTTCTACGGTCAGTGCTCCGAGCTTTGCGGCAAGGACCACGCCTATATGCCGATCGCGATCAGGGTCGTGTCGCAGGCGCAGTTCGAGAGCTGGATGGCGGCGGCTAAAACCGATCTGACCGGCGCCAACAAGGCGCTGATGGCCTCGATAGACAACCAAACCAAGCTCGCTTCCGCCGGCAACTGAGCCGGGCGAAGCGCAAGATAATCAAAGACGGAGCGGGACATATGGCAGGCGCTGCTACACATGACGCCCACCACGACCACAAGCCCAAGGGCTGGGTTCGCTGGGTTTATTCCACCAACCACAAGGACATCGGCACGCTGTACCTGATCTTCGCGATCACTGCAGGCGTCGTCGGTGGTTTGCTTTCGGTGTTCATGCGCTGGGAGCTTGCCGAGCCGGGTATCCAGATTTTCCACGGCCTCGCGGCCATGGTCTACGGTTACGAAGGTGGCGCGGCGATCGATGCCGGCAAGAACATGTTCAACGTGTTCGTCACCGCGCACGGCCTGATCATGGTGTTCTTCATGATCATGCCGGCGCTGATCGGCGGTTTCGCCAACTGGATGGTGCCAATCATGATCGGCGCGCCCGACATGGCGTTCCCGCGCATGAACAATATCTCCTTCTGGCTGCTGCCGCCGGCGTTCATCCTGCTTTTCCTGTCGATGTTCGTTCCCGGTGCACCGGGCGGATATGGCGCGGGCAATGGCTGGACGGTCTATCCGCCGCTCTCGACGGCCGGATCGCCCGGCCCCGCTATGGACATGGCGATCCTCGCGCTTCACGTTGCCGGCGCATCGTCGATCCTCGGCGCGATCAACTTCATCACCACCATCTTCAACATGCGCGCGCCCGGCATGACGCTGCACAAGATGCCGCTGTTTGCCTGGTCGGTGCTGATTACCGCCTTCCTGTTGCTGCTGTCTCTGCCGGTGCTTGCCGGCGGTATCACCATGCTGCTGACCGACCGCAATTTCGGAACGGCCTTCTTTGCCCCTGAAGGCGGCGGCGACCCGATCCTGTTCCAGCACCTGTTTTGGTTCTTCGGCCATCCGGAAGTCTACATCCTGATCCTGCCGGCCTTTGGCGTGATCAGCCACATCGTGTCGACCTTCTCGCGCAAGCCGATCTTCGGCTATCTCGGCATGGCCTACGCCATGGTCGCCATCGGCGTGGTCGGCTTCATCGTGTGGGCGCACCACATGTACACGACAGGCATCTCGCTCGACGCGCAGCGCTATTTCGTCTTCGCGACGATGGTCATCGCGGTGCCGACCGGCGTGAAGATATTCTCCTGGATCGCCACGATGTGGGGCGGCTCGATCTCGCTGCGTACCCCCATGCTGTGGGCACTCGGCTTCATCTTCCTGTTCACGGTCGGTGGCGTGACCGGCGTCCAGCTCGCCAATGCGGGCCTCGACCGTTCGCTGCACGACACCTACTACGTGGTCGCTCACTTCCACTACACCATGTCGCTTGGCGCCACCTTCGGTATCTTCGCGGCCTGGTACTATTGGTTCCCGAAGATGACCGGCTACATGTATTCGCCGCTGATCGCGCGCACCCATTTCTGGGTCACGTTCATCGGCGTCAACCTGGTCTTCTTCCCGCAGCATTTCCTGGGTCTCGCCGGCATGCCGCGGCGCTACATCGACTATCCGGATGCATTCGCCGGCTGGAACCTGGTGTCATCCTACGGCTCCTACCTCTCGGCGATCGGCGTTTTGATCTTCCTGTTCGGTGTCTGGGAAGCCTTCTCCAAGAAGCGGGTGGCCGGTGCCAATCCGTGGGGCGAGGGCGCGACGACGCTGGAATGGCAACTGCCTTCGCCGCCGCCCTTCCACCAGTGGGAGCAGCTTCCTAAGATCAAGTGAGCGGCTGACGCTCGCCAATAACAGGCGACGCCGCCGGACGCAGTTTCCGGCGGCGTCGGCAAAACGACAAAGAAGGAAGTCGAGGGCCGATGGCACTCATCGAGGACAACCGGGCCGATACGCCGACAATTCGCCTCTCCGAGGCGATGGCGGGCGACTATATCGAACTGCTGAAACCGCGGGTGATGTCGCTTGTGGTGTTCACGGCGTTCGTCGGGCTGGTCGCCGCGCCTGGAACCATTCATCCCGTACTCGGTTTCATCTCCATACTGTCCATCGCGGTCGGCGCGGGCGCATCCGGTGCGTTGAACATGTGGTATGACGCCGATATCGACGCCGTCATGACGCGCACTGCGGGCCGGCCCGTTCCCTCCGGCCGGATTGCCGCGCAGGAGGCCCTTGTCTTCGGCCTCGTGCTTGCCACCCTGTCGGTGTTTACCCTGGGCGTGCTGGTCAACTGGCTGGCGGCCTCGATCCTAGCCTTTACGATCTTCTTCTATGCTGTGGTCTATACGATGTGTCTGAAGCGCTCTACGCCCCAGAACATCGTGATCGGCGGGGCCGCCGGCGCCTTCCCGCCGATGGTCGGCTGGGCCGCGGCTTCCGGCTCCGTAAGCCTGGAAAGCGTCGTGCTGTTCGCGATCATCTTCATGTGGACACCGCCGCATTTCTGGGCGCTTGCCCTGTTCAAGGCGGGCGACTACGGCGCGGCAGGCGTTCCGATGATGCCGAATGTGCGCGGCGCACAATCGACGCGCCGCCAGATCTTTGTTTACAGCCTTCTGCTGGCTCCGATCGGCGTTCTGCCTTGGGTTCTTGGTTTCGCCAGCGCGGCTTTTGGCATTGTCGCGGCGGCTCTTGGCGCCGGGTTTGTCTGGTATGCGTACAAAGTGCTGCGCATGACCGATGCTGACGCGGCGATGCTTCCGGCAAAGAAGCTGTTCGGCTATTCGATAGTCTATCTGTTCGGTATTTTCCTGGCGTTGCTGGCCGATGTGCTGGCCGCAGGCTTCGTGGCGGGTATGTGAGTTTGGCGATGGGCGAGGATTTCGTGGAACTGACCGAAAAGCAGAAGAAAGCACGCCGTAGCCGATCGACTGCCATCGGCATTGCGCTTGCGGCGCTGGTGCTGCTGTTCTACGTCGCGACCATCGTCAAGTTTGGCCCGAAGCTGTTTGCAGGGTGATACGAGGTACCATGGATCCCGCGTCGCCGAAAATGCCGAACAAGACCCGCTCCAATGGAGTGATCGCTGCCGCTGCGGCGGCTGTGGTAATTGGTATGGTCGGAATGGCCTATGCGGCAGTTCCGCTCTACGGGATTTTCTGTCAGGTTACCGGCTATGGCGGTACGACCCAACGCGCTGACACCTATGCCGACCGCGTCCTCGACCGCACCATAAAGATCCGGTTCGATGCCAATACCGCCGGCGTGCCGTGGGAATTCAAGCCGGTCCAGCGTGAAGTCGAGATTCGTATCGGCGAAACCAAGCAGATCAGTTATACGGCCTACAATCGCAGCAACCGCACCGTAACGGGCACGGCGACCTTCAACGTCAACCCACAACTGGCCGGCGTCTATTTCAACAAGATCGAGTGTTTCTGTTTCACGGAGACGGTCCTCAAGCCCGGACAAACGCTGGACATGCCGGTCGTGTTCTTCGTCGATCCCGACATTGCGGATGACGAGGAACTGAAGGACATCACCACCATCACCCTCTCCTACACCATGTTCCCGGTTCAGGAGAAAGACCAACCGGTGGCCTCGGCCCCGGTCGACAGCACAATTCAGACCAACAGCACAGATAATTAGAACCGCGGGGATCATCATGGCGGACACGCACACCAAACACCACGACTACCACATTATCGACCCGAGCCCCTGGCCGGCCCTAGGGTCGCTGGGAGCGCTGCTCACGGCGCTGGGTGGCATTGCCTGGATGCGGTCCATGCAGGGCGATGTCTTCCGCCTGTTCGGCATGAATCTGGCGGGTCTCAATTTCTGGCTGTTCCTGGTCGGCATGCTCGTCGTGTTGTACGTGATGTTCTCCTGGTGGTCCGACACGGTCAAGGAGGCCCACGAAGGGCACCACACCAAGGTCGTGTCGTTGCACCTTCGCTACGGCATGATCATGTTCATTGCCTCGGAAGTGATGTTCTTTGTCGCCTGGTTCTGGGCGTTCTTCGATGCCAGCCTGTTCGCAAACGAGGCTGCACAAGTAGCGCGCGTGGACTTCACCGGCGGGCAGTGGCCGCCCAAGGGCATCGAGGTCCTCGATCCGCTGCACCTGCCGCTCTACAACACGATCATCCTGTTGTTGTCGGGAACGACGGTTACGTGGGCGCACCATGCGCTGCTGGAAGATGATCGCAAGGGCCTTGTCTGGGGACTGACGCTGACGGTCCTTCTTGGCATGCTGTTCACCTCGGTGCAGGCCTACGAATATGCCCACGCCCCCTTCGCCTTCAAGGATTCGATCTACGGCGCGACCTTCTTCATGGCGACGGGCTTCCATGGCTTCCATGTGCTGGTCGGCACGATCTTCCTGATCGTCTGCCTGTTCCGCGCGCTGGCCGGCGATTTCACGCCGAAGCAGCACTTCGGTTTCGAGGCCGCTGCTTGGTACTGGCACTTCGTCGATGTCGTGTGGCTGTTCCTGTTCTTCTGCGTTTATGTCTGGGCCTCCTGGGGAGCGCCCATTCACGGCGCCGGCCATTAAAGCGGCGCAATTGGATTTCAGAAAAGGCGGGATTTCCCCGCCTTTTTTGTTGGCCTCATGAAAAAGCGCGTTGCCATTGCCGGATTGGCGGTCGTTGTGATTGGGCTTGTCGTTGCGTCGCTGGTCGGCTTGCAGGCGGACAACTCCGTTGCGAGTCTGCCCGACGGATTTCGAGCTGATCTGGTGCGTGTCGAGAAGGCAGAACGCAAACTCCATTTGCTCAGGGACGGCAAGACATTCGTAAGTTATCGCATCGCCCTCGGCAGCGATCCGAGTGGTCCCAAACAACACCAGGGCGACGGGCGAACGCCTGAAGGGCGGTACGTGATCGATTGGCGCAATTCGAAAAGCGCCTTCTATCTTTCGTTGCATATTTCCTATCCGGACGCAGTGGACAGGAGACGTGCGGCGGAAGAGGGCGTTGACCCGGGTGGCATGATCATGATCCATGGGCAACCAAACGGGTATCAATTCGCCACGCACATCCTGCAACGGTTCGACTGGACCGACGGATGTATCGCGGTGGCCAATATCCAGATGAAACAGATTTGGGACAGCGTTCCCGACGGAACACCGATAGAGATTCTGCCATGACGAAAGACCAAGCTCATTATCCGCCGGTCGACGCGATTAGCGCCGGGCTGCGCGGACGTTGCCCGCGCTGTGGCGACGGCAAGTTGTTCCAGAGCTACCTCGGCCTGCGCCCGCGCTGCGGCGCTTGCGGCCTGGACTATTCCTTCGCCGATGCCGGAGACGGCCCCGCTGTCTTCGTCATCCTGCTGGTCGGCTTCGTGGTCGTTGGCCTGGCCTTGTGGCTGGAGGTTAACTACAGCCCCGCTCTATGGGTTCATTTCATCCTCTGGATTCCGTTGATCCTTGCTCTTTCGCTCGTGTCGCTGCGCCTTATGAAAGGCGTGCTGATCACCCTTCAGTACAAGCACAAGGCGCAGGAAGGACGGATCGAGGGATCGGAATGACGCAGGCCGGTCCCGAAACGGGTAGCGCACCACACGGGTTTCGGCTTTGGCCGGTCGGTATTGCAGCAGCGGTTGTCTTCGCAATCCTCGTCGGCCTCGGCACTTGGCAGGTCCAGCGTCTGTCATGGAAGGAAGGACTGATCGCGGAAATCGACGCGCGTATCGCTTCCCAGCCTGTCGCCCTTGATGATATTGGGCGGCGTTTCGCCACGTCTGGCGACGTAGACTACTATCCCGTATCCGCGACCGGAACATTCGAGCATGATGGCGAACAATTCTTTTTCGCCACCCATGATGGCCAGACGGGGTATTTTGTTTACACGCCTTTACGGCTTATCGACGGACGCGCCATTCTCGTCAATCGCGGATTTGTACCCTATGACCGCAAAGACCCCGCGTTGCGCCAGGAAGGCGAAGTCGCGGGACAGGTGACCATAGACGGGCTCGCCCGCAACCCGCTCGCCGCCAAACCTTCCTGGATTGTCCCAGACAACGACCCCGTGGCCAATGTCTTCTACTGGAAGGACCGCGACGCCATGGCCGCCAATGCCGGGCTTGATCCAGACAAGCTTGTGCCGTTCTTCATCGACGCAGATTCAGCGCCCAATCCCGGTGGATTACCGGTAGGCGGCGTTACCATTGTCAGCCTGCCCAACAACCACCTGCAATATGTTCTGACCTGGTATGGCCTTGCCGCCGCGCTTGCGGGCGTTTTTATCGTCTGGGCACGCAAACCGCGGGCTTGACAGCATGCCCGAACCCGACCAGTTGAAGGTCCGAACCGGGATCCGACAATGCAACCGAGCACGGCCGAAAAAACTCCGCTGACGATTCGCTTGTGCGAGCCCCGTGGTTTCTGCGCGGGGGTGGACCGCGCCATCCAGATCGTAGTCTTGGCGCTGAAGAAATACGGCGCGCCGGTCTACGTCCGCCATGAGATTGTTCACAACAGGTTTGTCGTCGAGGGGCTTGGCGCACGTGGCGCAGTCTTTATCGAGGAACTCGACGAGATACCGTCGGAAAACCGCGACCGCCCGGTCGTCTTTTCCGCTCATGGCGTGCCGAAGTCGGTGCCCGCGCAGGCCGAGAAACTGAACCTGCTCTATCTCGACGCGACCTGCCCGCTGGTCTCCAAGGTGCACAAGCAGGCCATGCGGCACCAGCGTCTGGGTCGCCACGTGCTGCTGGTTGGTCATGCCGGGCATCCCGAAGTTATCGGTACGATGGGTCAATTGCCTGAAGCCTCTGTTTCGCTGGTCGAAACGGAAGCGGATGCATCGACATTTGAGCCTCCGGCAGGTGAACTCGGTTTCGTTACCCAGACGACGCTGTCGGTCGACGACACGGCGGGTATCATTGGAACGCTGCAGAAGCGGTTTCCGCACATACAGGCGCCGGCCGCGGAATCGATTTGTTATGCGACCACCAATCGGCAGCAAGCTGTAAAGCACGCCGCCCGCGGGGCCGATCATTTTCTGATCGTCGGCGCGCCCAATTCGTCGAATTCCAAACGCCTTGTCGAGGTGGCCGAGCGATCCGGCGCGCGCGCCGCGTCGCTGGTTCAGCGTGCCGCTGAGATCGACTGGAACGCCATCGGGAACGTGCGGGTGGTCGGGTTGTCGGCGGGCGCGTCGGCGCCGGAAATCATTGTTGATGAGATCATCAACGCATTTCGCGATCGTTTTGACGTGACCGTCGACATCGCCATGACTGTCGAAGAAAACGAAAACTTCCCGGTCATGAGCGCGCTTCGCGATGTCGAGCTGTTGCCGGCGGACATGGCCTTCGTCAACGGAGACGGATAGTGGCAGTTTATACCGACATCTCCGAAGACGAGCTTCAGCACTTCCTCGCAGCGTACGATCTCGGCCGCCTGCTCTCCTACAAGGGGATCGCCGAGGGCGTGGAGAATTCCAATTTTTCGCTGCACCTCGACAGCGGCCCGGCATTTCTCACGCTTTTTGAAAAACGTGTCGACGCCAATGATCTGCCGTTCTTTGTCGGCCTGATGGGTCATCTGGCCGCCCGCGGGATCAATTGTCCGCAACCGGTGGCCCGCCACGACGGCGAGGTGATCGGCGAACTCGCTGGCAGGCCGGCGATCATCGTGACGTTTCTCGAAGGTATGTGGCCGCGCCGTCCGACGGCGAGCCATTGCCGCCAGGTCGGCAAGGCGCTGGCTGAATTGCACATGGCAGGCGCCGATTTCACGCTGACTCGGCGCAATGCGCTGACCGTAGCCGACTGGCGGCCATTGTTCGCACGTGCCGCCGACCGCGCAGACACTGTAGAGCCTGGGCTGAAGGCGGAGATAGAGAGCGACCTGGCAGTTCTCGAACGCGACTGGCCGTCGGGTCTCCCGACGGGCGTAATCCACGCCGATCTGTTCCCGGATAACGTGTTTTTTCTAGGTGACGAACTGTCGGGTGTGATCGATTTTTATTTCGCCTGCACTGACATACTGGCCTACGACGTCGCAATCTGCATCAACGCCTGGTGTTTCGAGCGCGACTTTTCGTTCAATCTGACCAAGGGCATTGCGTTGCTCGAGGGCTACCAGTCGGTGCGATCGCTGTCGTCCGAGGAACAAGCCGCATTACCGCTGCTCGCGCGCGGTGCCGCGCTTCGCTTCTTGCTGACCCGCCTCTATGACTGGCTCAACACGCCGGAGGGCGCCGTCGTGACCAAGAAGGATCCGCGCGAGTATTTGCGCCGCCTGCGTTTCCATCGCCAGATCGCCACGGCTGCTGAATACGGATGCCCACCGGCATGAAGACGATCGAGATATTCACCGACGGCGCCTGTTCGGGCAATCCGGGCCCCGGCGGCTGGGGCGCGATCCTGCGCCATAACGGTACCGAAAAGGAACTTTCGGGCGGCGAGGCGGCGACCACAAACAACCGCATGGAACTTATGGCGGCAATCGAGGCGCTGTCGGCGCTCAAGGGCGGGCCGTATCGCGTCGAAATCTACACCGACTCAAACTATGTGCGCGACGGTATCCGCGGTTGGATCCACGGCTGGAAGAAGAACGGTTGGAAGACCGCGGCAAGGAAGCCGGTCAAGAATGCCGAACTGTGGCAGGCACTCGATGAGGCACGCAATCGCCACGACGTGCACTGGCATTGGATCAAGGGCCACGCCGGCCATCCGGAGAATGAGCGCGCCGACGAACTTGCCCGCAAGGGTATGGAACCTTACAAGTCTCAGCGCGGAACGAGAACCGGGTAGAGCGAGGCCAGAAGTAGCGACGCCATCGCAATATTGAACGCGCGCAGACGGCGGGTATCGGTTAGCCATCGCCTGACCTCACGCCCGGTTACTACCCAGAGGCCGGCAGTCAGCAGTCCGATTGCAAAGAAAACCAGCGAGATCAGCGCAACCGCAGCGAGGTTTCTGTCCGGCGCATAGACCGTGACGGCCGTCAGTGCCATTGCCCACGCCTTTGGGTTCACCCACTGGAAGCCTGCTGCCTGGAAGAATGTCATCGGTCGGGCGCCCGGCCTTGCCTCACCGATTCCGGCCGAACCCGCTAGCTTCCAGGCCAGGTACAACAGATAAGCCAAGCTGACGGCTTTCAGGGCGGAATAGAGGCTCGGATAGGCGGTCAGGATCCCAGCGAGCCCGAAACCGACCATTGCGACCATGAAGGCGAATCCGAGATCGACGCCGAGCATGTGCGGAGCGCTCCGGACAAATCCGAAATTGGCACCGGACGCCATCAGCATCAGGTTGTTGGGCCCTGGCGTGACCAGTGAGACGAAAGCGAAGGTCGAAAAGGCGACGAACAGACTGTTTTCCATGCCGCAATTATTGTGGAATTAATGCGCAATTTGGTTGCATAAATGGCGCGAAATTATCTATCTTAGCAATTAATGGCGACACTGGACAAAAAAGACCAGCATATATTGCGCGTGCTGCAGAAAAACGGCCGGATCAGCAATATCGAGCTTGCCGGTCGCGTCGGCCTGTCGCCGTCGGCATGTTTGCGCCGGGTTCAGGAATTGGAACAGTCGGGCGTGATCACCGGCTATCGTGCGACCATCAACCCGGCGGCGGTCGGCAAGGGGTTCCTCGCCTATGTATCAGTTGGCCTGAAGGACCACTCGGCGGCATCCCAGCAAGCCTTCGAGCGGGCCATATCCCGGTCGCCGGACGTCAGGGAGTGCCACAACGTAACCGGGACCGTGGAGTATCTTCTTCGCGTGGAGACAGAAGACCTCGCCGGTTACAAGACCTTCCACAGGGAGGTGTTGGGCGAATTGCCGCAGGTCGCGGCCATAACATCCTTCATCGTGATGTCTTCGCCGAAGGATGAACGCGCCTGACCCGATCAGAGTTGCGACAGGATTGTCTCGGCGCCGGAAATTTCGGCCTTGCCGCGTTCGACCTCGAGGTTGAGCGACGTGACGGTTCCGTCTTCGACAATCATCGAGAACCGCCTCATGCGTGTACCGAATCCCGCCACGCTCATATCCGCGTCGAGGCCGATCGCCTTGGCGAAGGTGGCATTGCCGTCAGCGAGGAAAACAATCTTGCCCTTCGCGCCGCTCGCAGCTTCCCAAGCCTTCATCACGAAGACGTCGTTGACCGACACGACGGCGATCCGGTCTACGCCTTTGGCGATGATCTCATCATGACGACTCAGGAAACCGGGCAGATGGTTCCCATCGCAGGTGGGCGTGAACGCGCCTGGCAATCCGAACAGCACGACCTTTTTTCCGGCGAAAAAGTCAGCCCCGGCGATCCGCGTCGGACCGTCGTCGCTCGGCGCCAGAAAGGTGGCCTCGGGAAGCTTTTCGCCCACGGCAATGGTCATGATGATCCTCGGATTGGTTTGTTGTTGAATAGACTGAAACGAGACTGTGTTTCGCGCCAACAAATATGCGTCGTGTTGTCGTTGTCCAGTAGCCGGTACCGTTTTATTCAGGGAGTGAGAACGTACCCTCAACTGCCCGATCGTTTGAAATGAGCGTGTAGGCGATTTCACCTCCGGCTGCTTGTTTGGGCCGCTCAAATACGCGAATGCGGAAACGCGGTTTGCCGCCGGGCCCGCTTTCCAGTAGGGGCACATCCAGGTACCAGCCATGGGCGCTGGCTGCGAACAGTTCGGCATTCGCCCCCGGGGCAGGCAAGTCAGCATCTACGATCAGCGTCTCACCCTCGAGATGCGCCGTCGTCAGCCGCAGATCGGCGGTTGCGGGGAGGGGCAGGGCCGCGAATGCAGCAGAGACATCGGCTTCCGACATGCCGACAGCCGGATTTGTCAGCAGTTCGAATTCCGTCTGGACCGGTATGCAGGTCTCCTTGCAGACGCCAAGAAAGACGATTGTCTTGAGATCGACCGGCTTGGTCGTATCTTGCACCTGCGCCGTGAAAGCCAGTGCAACGGGCTTTTTGTATCCGATCGACCATGCGCCGGCCTCGTCAAAACGGACCGGTGGCGGATAATGCAGGACAGCGTCGGTCGCATTCGCGCTGCCGGAGATGTTCAGCGAGGGCGGCACGCCGGCATCGCCCGGGTCGCGCCAGTAGGTTTTCCAGCCCGGCTTGAGATCGACCAGGATTGCTCCGCGCAGCACACCGTTTTTGTCGGGAACATCATCGACGACGAGTTTTATCTGCGCGCCCTGGGCGTCATACCAGGCGGACGAGGCGGCCATGGCCGGTGACCAGGCGAAAAGTGCGATTGCGGCCCAAGCGAAATGTCTCATGGTCTGGAGATAGGCTTGGGTCAGCTACTTTGGCAAGCAAGGACAGCACACGTCCGGATCATATTGCCGTGAATTTCCGGCGATGGCGATGCATTGCTTCGCTACTTCGGTCAAAGCGCAGGCTCTTTCCAAATATGGTTGTTTGGCGTTACGCTAGGTAGAAAGTGGGATGTGCAATGACCGAACCTTGGCTTGACGGACAGTTCCTGATTGCGATGCCTGGAATGCGCGACAGTCGTTTCGAGCGGACGGTTGTCTATTTGTGCGCTCATTCCTCGGAAGGCGCGATGGGGCTGGTAATCAACCGGAGCCAGGAAATGGTTTTCCCGGACCTGCTTGTCCAGCTTGGCCTCATGGACGAGCACGAAGCCATCAAGCTGCCGGCTAAGGCCCGAGATTTCATGGTGCGCGACGGTGGACCCGTCGAACGCAGCCGTGGTTTCGTTCTCCACACCGGCGACTATCAGGCGGAATCGTCGCTGGAAGTCACTCCGGAAATCTCGCTTACCGCGACCGTTGACATCCTTCGGGCCATATCACGCGGTGGCGGTCCGACCCGCGCACTGATGGCGCTTGGTTATTCGGGTTGGGGACCTGGACAGCTCGAAACCGAAATTGCCGACAATGGCTGGCTTACCTGCCCGGCGACCAGCGAGGTCATGTTTTCCCCTGACATGACCCAGATCTATCCGCGTGCCTTGGCGTTGCTGGGCATAGATAATGTCAATTTGAGTCACTACGCTGGGCGCGCCTGACCGCACCTAGGAAGCAGGAGCCGGAACCGCCATCGACTCTTTGAGGCGAACGATGGCTTGCTCGGGCGACAATGGTTCGCCAAACAGGAAACTCTGTACGTATTCGCAATCCATCGCGCGAAGGTCTTCTGCGCCCTCCTTGTCGGCAACGCCTTCCACGACGACTTTCAATCCGAGCTCGCGCGCCATGTTGACTATCGAGCGCAGCAGGACATTGCCCTGCGGCCCGTTGTCTTCCACGAAGGACCGGTCGATCTTCATAGTGTCGAAGGGAAACCTGGTCAGATAGGAAAGCGACGAATAACCTGTACCGAAGTCGTCGAGGGAAAGGCCGATGCCGGTTTCCTTGAGCTTGCGAAGCACGTGGGCGGCCTGTTCCGGATTGCTCATCACCAGAGATTCTGTCAGTTCCAGCCGGAAATGCCGGGGATCGAGACTCACCCGTTTCAGTACCGATCGCACATCGGACACAAGATCCTGACGCATGAGTTGGCGGCTGGAGAGGTTGACGGAAACGAACAGGTCGTCGTTGTCGACCTGCTTGAGCCAGCTCACCATGTCCGCCGCGGCCGTCTGCATGGCGAACAGCCCCAGATTGACAATTAGCCCCGAATTCTCGGCGATCGGAATGAAGTCGCCGGGCGGGATCGTGCCGCGGCGCGGGTGCTCCCACCGGATCAACGCTTCGAAACCGGCAATCCTTTCGTCTCCCAGCCTGACGATCGGCTGATAGGCCATCTTCAGTTCGCCGCGATCGATGGCGCGCCTGAGGTCCGCTTCGATCTGCAACCGGTCGGTCCCCATCGTGCGGAAAGCCGGCCTGAATGGCTCGATCCGGTCACCACCGAAACGTTTCGCCTGGTAAAGCGCCAATTCGGCATCCTTGACAAGTTCCTCGGCCGATCCCTGGTTCGATGTCCAGGTCACGAGACCGATCGAGGCGGTCAGAACGATTTCGCGCTTGGCAAAGCTGATCGGAGCGCTGATCGCCTTGCGGACCGCGTCCGCAAAAGTCGCGATACGGGCAGGATCCTGCTCGGACAGCAAAGCCATCGCGAACTGGTCGCCTGACACCCGTGACAGGGTGTCGTTCTGCTTCATCAAACGATGCAGTCGCCGTGCGATGGTCAGCAAGATCGTGTCACCTGCCGAGATGCCGAGGCTTTCATTGACCTGCTTGAACCGATCGATGTCGATGAGGAATATCGTAGGCCGGACCTTTTCATCGGCCTTGGCTATCGAGGTCACCGCGTCGAGCCGGTTCATGAAGATTTCGCGGTTTGGCAGGCCCGTGAGATTGTCATGAACGGCGTCGTGCAGGAGACGCTCTTCGGCCTTTTTCTGCTCGGTCACGTTGATCAGTGTGCCGACGCAGCGGATCACTTCCCCATCGGAGCCGATGACGGGCCGGGCGCGAAGGGAATACCAGTGATAATGGCCGTCTGCCCCGCGCAATCTGAAAGACTGGTGTACGCGTCCCCTTCTGTGTTCCAGCACGACGTCAAGCGTTGTACGGAAATGGTCCCGGTCATCGGGGTGCAATACCGGAAGCCAGTTGCGCGCAGGTCCGCGCAGGCTGTTTGGCGCCAGCCCAAGCGGCATACTGATGTCAGGGCGCGTAATGACACGATCGCGCAGCACGTCCCAATCAAAAACGATGTCGCCGGAGCCCGTGATAGCCAGCGCCTGGCGTTCCATGTCGGAGAAAAGGCCTTGCTGCAATGCGCCACCGGCAAGCGCGTGCTGCATGACAGTGAACCCGATCAACAGCACGACCAGAATTAACCCGCCGCCAAGCGCCGGCTGAACAATGTCATTGTCGAGCAAACCGGTGACGGCCATCCATGAGCCGGTCAGCCAGATCATGATCAGCATCCAGCTCGGCACCAGCATGATCGCCCGGTCATATGCTTTTGTTGCGAGATAGATGATCAGCGACAAACCGACCACCGCAGTTGCCGCAAAAGACAGCCGCGCAATTCCGGACGCGACAGGCGGATCGAAAATGGCAACGCCGGCGAGCCCGAGCAGGGCAATGATCCAGAGCACTGCTCCGTAAGAGAAGTTCTCATGCCATCGGTTGAGATTAAGATAGGCAAACAGGAACAGGACCAAAGTCAGCGCAAGCGCGACCTCGGAACCCGCGCGCCATATCTGTTCGTTCCCGGGCGAGATCTCGATCACCTTGTTGACGAAGCCGAAATCAATCGAAATGTACGCGAGAACCGCCCAGGCGAGAGCGGCCGTGGCCGGGAACATCGATGTGCCTTTGACTACGAACAGGATCGTAAGGAACAGCGCCAGCAGGCCGGCGATACCAATGATGATGCCTCGGAAAAGGGTATAGGAGTTCACCGTATCCTTGTATGCCTCCGGATCCCATAAATAGACCTGCGGCAGGTTGGAGGAAGACAGTTCGGCGACAAAGGTTACGACAGTTCCCGGATTGATCGTGACCAAAAACACATCGGCGTCGTCCGACGCCTGCCGGTCGAGGGCGAAGCCCTCGCTGGGTGTTATATTGGCGATCCTGCGAGAGCCGAGATCCGGCCATATGAGGCCGGAATTGACGAGACGGAAATGCGGCGCGACGATCAGCCTGTCGAGTTGCCGGTCGGTCGTATTGGCAAGCGCGAAGACGGCCCAGTCGCCGGTTGCCGCGGTGTCGAGCGCTTCGACCTCGATGCGCCGGACGATTCCGTCGGGACCGGGCGCCGTCGAGACCTGGAAATTGGCACCGCGGTCCCGATAGACTTCCACGGCTTTGGAAAGATCGAGCGCGACATCGTCGCGGCTGATCTTGATTGCTTCAATTGCATTCGCATCGCCAGCCCACAACAGGCAGGAAAGCGATACGGTAATGGCGGTCAACCAGCCAATGATCAACGTTGCTGCGCGCAATATTCCCAGCCCAATTCAGTCTTTTACGTCATCGGCAAAGCGAGCGTAGAGGAAGTGGTCACACCAACGTCCATCGATTTTCAGGTAGGACCGCATAAGACCTTCGCGCTCGAATCCGGCTTTTTCAAGCAAGCGTATCGACCGTGTGTTGTCGGGGATACAGGCAGCTTCGACCCGGTGCAACTCCAGTGTTGAAAATGCGTGGGGAAGGAGGGCTTGCAGAGCATCCAACATCAGTCCTTTTCCGGCATGAGTTGCGCCCATCCAGTAGCCCAGTTGGGCCGATTGGGCGACGCCGCGCCGGATATTTCCGAGCGAAACACCGCCGACCAGCTCACCGTCCTGAAAAACAAGAAAGGGGAATGCCGTTCCCTCCGATTGTTCCTCAGCGTAGCGCCTGAGGCGCGCTTTCCAGGCAAACCGCGTCAAGTCGTCTGCAGGCCATTGCGGTTCCCAGGGCTTGAGGAACGACCGGCTCTTTTCCCTGAGTTCTGACCAAGCCTGGAAGTCACCAAGAACAGGCGGCCGAAGAGTCACCCGGCCCGCGGACAGCGCCTTCGGCTTGGAGCGGCGAAAGGGCAAGGCGAGCATTGTTTGCGCCACGCCGAATTCAAACGGCGACCTTGCGCGCGCTTGTGCTACCTGCCGAGAAAGCCTCGGCGATGTGTTCGAAACGTGGCATTGCGCCGATTGGCCCGATCGCGGTTACCGTTGGCGTGCTGCCCACAAACAGCCGCTGCGACAGATCGGTCAACCTCTCGGTCGTGATATTGGAAAGCCGGTCCATCAGTTCCTCGGTGGAAACCGGCCGACCGAACAGGAGCATTTGGCGCGCAATCTGTCCGGCGCGGCTTGTCGGGCTCTCATACGACATCAGCAATGCGGCTCTGTACTGCGCACGCGCGCGATCCAACTCCTGCTGGCTGATGTGCCCACCGGCGCGATGCAATTCGTCCTGGATCACCGGAATGAGTTCGGCAATGTCTTCCTTGCCGGTCGCCGCGTGAACGCCGAATATGCCGGTGTCTGAAAAACCCCAGTGGAACGCGTAGATCGAGTAGCACAGGCCGCGTTTTTCGCGCACTTCCTGGAATAGCCGCGACGACATGCCGCCGCCGAGGATCGAAGCCAGGATCTGGGACGCGTAGAAATCGCGAACATGGTAGGCACGGCCCTCGAATCCGAGCAGGATCTGCGCATCCATCAGATCGCGGTGTTCCCGGAAATCACCACCGACATAGTGGGCGTAATTCGGGAACGGGGCTTCCGCCTTGGCGCGAAAGGAACCCAGACGCTGTTCAACCTGACGGACGAAGTCATCGTGATCCACCGCCCCGGCCGCGACCACGATCATCCGGTCCGCGCCGTACTGCCGCTCCATGTAGTCGTGCAGTTGCTTTGACGTGAATGAACGAACTGTCTCCGGCGTGCCAAGAATTGAGCGCCCGATCGGCTGGTGCCGGAATGCCGTTTCGGTGAACCGGTCAAACACCACATCATCCGGCGTGTCGTGCGCGGCCCCGATTTCCTGCAGGATAACGTGCTGCTCGCGCACCAATTCGTCGGGATCGAACTTGGAGTCGGTCAGGATATCAGCAAGAATATCGATCGCGAGCGGCAAATCATCCTTGAGGATGCGGGTGTAAAAAGAGGTGGTTTCGACGCTGGTCGCCGCATTGATCTCGCCGCCGACATTCTCGATGTCGCAGGCGATTTGTTCGGCCGTCCGCCGCCCGGTTCCCTTGAACGCCATATGCTCGAGAAGATGCGCGATGCCGTGCTCGTCGTCGCGCTCGTTGCGTGAGCCAGACTTGACCCAGACGCCAAGCGTCGTGCTTTCGAGATGGGGCAGGGACTCCGTGGCAATTGTTAGACCGTTTGCAAGCCGGCTGACCTTTACGCCCATAGACAAATTCGCTCCCCTATCTAACCGCTCTGCTGTGGCGGCTGATGTGGTCTTGTAACACATTTATGTCGGGGGGAAGCAAATCGAAACGTTCTTCGCGATTCATGAGGTCCGACAACCAGGCGGGAAGTCCCGGTTCGATACCGCTCGCGGCCTTGACGGCAGCCGGGAACTTGGCCGGATGTGCGGTCGCCAGGACAATCATCGGCACCACGCCCGGTGCTTGCTCGCGCGCCACCTTCATGCCCGCCGCAGTGTGCGGGTCGAGAAGATAACCGCTATTCTGCAGCACGGCCCGTATCGTTGCGGCGGTTTCCGCTTCAAGCGATCGGCCGGCGGCGAATTCGTTGCGGATAGCGGCCAGCGTTCCCTGCTCGATCTTGAACGAGCCCGACTGTCTCAATCCGTCCATGCAGCGCTGCACCATTCCTGCGTCGCGCCCGCTGGCTTCGAACAAAAGTCGCTCGAAATTCGACGAGACCTGGATATCCATCGACGGCGAGGTCGTCGCCTTGACGCCGCGCATCTCATAGGCGCCGCTCTCGAGCGTGCGCGCCAGGATGTCGTTATCGTTTGTGGCAATAAGCAGCTGTTCCACCGGCAATCCCATGCGCTTGGCGGCATATCCGGCAAAGATGTCGCCGAAATTGCCGGTTGGCACCGAGAAACTGACTGGCCTGTCGGGCGCGCCAAGTGAAAGCGCGCTGGAAAAGTAGTAGACGATCTGGGCCATTATTCGGGCCCAGTTGATCGAGTTCACGCCCGACAGGCGGACGCGGTCGCGGAACCCGAGGTTGTTGAACAGGTCTTTGACAAGCGCCTGGCAGTCATCGAAATTGCCGTCGATGGCGAGCGCATGCACGTTGTCGGCTGCGCAGGACGTCATCTGGCGCTGCTGCACCGGCGATACGCGGCCCTGCGGAAACAGGATGAATATATCGGTGCGCTGCCGCCCGGCAAATGCCTCGATCGCTGCTCCGCCCGTGTCGCCCGAAGTGGCCCCGACGATCGTTGCGCGCTCGCCGCGGACTTCCAAAACATGATCCATCAGCCGGGCCAGAAGCTGCATTGCGACGTCCTTGAACGCGAGCGTCGGCCCGTGAAACAACTCGAGCACGAACTCGTTCGGACCTGTCTGGACGATCGGGCAGACGGCATCGTGGCGAAATCCCGCATAGGCTTCGTGTACGACCGCCGAAAACGCCGCGTCATCGATTTCACCGCCGACGAAAGGCGTCAGTAGGCGGATCGCAAGATCGGGATAGGCCAGGCCGCGCATCGACCGGATCTCGTCGGCGGAAAATTGCGGCCAGGTCTCGGGAACATAGAGCCCGCCGTCGCGCGCCAGACCGGCCAGCAGGACGTCGCAGAATCCAAGTCTGGGCGCATTTCCCCGTGTACTTACAAATTGCATGTTCGGCATATCCACTTGTTTCGGCCGGCTGCGCGCAGAGCCGCATTGACGCTGCGCGTTGGGATGTCGCATTTTTGGCGCGGCGTTGGTATAGAACAGCTTCCTTGGCTTATGAAAGTGCGGTTTATGAGTTCCCTGCAGATGAACAAGTTTTTCTACGCGGTTTTGGCTGTGGTCGGAGTTGGAATTGCAGCCTCCGGCTGCCAGTCGAGCGACCCGACGAGTGTTCTCAAGATCGGTCAGAAGAAAGAGCAGGTCGCTGACAATCGGATCACGCAGGATGAGGTGCGGGCTTACTGCCCGGCTGTCTCGCTGCGCGAAGGGACGGCCTTCTTCGACTATTATGGCAAGCGGGCCGAGAAGGTGCCGGAAAACCTGATTTATCAGGCCTCGATCGAGGACGCGACCCGCTCGTGTACCTATTCCGGTGATACCATAACCATGAACGTGGCGGTCGCAGGGAAGGTCGTGCCGGGTCCGAAGGGCTCAGCCGGCGATATTACGATGCCGATCCGCGTCGCCGTCCTTCAAGGCGGCAACCTGGTCTATTCGCAATTGCATCATTACACGGCGACCGTGTCACCGACTGGCGCGACCCAGTTCATCTTCAATGACCCGGCTGTGGTCGTGAAGGGCCCGATCCAGCGCGATATCATCGTGTATGTCGGCTATGACGAAGGGCCCATCAAAAAGCAGTAGGCGCCTGTTCGCGCGTGCGCCTAGCCATCGAGCTTGCCAAACTTGGCCAGGGCCCTGATCAGTTCGTGAACGTCACTAAGCCGGTTGATTACGGTTTCCGCGCCGGCTTCGATGAGCCTGTCGGCGTGGGCCGGATAGCTGTGCGATCCGCCGGTGAAGCCGATGACCCGCATGCCGGCGGCTTTGGCGGCAGTAACTCCCGGCACTGAATCCTCGATCACGAATGTCCTGGCGGGCTCCGCCCCCAAGGCGCTGGCGGCATGAAGGAAGATGTCGGGGGACGGTTTGCTTTTCAACCCGAGATCCGAGGCCGAATAGATGCGGCCTTCCACCAGGTGTTTGATGCCGGTCCTCGTCAGCGTGATATCGAGCCGCGCTGCCGACGAATTCGAACAAACGCAATTCGGCGTATCGGTCACTGAAAGAACCCGCGCAGCACCCTCGACGGGCTTGACCTCGCGGGCAAGGCGCTCGTCGACCAGCTTCTCACTTTTTTCGATCAGTGATGCTTGGAACGGGATACCGGCTTCGCGCTCGATTTCCTTGAGGATGTCGGTGAATGTCATTCCCGAATATCGCTCCGCGATGTCTTCGGCAGTGATCGGATAGCCCGCTTCGCTCAACAATTGTGCTTCGTTTCGCGCGGCCACGATCTCTGAATCGACGAGTACGCCGTCGCAATCGAAAATGACTAGGTCGGGGGAGGACATGGGATTTCCAACGGTTGAATAGCTGGCGCCGATGGCGAATCCGAGCCATATAGGCGCCCATCCGCCAGGGCGCAACGCCACCTACCTTCCAGTCCTTCGCCGCTTGGGGGCTCCTGGCCGCCGCCGTGTTGCCTTGCGCCCGTCAACGTTAAGTCGAGTATCGGCTGGCAATACGGAGTTCGAGCCGTACCAATGAGCGCCAGCTGAGCGGCTGGTGGGACCCTTAAGCCTATATTTACCCTGTTCGGTAACCATGAGGTTCGTGTCTGTGTAAGTGTATTTCGGGTAACCTCAATGACTGCTGTGCGCGCGCTCGACGAGCTCTCCTCGTCTTCTGCTAAAGCCGATTGGCTCGATACCATCATCAAGGGCGATTGCGTGGCAGCGCTCGAGCGGTTGCCGGAGAAATCCGTCGACGTCATCTTTGCCGATCCACCCTACAATCTGCAGCTGGATGGCGATCTTCATCGCCCTGACCAGTCCAAGGTCGCCGCCGTCGACGACCATTGGGATCAGTTCGACAGCTTTGGCGCCTATGACGCCTTCACGCGGGCCTGGCTGCTTGCGGCGCGGCGTGTATTGAAGCCGAACGGCACGATTTGGGTGATCGGCTCGTATCACAACATATTTCGTGTGGGCACGACCCTGCAGGACCTCGGCTTCTGGATTCTCAACGACATCGTCTGGCGTAAGACCAACCCGATGCCCAATTTCCGCGGTCGCCGGTTCCAGAATGCCCACGAGACCATGATCTGGGCTTCGCGAGATCAGAAGGCGAAAAGCTACACGTTCAACTATGAGGCGCTCAAGGCAGCGAACGACGACGTGCAGATGCGCTCCGACTGGCTGTTTCCGATCTGCACCGGTAGCGAGCGCCTGAAAGACGATAACGGCGACAAGGTTCACCCGACGCAAAAGCCCGAAGCCTTGCTCGCGCGGGTGATGATGTCTTCGACCAAGCCGGGCGACGTCGTCCTTGATCCGTTTTTCGGTTCCGGAACCACGGGCGCCGTCGCACGCCGATTGGGACGTCATTTTGTCGGGATCGAGCGCGAGCAGGACTATATCGATGCTGCCAGCGCGCGTATCGCGGCTGTCACTCGCCTCGATGGCGCTGAATTGAAGCAGTTGACGCCGAAGCGTGCCGAACCGAGGGTCGCATTCGTCAGCCTGATCGATGCGGGACTTGTCCGCCCGGGCGACCGGTTGACCGATACGAAACGCCGTTGGATGGCGACGGTTCGTGCCGACGGAACGCTGGTGGCAGGTGATGTCGAGGGATCGATCCATCGCCTCGGCGCGCGAGTCCAGGATCTCGACGCATGCAATGGCTGGACTTTCTGGCACTATGAGGACGGCAAGGCGCTCAAGCCGATCGACGAGTTGCGCAAGCAGGTTCGCATGTCGATGAACGCTGCCGGGGCCTAGTCAGTCGGGCGCATCTGACGCCGCGAAGTCCCAAAACTCTCTAAGCTTTTGGGCCATTGCCGCCTTGGGCGATCCTTCAGACAGGATCCGGTCGATTTCGGCCGGATCCTTGCTGATCAGGTGTGTTTCGAAATCCGGACCCGGAAATACGCGACAGGAGATCGTCTTCAGGACTTCGCGCAGATGTTCGCGAGCGAAGAGACCACGCGTCGATGCATGAACGAGCATGACTGGTTTGTCCGGGATCTCGAACCGCGATACCAGCCAGTCGAGAGCGTTTTTAAATGCACCGGGGATGCCGTGGGCATACTCCGGGCACGCAATCAGGATGCCGTCGGATTCCGCCACTTTGCCAGCAAAGGTCAGAACACTTGCAGGCGTATTGGACTCAAGATCGGGACTGAACAACGGCAGGTCGCCGAGTTTGCCAAAGACCTCGACGGAGAAACCCGCCGGTGCGTGTTGCGAAAACATTCGCAACAGCGCGGTGTTGGTTGAGGCGGCGCGCAGGCTTCCCGATAGGCCAAGAATTTTCATGCCCCATGATGCGCCGATTCGAGGCCGATGTCGTATTCCGCCAGGTCTTTTCTCAATCGGTCCGCGTCAGTATGCAAAACCGCCTTCCAGCCGGCCGCAATCGCACCAGACACGTTCTTTTCGCTATCGTCGATAAACAACGTCGCTGAGGGTTCCAGATCGAAGGCCGCAACATGGTGGTCATAGATCTCCCTGTTCGGTTTTATGAGACCGATCTCGCCCGACACCGTGATGCCGCGGGTCTTGTTGAGGAATTCGAACCGCTGGCGCGCCTCGATAAATGTGTCGGCTGCGAAGTTGGTCAGCAAGGTAACGTCGTGCCCGGCGTCGATGACACTGTGCAAGACCTCAACCGTGTCGTCATGCGCATGGGGAACCATCTCATGCCAGCATGCCCGGAACGCCCGAATTTCATTTGACCAGTCGGGGTGTTCAGCAATCAGCAGGTCTTCAGCCTCTTTCCATGTGCGTCCGCGGTCCTGTTCGAGGTTCCAGGCATTTGTGCACACATGGTCGAAGAACCATTGGCGTTTTACGGGATCGGGGATGATCTGTGTGTAGGGAATCGCCGGATCGTAATGAATGAGGACCCGTCCGATGTCGAACACTATATGGCGTATCTTGCTCATGAACCAGGCTTGTCTTTCGCTTTGGTTGCGCCCGGAATAGCGGCTTCGATTGCCTTTTTCATGACAGTGGGCAGCGCTTCGTGCGGAATATCCGCAGCTTGGGCCCACCAGCCTTCCGGTGGTAGGGAAATCCGGCCCACTGTAGCGGACCATATGTCAAGCTGTAGTTCGAAATGCGTGAAGACATGGGTAATCGTACCCGCCATTCTCCAACCAGCGGAAAAGGGCGCTGCATCGAGGCTGGTTTCTCCATCCTCGCGCACTGACCAGGCCGTCGTGGGCACGCCTGCCATGCCACCAAGCAAGCCCTTGTCGGGTCGGCGTACCAACAGAATTGCCCCATCATTGCGGTTTGCCACGTAAGCGGCCCCGCGCCGCACCGGTTTTGTCGCTTTTGGCGCCCGGACGGGATAGCGTTCGGGGTCATCGCCGAGGCCCAGCGCGCGGCAGTCGTCACGCAACGGGCAATGTAAGCAGGCCGGCCTCTTCGGCGTACAGATTGTCGCGCCGAGATCCATCATCGCCTGGGCGAAATCTCCTGGACGTTCATGATCGACGAGCGGATCCAGGAAGGCGCGCACAGAGCGCTTGGCACCGGGCAGCGGGAGCGCGATCGCTTGATGGCGCGTGATCACACGCTCGACATTGCCGTCGATGACCACCGCCGGTTTTTGAAACGCGATAGCCGCAATCGCAGCCGCTGTGTACGGGCCGATGCCGGGCAGGGCGCGCAGCCCTTCTTCGTTGTCTGGAAAATGCCCGTCATGCGCAGTGACAACCTCATGCGCACAGGCCCTTAGATTTCGTGCCCGGGCATAATAGCCAAGTCCTGCCCAGGCCTTCATTACCTCTTCATGCGGAGCGCGCGCCAAGTCACCAACAGTTGGCCAGCGCGTCGTGAAGGCCTCGAAGTAGGACTTGACCGCCGCGACGGTCGTTTGCTGAAGCATGATCTCCGACAACCAGATCCGGTAAGGATCAGGACGCAATCCATTTGCTGTTTTGGATGGCGGTATTCGCCACGGCAATTCACGATGATTCTGGTCGTACCAGTCGAGAAGACGGCCCGGAAAGGACGAACGGCCGGAAGCTTCGTTTTGGTTCGTTGACGGTGACGACGCCATGATTTCGATGATAGTGTTCCCGTTGGTGCCGTGTTTGGTGCTGAAAGGACAACATCATATGACGGGGAAACCTCGGCGCGGCAATGCCGAAGCAGTCAGCGATATCGTCACCGCGATCATAGATCCGGTGTTGCGCAAGCGTGCAGGCATGTCGGTAAGCCTGATCCAGTCGTGGGAAGAAATCGCTGGCGAGCGCCTGGCCGAGACGACCCGCCCGGAAAAGATCAACTGGCCGCGAAGGGCCAGCGACGATGACCCCTTCGAACCCGCCACCCTTGTTGTCGCCTGTGAGGGGTTTGCAGCGATAGCCTTACAGCACGAAACTTCGGAGCTGATTGCGCGCGTCAATGCATTTCTCGGTTTTGCCGCGATTGGCCGGATCCGCATTGTCCAAAAACCGGTGAGGATCGAAGAGGCCCCAAGGCGTCCGCCATTACGTAACCTGACCGACCGCGAGGAACAGACGTTGGAAGAACGGCTTTCGGGCATCGAAGATGACGGTTTACGCGCAGCACTGGCTCGTCTTGGCCATGGTGTCATGGGAACCAAGGCGTAGGGCACGACGCCTGGGGCTTGCGGTTTCACACATAATCGTGAAGAGATCCGCGCGAAAGTTCTGCTAGGCGGGATTGTCGCCTTAATTTGACGACGGAACGTCCCTAAATAAAACCGCAGTTGACACGGATATGAAACGACAGGTGATTCGCATGGCTCACGAAATCTCCCGCCTTCGCCGGCTTGCTGGCCCGTTGACGGCACTCGCGCTCGCGCTTGCCCTGACGGCCTGTAGCGACAGCTCCAAGGATACCGGAGACGCGAGTGGCGCGTCCGGTAAACCCCCAGTCTCCGACACCACCGAGCCAGGAGCCGGAACTCCGTCGACAAGCAACGTGAAGGCGCCGGAACCTGAAGGTGAAGTTGATGTTGCCAAGTTGATGGCGCCCGGTCCGCTGCCGGAAATGAGCCTTGGTTCCGAGGACGCGCCAGTGACGATTATTGAATATTTGTCAATGACTTGTCCGCATTGCCGGCATTTCGAGGAGAACACTTTTCCGGAACTGAAAGAGAAGTATGTGGATACCGGCAAGGTGCGTTTCATTATGCGCGAATTTCCGCTGGATCCGCGCGCAACCGCGGCATTCATGCTGGCCCGCTGCTCCAAGGACAATTACTTTCCGCTCGTCAATGTTCTCTTCCGCAAGCAGGATGAATGGGGGCGCGCGCCTCAGGAAAAGGCCGCCGAGGCGATGTTTCAAACCGTGAAAATCGCCGGTTTTTCACAGGAGTCGTTTGACGCCTGCTTGAAGGATCAGCAACTTCTCGACAATGTGAATGCGACTAAGAAGCTGGCGGAGGACGAATTCGAGGTGAACTCCACTCCGACCTTCTTCATCAACGGCAAGAGATATCCAGGAGCACTGCCGTTTGAAGAGATTGCGGCGATCATTGACAGCATGGATTGAGGCACGTCGCCGCGCGGCGGACAAAGCCTTGAGCCGCCGCTGCCGTAACGCGGGAGGCGCATGATGCGGTTTTCCCGTTTGCGTCTGCTCGGCTTCAAATCCTTCGTTGAGCCAACAGAGTTCGTGATCGAAAGCGGGCTGACCGGCGTGGTCGGCCCGAATGGCTGCGGCAAGTCCAATCTGGTCGAGGCTTTGCGCTGGGTTATGGGTGAGAACTCATACAAGAACATGCGCGCTTCGGGCATGGATGACGTGATCTTCTCCGGTTCGGCGACCCGGCCTTCCCGCAACACGGCTGAAGTGGCCCTGTTCCTCGACAATACGGACCGATCTGCGCCGGCGCACTGGAACGAAGCCGAGGAAATCCAGATTTCAAGGCGCATCGAGCGCGAGGCGGGCTCCGTCTATCGTATCAACGGCAAGGATGCGCGCGCCAAGGATGTTCAACTCCTGTTCGCAGATCAGTCCACTGGCGCCCGCTCGCCGTCAATGGTCGGGCAGGGCCGCATCGGTGAACTGATCCAGGCCAAGCCGCAGGCGCGGCGCCAACTGCTCGAAGAGGCGGCGGGGATTTCCGGTCTCCACACACGCCGTCACGAGGCGGAACTGCGCTTGCGTGCTGCCGAGACCAATCTGGAGCGCCTCGACGACGTGGTCGGCGAACTGGAAAGCCAGATCGAGAGCCTGAAGCGCCAGGCCCGCCAGGCCAATCGCTTCAAGGCATTGTCTGCCGACATTCGCGCCGCGGAGGCCGTGTTGTTGCACCTGCGCTGGTCTTTGGCAAAGGAGCAGGAGGCGGAAAGCCAGTCCGCACTGGCGACCGCGACCACCCTTGTCGGCGAACGGGCCAGCCAGCAGATGAATGCGGCCAAGGAACAGGCGGTTGGTCAATCTGCGCTGCCGGGTCTGCGCGAGGCTGAAGCCAAGGCCGCTGCCGCACTCCAGCGGTTGACGATTGCGCGCGGCCAGATCGAGGAGGAAGCCGAGCGGCTGACCGGACGCCGAGCCGATCTGGAAAAACGCCTCACCCAGCTCGATTTCGACATTGCCCGCGAACGGCAGATGGTCGGCGACAACGCTGAAATCCTTGAGCGTCTGACCGACGAGGAGCGGACGCTCAACAGCGAAAACGCGGATATGGCGGGTCGCGAAGCGTCTACCCGGGGGGCCTTCGAAGAAGCGGCTGCGAAGCTCCAGGAGAGCGAATCCCAATTGTCGGCTGTGACCGCCGAGCGCGCTGACGCCGCTGCCAATCGGCAGGCGATCGAACGCCGAAGCCGCGAAGCCGTCGAACGGCGCGACCGGATTGCCCGCCAACTGGCCGATGTAGAGCAGGAACTGGCCGACATCGGCGAGAAGCTTGCGGATCTGCCGAATCCAGTCGAAAAACGAGGCATAGTCGAACGTTGCGAAGCTAACTTGGCGGTAGCCGAGGTAGCCACGGTGAAGGCCGATGAACGCGTCGAGCAGGCGCGCGAGGCGGAAGCGGCGGCACGCGGCCCTCTCCAGGAAGCGCGCGCCGACTTGAACCGCATCGAGACCGAAGCGCGCACCTTGTCGAAAATTATCAACGCGGGGTCCGGTGGCGGGCTGTTCCCTGCCGTGGTCGAACAGATGAAAGTCGAGCGCGGCTACGAAACCGCGTTGGGCGCGGCGCTTGGCGAAGACCTCGACGTACCGCTTGACCCGTCGGCGCCGGTGCACTGGGGCGAGGGCGCCGCGGCGGCTGGCGACCCGCCATTGCCGGACGGAATTCGCCCGCTGAGCGAGGTGGTGAGGGCACCGGTCGAATTGCAACGGCGGCTCACCAATATTGTCCTGGTGGACGCTGCGGACGGTGCGCGCGTCCAGGCCCTATTGAAACCCGGACAACGCCTTGTCAGCCGAGAAGGCGCGTTGTGGCGCTGGGACGGTCTTTCTGCTTCTGCCGATGCCCCGACCGCCGCCGCGCTGCGGCTGGAACAGAAGAACCGGCTTGCCGAGCTAGATGCCGAAGCGCTTCAGGCTACGAAACGGTTGCGCACCGCGGAGGAACAGGCATCGGCCGCGGAGGCCGCTCTTCGCGATGCCGTGGAGGCAGCTAGAACCGAGCGTGAAACTGCAAAACTTCGCACCGGTGAACTCGGCCAGGCTCGCACCGCCCTGGAACAGGCCGAGAAGGCTGCAGGCGAACTTTCGACACGAAGCGCGGCGCTCGACGAGTCAAAAGCCCGGCTTGCGGAATCAATTACCGAGGCGGAAGCCGCAATTGCCGAGGCAGTCTCTGCTCTCTCGGAATCGCCGGACGTAGCCGCTCTGCAGGACAAGCTCGACACGCTCGCCGCAGAGGTCGCGACACATCGCGGTGTGTTGGCCGAGAAACGTGCCGCCCATGAGGGATTGAAACGAGAGGCGGAAGCCCGCATTCGCCGGCTGCAGGCGATTTCAAACGAACGAACCAGCTGGATCTCGCGTGCCGAGAACGCCGAGAAGCAGATTGCGCTGCTGGCCGAGCGCCGGGCGGAAGCCGCAAGTGAGCTTGAGAAGATTGCGGACGCGCCGGAGGAACTTGAGGTTCGGCG
>JBNLDE010000139.1:0-2474 GCA_050304175.1 Zhengella sp. | reverse complement strand
AGAACCACAGCGAAAAGGCACACGATTTCTGCCGAAAGGGTTGCAAATCTTCGAAACGCTAGGTGTTCCAGATTGGTAACGGCTTGTCGGACTGGGCTGAGTGGTTCTTTTTGCATGATTTCTCCAATTCGTCCGATAGATTCGGCGTATGACGAGGACGTCAATTCTTGGCGCTTGTGACTACCTTCCCCGCCGCTACTAGGCACGAAGGAACGTTTCCTGGTCGAATACTATCGACGGCAACCGCCTGTATTTAGTCGGCCCTGCGAAATTCAGTTCGCGCCACCGACTGCCTTGTTTTCATCTGTGGGCCGCGTTGCCGACCTACCGCACATCGGCCAACGGCAGAGTCATTCGACGCAAGCCGGCGAGCGCAACCCCAATTCGTGACAGCACGACCGTCAGCGCCACCAGAATCGAGGCCCAAGAAAGCTGCTTTGCCAACAAACGAGCGGTCGCCCGCATCAGCCAGCGCAGGTTGAAGCCGGCCGCGCACAGCACGGTGTGCAACGCGTCGCCCATGCTGCCGGCGAGCCAGCAACGATCCATTCGGTGATCCGCCTTGAGGTGGCCGATCGCCGGTTCCACCGCCTGGCGCCGCTTGAGCCAGTGCCGCTCTTGCTTGTTCATCGACTTGTACTTGCCACGGTGCAGAATCTCGACGTCGGGATTGTCGGCATCGACACCTCGATAGCCCAGATCGACAAACACCTGCTTGGGCTTTCGCCCGATGTCTTCGAGCAGTATCGCGGTCTGTTCGAGTTGGGCCGACAGCACGTGGCCATCGTAAGGGTTGCCCGGAAAGGTGCGGGCGCCGACGATCAGCCCGCTCTTGTGGGTCACCGCGATGCTGGCCTTGACGCCGAATTCGTAGGGGCGTCGCGCCTTGCCCTTGCCGATGCATTCGACTTCCGGTGCGTGCAGGGCATAGAGCTTGTTCTTGTCCTTCGGGCGCTGACGATACAGCCGTGTGGCGCGCTCGATGATCGTGTCCAGGCCAATCAGCGTCGCTGCCGAATCGGTCGTAACCAGTGCGCGCTTGCGCCCGATCTCGCGCAGCACGATGCCCAGGATCGTGCGCTGGCGTTTGACCACCTTGCGCAGGCGACGGAACTGCTTGGCATGGCCGTAACCACCGGCGCGTCGGCGCAGCTCCTTGCCCTCGCGGGCAAAGGTCTGCTTGAGCGCGATTCCAGCTCGCTTGGCCGCACTGACGAGCTTGCCACGTGCAATCTCGAGCAGGCGTGAGTCGACCGGGTGAGCGATGGCCTTCTCCTGCACCGTGGAATCGACGATCACCCGTTCGAACTCGCTCGGCCGGATGGCCTTGGTTTCGACTGCGGTATCGATCGTCGCCTTGAGCAGTTCCTCGACGCCGGCCTCGCCAATCGCCGTGCGGAAACGTCCGATCTGCGTCGGATCGCACGGCCTTCTGGGCTCGTAATACTCCTGGCCGCTGAAGTATTGCCACACCACGTTTTCCGCCCAGCGATCGGCTACCGCTTCATCGCTCAGGTTAAAGGCGTGCTTGAGGTAGAGCAGCGAGGTCATCAGCCGGATCGACAGGCGTTTCCTGCCCGCCGAGCTCACGCCCGCGCCGGCAACGGCCAGCATAGGGCCGAACAGGTCATCGACCTCTACCGCCTCCCCACTACTGTCCTTGCGCACAAAGACCGGCGCCAAGGCCGTTTCGATCTGGCTCCACGGCATGCGACGCGCAAGCACGGCGAGCGGGTGTCGCAAATCAATCATCTGGTCGAGACGGGCGCGAAAAAAGTCGTCGGTGGCCAAGTTCAGTTGCTCCCAAAACTCTCAGGAATTGGCCCTATTACACCAGTTTCCCGGGGATTCCGGACGACTGAAAACCAGTGAAAGCCTTACACCGTACGGGCGCGCGCATTTTTGCAGGGCCGACAAGATACCGCAAGAGGCCCAGCCAGATGGTTGGGCTTTTTTGCGTTTGCGGCCTGGGGATCGATGTCGCGTATCCGCGAAGCATCCCCTTCTGCTGCGTAAGCGGTAACCCACGGGAGTTGTTTCCCTTTCCCGCAGCGTGAGGACAATTGCCCCCGATCAAGACGGTTCGGAGGAGCCTGATGAGCAAGGTGGCCGGCGGCAAGCATGTGCGGCGCAGCGAGCGGCAATGGCGGGCGTTGCTTGCGCGCTTCGAGCAAAGCGCGATGACGGTATCGGCGTTCTGTCGGCGCGAAGGGATCTGCACGGCGAGTTTTTATCGCTGGCGTCGGCTACTTGGCGAGGCAGGCATTGGCGATGGGTTTGCGCCGCCGGCCAATCACTCGCCGGGCTTTGTGGACCTCGGGGCCTTGTCTGCACCGGGTGCGGATCGGCTGGAACTGAAGCTCGACTTGGGCGGTGGCCTCGTACTGCACCTGGTTCGCGGCTGATGTTCTTCCCCGAGGGCGCGCTGCGGGTGCATCTGTATGGCCAGCCAGTGGACATGCGCAAGTCCTTCG
>JBNLDE010000138.1:0-7523 GCA_050304175.1 Zhengella sp. | reverse complement strand
AAGGCGCGGGATAGTGGAAAATCCCGAAAGGAGCAAAAAACGCCTTGAACTCTCCGAGTTTTATCCGTACACGGGCTTTACTGGAGAGGTGGCCGAGTGGTCGAAGGCGCTCCCCTGCTAAGGGAGTAGACGGGGAACCGTCTCGTGGGTTCGAATCCCATCCTCTCCGCCATCTTCTGACTTCGCGCTGTCGCCCTTCGGGCTTCGCTCCAATCGGGGCCTCGCATTGGCTCGGACGACCCTTGGTCTTGCGAACCCTGCGGGTTCGGAAACTTCTCCCCGATTGTCCGCCATCTTTTCGCTCCCGGCGGTTTCGCTTCGCTCAACGCCTCGGCGGGGGAGGCGAAAGCCCGGGCCGCAGTCGCTGACCATGCGCGACGCGCACCTGGCAACGCACGGCCTCGGCAGTAGCGTCAAAGTGCCGGAAATGCCGACGGCAAACAGCGCGGACCGCGACCAGGCGAAATGCGGGCATTGTTCCACACCGGCGTCGCGAAGCGCCCGAGATGTGATTGCGGCGCATTTCAGCGGCGGGTATGACAAGGGCGAAACGAACCAACCGGATGCTCCTCATGTCCCGCCCGCCCCTGACTTCCATCGTCGACGCCCTGCCCGCCACGATCCCGTTCGTCGGGCCCGAAACCCAGGAACGCCAGCGCGGCCGGCCGTTCAGGGCGCGGCTCGGCGCCAATGAAAGCGGGTTCGGCCCCTCGCCCCGGGTGATCGAGGCAATGCGCGCCGCCGCGCCGCAGATGTGGAAATACGGAGACCCGGAGAATTTCGACCTCAAACAGGCGGTCGCCGCCCATTACCGGATCGCGCCCGCGCGCGTGACGATCGGCGGCGGCATCGACGGGCTGCTGGAAACGACCGCGCGGCAATATGTCGGCCCCGGCACGCCGGTGGTGACCTCGCTCGGCGCCTACCCGACCTTCAACTACCATGTCGCCGTGTGCGGCGGCGCGCTGACCACCGTGCCGTTCCGCGACGACCGCGAGGATCTCGTCGGTCTGCTCGACGCGGTCAGGCGCACCGGTGCGCGGCTGGTCTATCTCTCCAATCCCGACAATCCGATGGGCACCTGGTGGGACGCCGGCGAGATCGAGGCCTTCGCCGCGGCCTTGCCGGAGACGACGCTGTTCATCCTCGACGAGGCCTATTGCGAGACCGGGCCGCAATCGGCGCTGCCGGAGATCGGGTTCACGCGCCCGAACCTGGTTCGAATGCGCACGTTTTCAAAGGCTTACGGGCTGGCAGGGCTGCGGTGCGCCTATGCGATCGCCGAACCGGAGACGATTTCGGGTTACGACAAGGTGCGCAACCAGTACGGCATGACGAAGATGGCCCAGGCCGCCGGCGTGGCGGCGCTGGCCGATCAGGCATGGCTGGCCGATGTCGTGGCGAAGGTCGATGCCTGCCGCGACCGCATCGCGGAGATCGCGCGGGCGAACGGGCTGCAGCCGATCGCGTCGGCGACCAATTTCGTCACCATCGATTGCGGGCGCGACGGCGAATTCGCCGTGAAGGTGCTCCAGGAACTGGGCACGCGCGACGTGTTCATCCGCAAGCCGATGGCGCCCGGGCTCGATCGTTGCATCCGCGTGTCGTGCGGCCCGGAGGACGAGTTGGACCTGTTCGAGGAGGCTTTGCCCGAGGCGCTCAAGGCGGCGGCGGGCTAGCAGCCGGCACAGCCGCTTGCGCCGGGCGCATGCGGGCATATTGGCGGGCCGCCTTCCGGTAGGCCAGGGCCGAACGCAGGAACGCCACGAAGCCGAGCGGCTTGAACCCGCGCCGGCGATTTGCCGCGCCGATCCTGTACAGCATGCCGTATTGCTCGAACAGCACGGCATAGGCATCGGATATCCGCATCGACGCGTCCCAGATGTGCGTCGCCTCGGCGCCCGCGCCGTTGATCTCCATGATCTGGAAGTCCCGGCCGGCGAGGAACTCGTCGAAGTCGTCGAACCGCACGTCGAAGCGGCCGAAGTGGAACTCCGGCATCGCATTTGCAATCGCCTCGCAGCGTTCGAGGAGTTCCGGCGTGGCAAACCGGGTGCCGTCGCGGAAAATCGCCCCCTTGCAGTGATTGCCGGCAAAGCCGAGCGGAAGAACCTCGCCGCGGGCCAGGACACGGTCGGCGTCCTGCTCCTTCTGGCCAAGATAGACGTCAATCAGGAGGTGGGCGCGCGTGTCGGCGGCGATCAGTTCGCGCAGCGAACTGTGCCCGTCGCCGATCACGGACGGGATCTCCTTCAGCGTGATCGAGAAGATCGACCCCTGTTTCGCGCCGGGCATTTTCCAGTAGAAGACGCCGGCCTCGCCGCCCGCTGCCTTGCGGCTCACCGGCGAACCGTCGCCGGCCGGACCGCCGAAAAACGTTTTCCTGCCCGCAAGGTCCTGAAACACGACGCGCTGGCCAGCGGGAAAATCGGCGAGATATTGCGCCAGATCAGCCGTGTCGTTGAGCAACCGCACGCCGGTGCCGTTCTGGCCGATGTCGGGCTTGACGACCAACGGAAACCGCAGCCCGGCGTCGCGGATCACGTCCCCGGCCCGCGCGAGATTTTCGCCGGCCCCGGCATCCGGATCGGGATCGAATGCCACGTAGGGCACGATCCACCGGCGTTGCGGGCCCGTGACCAGATCGAGGATCGAGGTCTTGGATTCGCCGATCAGCCCGCCGGAATAGATTGCCGGATTGGCGACGGTCGGGGCCATCAGGCTGCGGTGGCGCACCGCAAGCAGCACGCAATAGAGCACCACCGGCGCATAAAACAGCCAGGGCGACCACAACTCGAACGCGGAGACCACGGGCGCCGGCGCATCGGCGGGAGGCGCGAGCTTCTTCGCGGCGCGGCGCTGCATGTAGACGAACAACAGGATCGCAGCCACGGCCAGGGGCCAGCGAATCTGCCCGAGCAGCGGCAGCACCATGGCGCCCAGCGAGACCGTCAGCGACAGCAACAACGCGGTCCAGACCAGCGAGGCGACCACGACGACGGCCACGAAGCGGTAGAGCGGCGCGTTCAAAAAGCCAGCCGAAAGATAGGTGACCAGGCGGGTGCCCGGGATAAAGCGGGAGAGCAGGACGACCGGGACGGTGTTCTGCCGGAACCAGATCGCCGACCGGTCGATATCGGCCTGCGCCACCAGGCCCCAGCGCACGATACGCGCGCCGAACACCCGGCCTACGCCGTAGAGACCGACATCCCCGATCGCGATTCCCGCCGAAAGCGCGACGAAGGCGGTGACGATGCTCATGCGCCCGTCGGCGACAAGCAGGCCGCAGCCGATCGTGGTCGGATCCTCCAGGATAAAGGTCGCAAAAGCCGTCAGCATCCCCTGCAACAGGGGGTCGGAGCCCAGGCGGGCGAGCGCGACCGAGAACCATTCCTGCATATGTGCCTTTCGTTAGACCAACGGACCTGACCTGCGATCAATCCTATCCGATGATCGGGCCGGCGTCGAACGTTTGCGCAATGCCGCCCGTTCCCGCCGGCAGCGGCGATCTTGAAAGAATTGAACGTTTGTTTTATTCTTGGTGCGAGCGAGGATGTAATGGCGAGAACAACGGGATCCGACGGCGAAAAAACCGAGGCGGCAATCCGCGAGGCGGCGGTCAACCTGATCGCGCGGCACGGATTCGACGCGGTGACCATGCGCCAGCTCGCCAGCGAGGTCGGCGTGCAGGCCGCCGCGCTGTACCGCTATTTCCCGACCAAGGAGGACCTTCTCCACCGGCTGATGCACGATCACATGCATGACCTGATCGCCGCGTGGAACGCCTCCTGCCCGCCCTCGCCCGAGCCGCTGGCCAGGCTCAAGGCGTATGTCGCCAACCATATCCGGTTCCACATCGAGCGCCGCCACTCCACCCATGTCTCCAACCTGGAGCTGCGTAGCCTCAACCACGCGCATCTCAGCCAGATCCTGAAGATGCGCGGCGCCTACGAAAAGGAACTGCGCCAGATCCTGCGCGACGGCGCGGAGACGGGCGATTTCATGATCGACGACGTGGTGCTGACCGCCATGGCGATCATCCAGATGATCACCGGCGTCATCGTCTGGTTCCGACCCGACGAACGGCTGTCGGTCGCCGACGTAACGAATACTTATCAAACCATGACCCTGCGCCTTGTCGGCGCGGCAGTTGAGGAGGAGCGCGCGAATGTACATGCATTCGATGAAATTCGGGCTGGGTGAGGAAATCGACGCCCTGCGCGACATGGTCCAGCGTTTCGCCCAGGACCGGATCGCGCCGATTGCCGCCAAGATCGACAGCGACGACGAGTTCCCGGCCCATCTGTGGCGCGAAATGGGCGACCTCGGCCTGCTGGGCGTCACCGCGGACCCCGACTATGGCGGCTCGGGCATGGGATATCTGGCCCATGTCGTCGCCCTCGAGGAAATTTCCAGGGCCTCGGCCTCCGTCGGCCTGTCCTACGGCGCGCATTCCAATCTCTGCGTCAACCAGATCAACCGCTGGGGCACGCCGGAGCAGAAGCGCAAATACCTGCCCAAGCTGTGCTCGGGCGAGCATGTCGGGGCGCTGGCGATGAGCGAGCCGGGCGCGGGATCGGACGTCGTGGGAATGCGGCTGACCGCAGACAAGAAGAACGACCGCTACGTGCTCAACGGCACCAAAATGTGGATCACCAACGGGCCGAACGCCGACACCATGGTGGTCTATGCCAAGACCGACATGGCCGCGCATTCACGCGGCATCACCGCCTTCGTCGTGGAGAAGGACACCAAGGGCTTCTCGGTCGCCCAGAAGCTCGACAAGCTGGGCATGCGCGGCTCCAACACCGGCGAGCTGGTGTTCGAGGATGTCGAGGTTCCGTTCGAGAACGTGCTGGGCGAGGAAGGCCGCGGCGTCGCGGTGCTGATGAGCGGGCTCGACTACGAGCGGCTGGTGCTGTCGGGCGGACCGCTCGGCATCATGGCCGCCTGCATCGACGTGGTGGTGCCCTATGTCCACGAGCGCAAGCAGTTCGGCGAACCGATCGGCAATTTCCAGCTCGTCCAGGGCAAGCTCGCCGACATGTACACGGCGATGAACGCGTCGCGCGCCTATGCCTACATGGTGGCGCAGGCGGCGGAACGCGGCGAGACGTCGCGCAAGGATTCGGCCGGCTGCATCCTCTACGCCGCCGAACGGGCGACCCAGTGCGCGCTCGACGCGATCCAGCTTCTCGGCGGCAACGGCTACACCAACGAATACCCGACCGGCCGCCTGCTGCGCGACGCGAAACTTTACGAGATCGGCGCGGGAACGAGCGAAATCCGGCGGATGCTGATCGGCCGCGAAATGATGGCGGAGGGAGTGTGACGGCACTCTCCGAGGCCGATCAGTCCGAAAAAACACATTTTTGTGAATTCACTCACAGATCCGCCAAATTTGCCGCGCTAACCTGTCTTCAGAGTTCAGGACATCGCGAACCGGCTTGCAGCCGCCGACCGTTCGGCGGCGTGGGCGAAGCCATGCAGCCGGTCCGCCAATCCGGAACTCACGGGGCCTTTTTGTGACTGTCTCTACCGGGGGGCATCAATGGAAAGGACAAGACCATGCAGTATCCAACCAAAACCAACAAAGCGACCGCCATCGCCGTGCTGCTGGCGGCCTCGGTCGCGTTCGGCGCGAATGCGTTCGCGGACGACGAGGATTCCGGCTTCGCCGGTGCCGACAGCGGCGGCGCAACGCCGTCGCCGCAGACATCGGCGGAGTTCGACAACCGCGAGAGCTTCGTGCCGCCGGCCGAACTGCCGATCCAGGACACCTATATCAAGGAAGCGCTCACGGCCGATCCGGCGGAACTTCGCGAGGACCTGACAGCCGTCTCGATCACGCCGGAGGGCAAGGTCGAGGAAGTCGCGCCCGACGACGCGATGCTGGAGCGGATGACCGACGCGATCCAGCAACTGGAGGCGGAAGGCGGCTTCGAGGGCGAGTCTGCGACCTCCAACGAGGACGAAGCCGCATTCGAATCCGGCAGCATGCCCGCCGAAAGCGTGATCGGCTCCGACACGCGGGTGAAGGTCAACAACACGACAAGCTATCCGTTCCGCACCGCGGGCCGCATCGACATCGGCTGCACCGGCACGCTGATCGGACCGCGTCACGTGCTGACGGCAGGCCACTGCGTCTACAACATCTCCAACGACAAGTGGTACTCGTCGCTGTCGTTCTCGCCGGGCCAGAACGGCGGAACCCGTCCGTGGGGCAAGATCGGCTGGAAACGCGCCCTGTCCGTCAAGGGTTGGACCAGTTCGCACAAGCGCAACTACGACTACGCGATGATCGTGCTCAACAAGGACATCGGCAACACGGTCGGCTGGATGGGCTACGGCTGGAAGAGCCCGATGCCGAAATACAATGTCAACATCAACGGCTACCCGGCCGACAAGCCGTTCGGCACGATGTGGCACTCCTATTGCGGCATGAAGATCATCACCACCTACCGGCTGTACTATCCGTGCGACACCTATGGCGGCAACAGCGGCTCGGGCGTCTATGTCTACTGGTCGAGCACCAAGAAGCGCATCATCTACGGCATCCACGCCTACGGTGTCGACTCGACCGGCTACAACGGCGCGACCCGCATCCGCAAGGCCGTGTTCGAGAACCTGAAGAACTGGAAGGCCACGAACTGACGCCCTGCGCGCCATTTGTTCCGGGCCCGACCACAATCGGGCCCGGTTCGTCTGTTTTGATTGGCCCCTGGCCGCAAAGAAAATGCCCCGTGGAGGTTTGCCATGCGCGGTTTTGCATTCGCGATAACAGCATTTGCGATGAGCGGATTGTCGGGCGGCGCCCAGGCGCAGCAGATAACCGTGAACGAAGACGAGATCGTCTCGCTGGCGGGCGCGCCTGAAATCCTGGAGGCAAGCGCCCTTGTCGACCAGGCGGGCCGGCCGGTGCTCGCGATGACGCTCCGTTTCGCCAATTCATGCTATGCCGACGTTGGCGCGCGCGTGCTGGCGGCGCAGACCGCCGGCGGGCCACCGCACGCGATCGTTACCCGGGAAATTTCGCCGGAAGGCTGCATGGAGATCTTCCAGCCGGTCGAGCGCCATGTCGCCGCGCTGCTGCCGGGACGCATGACATCCGCCGAACTCCGCCTGATCGGCAAGCCGGCCACGGACGGGCCGGTGCGCAGCCTTGCGTTCTCGCCCGGCGACGCGCCACCCGACGCGACCATCATCGAGGCGCGGGATCTCGGCACCTTGCCGAAGCTGGAAATCGGCGCGGTCTCGCCGGCGGCCGGCGGCGGGTATGTGCTCACGGCTTCAACCGCACTTTCGGCCGCCTGCGCGGGCCAGCTTTCCGCCACGCTGTTCGAGGTTCCCGACGCGGACGGCACGCCGCGCTATGACGTCGTCCTGGTCACCGCGCCGCAGGATTGCGGGACGGGCGCCATGCGGACAATCGAGATCCGCGCCGCCACGCCGCAGCCGCCGCGCGGCCGCGCCGTCTACGTGGTCAACGACGCCTCGCACACACCGCGCCCGATCGCGCAATA
>JBNLDE010000137.1:0-8556 GCA_050304175.1 Zhengella sp. | reverse complement strand
GAGGCGATCAACACCGTCGCCTATGGCCATGCCCTGGCCAATCTGGGCGAGGGTGACGAGATCGTTCTGACGATCATGGAGCACCATTCCAATATCGTGCCGTGGCATTTCGTGCGCGAGCGCAATGGCGCGAAGCTGGTCTGGGTTCCCGTCGACGAGGATGGCGTATTCCACATCGAGGAATTCGAAAAGCGGCTGACGGACCGGACCAAGCTGGTCGCCGTAACCCACATGTCCAACGTGTTGGGCACGGTCACGCCAGTCAAGGAGATTTGCCGGATCGCGCATGCGCGCGGCATCCCGGTGCTGGTCGACGGCAGCCAGGGCGCCGTACACATGCCGGTCGACGTGCGTGATCTCGATTGCGACTGGTACGCGATGACCGGCCACAAGCTTTACGGGCCGTCCGGCATCGGAGTCCTCTACGGCAAGCGCGAGCGCCTCGAGGCGATGCGGCCGTTCATGGGCGGCGGCGAGATGATCGAGAACGTGACCGAGGACGCGGTGACCTACAATCACCCGCCGCACCGCTTCGAGGCCGGAACGCCTCCCATCGTTCAAGCGATCGGACTGGCGGCGGCGCTCGACTACATGACCGCGCTTGGGCGCGATGCGATCGCCGCCCACGAAGCCGACTTGCGCGACTATGCGCATCAGCGGCTGACGACGATCAATTCGTTGCGCATTTTCGGCAACGCGCCGGGCAAGGGATCTATTGTCTCGTTCGAAATCGAAGGCATTCATGCCCACGATATCTCGATGGTCATCGACCGGTCGGGCGTGGCGGTCAGGGCCGGTACGCATTGCGCCCAGCCGTTGCTGCAACGCTACGGCGTAACCTCCACATGCCGAGCCTCGTTCGGGCTCTATAACACGCGCGCCGAAGTTGACGCGCTGGCCGAGGCGCTTGAAAAGGCGCGCCGCTTCTTTGGGTGAAGACACGATGCAGGAAGAACAAGACAGCAAGACAATGCCGGTTGGTGACGATCCCGATGGCGGTCTTTATTCCGCGCCGTCGATCCCGCGAGACGAACTCGCGCGGCTGACGGACGACATCATCGCGGCGCTGAAGTCGGTCTACGATCCGGAGATCCCGGCCGACATCTATGAACTCGGCCTGATTTACCGCGTCGATATCGAGGACGACCGCTCGGTCAAGATCGACATGACGCTGACGGCGCCGGGTTGTCCGGTGGCCGGCGAAATGCCGGGCTGGGTGGAAGATGCCGTCAATGGCGTACAGGGCATTTCCGGCTGCACGGTGCGGATGGTTTTCGACCCGCCGTGGACACCCGACATGATGTCGGAAGAGGCGCAGGTCGCCGTCGGCTGGTACTGAGCAAGCTTGCAGGGGCGCCGGACTCGCCCCATGTTAAGGGCAGAATTCATTGCGCGAGCCTTTAACTCGCGGCGAATGGAGAGATTGATGGGCCGATTTCAGGTAATCACTCTGACCGACAAGGCAGCGGAGCGCGTGCGCGAGATCGTGGCGGCGCGCGAGGATTTGCACGGGCTGAGGGTCTCGATCAAGAAGGGCGGCTGCGCGGGTATGGAATACGCGGTCGATGGCGTAACCGTGCCCGATCCCAAGGATGACCTGGTCGAGCATGACGACGTCAAGGTATGGGTTGCGCCGGAAGCCGCGCTATACCTTCTCGGCACCGAAATGGATTTCGAAGTGACGACGTTGAGAACAGGGTTCGTATTCAACAATCCGAACCAGTCTTCGGCGTGCGGTTGCGGCGAGTCAGTGGAACTGAAGCCGGCCGATTTGAAAGCGCTGGCCGAGGCGCGCGGCGAAATCTGAGCGGCCGGGCGCGCCGGCCAGCCGACCCCGCTACTTCAGACCATTTTGCATGAAGGCGGGAACGTCGTCCCCGAAGCCGATTGTCGAATCGCCGTTGTTGTTGTCGGCCTTTTCGCGCTTGCGGCGGGCAGGGGCCTTTGCAGGCGCCTTTTGCGGGGCGGTTTCGCCGCCGGTTTTCCTGCCGCGTGCCGCTCTTGCAGGCTTGGCGGCCGACGTAGACTCTCCTGCCTCTTCCACCTTCTGTGCCATTGGCGTCTCCTCGGTGGGCGCGGCCGTTTTACCTGCGTCTGCATGCTGCTGACGCTTGGCGCCGCCGCGCGACGACGAACGGCGGCGCGTGTCCTTGGCGTCGCCCTCGCTTTCGGTCACGGTCGCGAGGTCGCCGTCGAGCCACTCCAGGTCGTTGCCGATCAGTTTCTCGATGGCGTCGAGATGTTTGCGGTCGCCGCGTGTCACGATAGTGAAAGCCTTGCCCGCACGACCTGCGCGGCCGGTGCGACCGATGCGGTGGACATAGTCCTCGGCATGGATCGGCGTGTCGTAGTTGAAGACGTGGCTGACATCGGGAATGTCGAGACCGCGGGCGGCAACGTCCGAGGCGACCAGCAGTTTCAGCTTGTTGTCGCGGAAGGCGGCGAGCGTGGCCATGCGGGCGCGCTGGTCCATGTCGCCGTGCAGTGCGCCGGCATCGAACTCGTGCTTTACCAGCGAGCGGAACAGTTCGGTGACGTCGCGCTTGCGGTTGCAGAAGATGATCGCGTTCTTCAGGCCGTCCTCTTCCTCGCGGATGAGTTCGCGCAGGCGGGCGCGCTTTTCCCAATCCTTGGAGCCGGATTTTACCAGACGCTGGGTCACGGTCTTGGCGGTGGACGCCGCCTTGCTCACCTCGACCCTGACCGGAGCGTGCAGGAACTGCTCGGTCAGCCGCGTGATTTCCGGCGGCATGGTGGCGGAGAAGAACAGCGTCTGGCGCGTAAACGGGATCAGCTTGCAGATCCGCTCGATGTCGGGGATGAAGCCCATGTCCAGCATGCGGTCGGCCTCATCGATGACCAGGATTTCGACGCCGGTCAGCAACAGCTTGCCGCGCTCGAAGTGGTCGAGCAACCGGCCGGGCGTCGCGATCAGCACATCGGCGCCGCGCTCGAGCTTCTTCAGCTGCTCGTCGAAAGACACGCCGCCGATCAGCAGGGCCACGTTGAGCCGGTGGTTCTTGCCGTATTTCTCGAAGTTTTCTTCCACCTGCGCCGCCAGTTCGCGGGTCGGCTCTAGGATCAGCGTCCGCGGCATGCGTGCGCGGGCGCGTCCCTTTTCAAGCCGCGTGAGCATCGGCAGGACGAACGACGCGGTCTTGCCGGTTCCTGTCTGGGCGATGCCGAGTATGTCCTTGCGTTCAAGGGCGTGCGGGATGGCGCCTGCCTGGATCGGCGTAGGAGTTGTGTAACCCGCATCGGTAACGGCGGAGAGGACTTTTTGAGAGAGTCCGAGATCGGAAAAAGCGATTTGGCCGGGCTCTGTGGTCGGTTCGGTTGACACGTGGCTGATTGTCTCTGACAGGAGTGGCGGCGCCTACGAGGCGGCGCAAGCGGCCTTCGCGGCCTTTGATTGCGCCTGCCCTACGGCTACGTCGGCAAAATGTCAACCGTTGTGCGGGTTTCAGGCGCTTTCCGACGAATTCACGGTTATCAGAAATGGTTAGCGCCGCTTTCCGAACAGCGACGGGTCCTAGTAGCGGAATTGCTCGGCGAGCACGCGTTCGCCCCAGCTGTGGCTTGCGTCGAAAAGGATCGTGGCGGTCACAGAGCGCGACTCGCGGATCGTCACCTTGACGACAGACTTGATCTCGGAGTGGTCGGCGACCGCGTTGACCGGACGTTTTTCCGGCTCCAGGATATCGAATACGACGGTCGACTGGTTGGGCAGCAGGGCACCACGCCAGCGCCGCGGCCTGAACGGGCTGACCGGGGTGAGGGCCAGCAAGGGCGCGTCGAGCGGCAGGATCGGTCCGTGCGCCGACAAGTTGTAGGCGGTCGAGCCGGCCGGCGTCGCCACCATCACGCCATCGCAGATCAGTTCGTCTAGCCTGACGTGGTCATCTACGGTGATGCGGATCTTGGCGGCCTGGTAAGACTGGCGCAGCAGCGAGACCTCGTTGATGGCATTGGCGGCATGCTCTTCTCCGTCGGAGTCGATCGCGGTCATCCGCAACGGCCGGATGGTTTCCTCTTCCGAGGCCGCGATCCGCTCGCGCAGGTGGTCTTCGCTGTATTCGTTCATCAGGAAGCCGACCGAGCCGCGATTCATGCCGTATATGCGCTTGCCGGTGTCCATGTAGAGGTGCAACGTCTGAAGCATAAAGCCGTCGCCGCCAAGAGCCACGATCACGTCCGCTTCGTCCGGAGATTCCTGGCCGTAGAGCGCGGCCAGCCGCTCGGCCGCCTCGCACGCATCGTCGGTATCGGCGTGGATGAAAGCCAGCGTGATCGTATCTGCCAACTTGTCGAGCACGACATCTGTCTCCAGCAAACGGCCGCGCACGCGGGCGGCAGGCAACCGGAACTCCACGCGGCACGATGCGTCGTCCGGGCAACCCGACTAGCATGCATCGGCGCACAAAAAAAGAAAGCATCGGCGCCGGAGCCGTTGAACCGGGCAGGGGGCATGTTAAATATGTCCGGAATTAGGCCCTTTACTGCCCGGCGGATTGTGCTAGGCAGGCGGCCAATGTGCCCTTGTAGCTCAGTTGGTAGAGCACCTGATTTGTAATCAGGGGGTCGGCGGTTCAAGTCCGTCCGGGGGCACCATGAACCCCTCGATCGAAACGGACTGCATGTGCGCGCGGCGTAATCGGTTTTCGTCGCTGTCGTAATGCGCGCGGGTTGTGCTATTGGCGGTACATGATCCGTGCGTGTTGCAAGTCATTGGCGGCGATTGCCCTGGCCCTGGGTTTGCAGGGCTGCAACAGCATTTCCTATTACGCCCAGTCGGTGAACGGCCATTTCACCATGATCGCCGCCCGTCAACCGGTCGAGGAACTCGCCGCGGACCCGTCCCGTTCCCCGGAATTCCGCGAGCAAATGGCGCTCGCGGTCGATATCCGCCGCTTTGCCACCGAACAGCTGGCGCTGCCCGACAACGGCAGCTACCGGAGCTATGTGGATACCCATCGGGATTTCGTGACCTGGGCGGTATTCGCAACGCCCGAATTCTCGCTGGATGCCCGAACCTGGTGTTTTCCCGTGTTCGGTTGCGTGCCGTACCGGGGATATTTCTCGCACGCGGCGGCCGAGAAATACGCGGCCGCCATCGCCCGGCAGGGCATGGACACCTATGTCGGCGGCGTGACCGCCTATTCGACTCTTGGCTGGTTCAGCGATCCGCTGGTCAACACGATGCTGCGGTTCGGCAAGACCTATATCGCCGCGCTTGTCTTCCATGAACTGGCGCACCAGCGCATCTATTTGCGTGACGATTCCGCCTTCAACGAGGCTTTTGCCGTTACCGTGGAAAACAGCGGCGTCTTCAAATGGCTGAAGCGGAAGGGCGATGCGGCGGCCAGGCGGGAATACGAGGCGGACAGGAGCCATGAACGGGACTTCGTATCGCTGGTTTCCGAGACCCGCGCCGCGCTGAAGCTGGTCTATGACGGGCCGGGCAGCGAAGAGCAGAAACGCGCGGCCAAGACGGCCGAGATCGCGAAGCTGCGCACGCGTTACCGGCGGATCAGGAATGGGCGCTGGCGCGGATACCGCGGCTATGACGGCTGGTTCGACAGTCCGATCAACAACGCGAAGCTTTCGGCGACCGCGATCTACAACGACCTCGTGCCGGCATTCGTGCATTTGCTGGCGCTCTGTTCCGGCGACTATGAGCGTTTCTATCGGGCGGTCGAACAAATCGGCGCATTGGGGAGAGAGGCGCGGGCGCAGGCGCTGAAAGGCGCGAAAACCTGCGGGTGAAGCCGCCTGCTCACTTTTTTTCACAAAACCGGACGCTTTCGGGGCAATTCGCGTCGCTTGCGATGACTGCTCGCACCCCGGTTTTCGGCCTGACCGTGCGGCGGACGATTTGCGAACCGGCCCCTTGTCTGATCGCCGCTAAAGTGCATTTTATCCGTTTGTCCCGGAAATTCCGGCATGAGCGGAAATTATGCAGGATTTTGCAGAAGCCTTCACCCTCGCGTTTCGCCAGATCATCGGGCTGGACCCGAACCTGCTTGAGATCATCGGCCTTTCGCTCAGGGTCAGTTTGACCGCGACCCTGCTGTCTTGCCTGATCGGCCTGCCGGTCGGGGCGCTGGTGGCGGTGAGCCGCTTTCCCGGCCGTGCCGGCGTCATCGTGCTGATGAATGCGCTGATGGGGTTGCCTCCGGTCGTGGTCGGCTTGTTCGTCTATCTCAACCTGTCGCGGGCGGGACCGTTTGGCTGGCTCGGCCTGCTCTATACGCCCGGCGCGATGATCATCGCCCAGACCATTCTGATTTCGCCGATCGTGGCGGCGCTGTCGCGGCAGGTGCTAGAGGATCTCCACACCGAGTACCGGGAACAGTTCGCCTCGTTTGCGCTGTCACGGCTGGCGCAGGTGCGAGCGATCATCTGGGACGGACGCTATTCGCTGATCACGGTCGCGCTGGCCGCCTTTGGCCGCTCCGCGGCCGAGGTCGGCGCGGTCATTATCGTCGGCGGCAACATCGATCACCTGACCCGGGTGATGACGACGGCGATCGCGCTCGAGACATCGAAAGGCGACCTGCCTCTGGCCATGGCGCTCGGGATCGTGTTGTTGGCGCTGTCGCTCATCGTCAATGCGCTGGTTTCGGCGTTTCGGCTCACGGCGGCCCGTTATGCCTATGCATGAGCGCGTCGTGTCCCTTGCCAAATCCTCCGGCGGTGGCATTGTGCCCGCGTCCCACGCGCTTTCCTGCCGCGGTCTCAATTTCAATGCCGGCGGCAAGGCGCTGGTCGAAGACATCAGCCTCGAATTCTACGACCGCGGAATTACGGCGATCATGGGTTTCAACGGCGCGGGCAAGAGCCTGTTGCTGCGCCTGCTGCACGGCTTGATCGAGCCGGCAGGCGGCAAGGTCAGCTGGGAAGGCCGGCCAATGGACGCGGATCTGCGCGCGCGCCAGGCCATGGTGTTCCAAAAGCCGGTTTTGCTGCGCCGGTCGGTAGCGGCGAATGTCGATTTCGTGCTGAAGGCCCGGGGCGCGGCAAACCACCGCCGCCGCGACGAACTGCTCGACCATGTCGGGCTTGCCGGGTTGGGCGCGCGGCCGGCGCGGTTGCTTTCGGGCGGCGAACAGCAACGGCTTGCGTTGGCACGGGCCCTTGCGTGCGAACCTGATGTCCTGTTCCTCGACGAGGCGACGGCGAGCCTGGACCCCAGCTCCATCTTCGCCATCGAGGCAATCGTCAATGCAGCGGCGGCGCGCGGGACCAAGATAATCATGATTACCCATGATGTCGGACAGGCGCGGCGGCTGGCATCCGAGATCGTGTTCCTGTACGCGGGCAAGGTCGCGGAGCAGGCGGACGCGGACACATTTTTCGCGGAGCCCGTTTCGACGGCGGCCCGCGCTTATCTCAACGGACAAATTCCAGATGCGACTTGAAGGGAGATCGAACAGATGAAAATTTCAGCAGGATGGTTTGGCCTGGCGGCGGTAGCCGGTGTTCTCATCGCGCTTTCGCCGGCGAACGCCCAGGAGAAGTCGATCCTGGTTCAATCGACAACCTCGACGCAAAATTCCGGCCTCTACGGATATCTGCTGCCAATGTTCGAGAGCGCGAAGGGAATCAAGGTCAATGTCGTGGCGGTCGGCACCGGCCAGGCGATCAAGAACGCACAAAACTGCGATGCCGATGTCTTGCTGGTGCACGCCAAGCCGTCTGAGGAGAGGTTCGTTGCTGCCGGATACGGCGTCAAGCGCTTCGACCTGATGTACAATGACTTTGTCATTGTCGGGCCGGCCTCCGACCCGGCCGGCATCGCCGGAACCAATGACGCGAAGGCGGCGCTGGCAAAGATCGCCGGCACAAAGGCGCTGTTCGCTTCCCGGGGCGACGATTCCGGTACGAACAAGAAAGAGATCGCGTTGTGGAAGGCGGCCGGGCTCGATCCGGCAGCCGGATCCGGGGACTGGTATCGCTCGACCGGATCGGGAATGGGCGCGACCCTGAACGCGGGCGTCGGCATGGGCGCCTATGTTCTGACGGACCGCGCGACCTGGATTTCGTTCAAGAACAAGGGCGACTTCAAGATCGCGGTCGAGGGCGACAAGGCAATGTTCAACCAGTATGGCGTCATTCTCGTCAACAAGGACAAGTGCCCGTCGGTCAAGGTCGAGGAAGGCCAGACCTTCATAGACTGGCTGCTGTCGGACGAAGGGCAGGGCGCGATCGCCGGCTATAAGGTCGACGGCCAGCAGTTGTTCTTCCCCAATGGCAGCCCGTCGCGGATGAACTGAGCCGATCGCGGTTGTCGATACGGCCGGTCAAGCTGGATGGCGCGCGGGGGCGGGTCGGCGGCCGCAATGGCTTTGCGGACGGCATTCACGAAGTCATGGGCGTTGGCGAAGAAGAGAGCGCCGTCAAAGCGGATGATGAGTAGCCCGGGGTACGTTTCGCTGTCTGGATAGTGTGCTATGTCGCGGTAAATCTTGGTGTCAGGCACTTTTCCAAGCACAGACGTATTGCGATGTTTTGTGCCGAATAGCAGGACGATCAGGCCCAAACCGGCAGCCAACA
>JBNLDE010000136.1:0-14421 GCA_050304175.1 Zhengella sp. | reverse complement strand
GTCCGGCTCATTCTCCGCGCCGTCTGGCAGCGATGCGGGATCGGCTACCCCCGTCCCGATGGCAAAGGCGAGGCTGTCGCCGGTTTCGTTCAGCGCGACCACGCGTTCGCGCCAGGCATTGCCGGTTTTCACGTATTGGCGAACCGGTAGAGCGTCGAACAGTTCGTTGCCGACAATGATCAGCGGCAGATCGGGCAGTTCGCCGACTGCGGACAGCCAACGCGGTTTGCCGGGCAGGTGGCCCAGGGCCTTGCGCTGCACATCGGCCAGGCGCGGGCTCGCTTCGATCATGCAGACGCCGGCTGCCTGCATGAACGCGCCGCCGCCGATCCGCGACAAAGCGCGTGTTATGTCGGCCATCAGCGTGCCGCGGCCCGGGCCGATCTCGGCGAAGGCGAAGTGCTCCGGCGCACCGATCGACTGCCAGTTCTGCCAGATCCAGGCGGCGATCATCTCACCGAACAACTGGCTGACCTCGGGCGCGGTGATGAAGTCGCCGGCGCGGCCGAAGGGTTCGCGCGTGGTGTAGTAACCGTGCTCGGGGTCGAACAGGCAGGCTGCGAAAAAATCGGCCACGCTGACCGGGCCGGCGGCCCGAATCAGGTCGATCATGCGCCGCTTGAGCGCTGTCATTTGGCCGTTTCGGGACCGGTGGCAGTGGCCATGGCCCAAATGCCGATCAGCACCATCGGCAGGGACAGGATCATGCCCATTGTCAGCCAGTTCGTGCCGGCGAGGTAGCCAATCTGGGCATCGGGCATGCGGAAAAACTCGACGACGATGCGCGACAGGCCGTAACCGCATATGAAAGCGCCGCTGACGAATTTCGGGCGCTTGAGCTTGCCAAGGCCCCACACAAGCCAGGCAAGAACGACAAAAACGGCGAGGCCTTCGAGCGTGGCTTCATAAAGCTGGCTTGGATGGCGCGGAAGCGATTCAGGATCGGTGGGAAAGACGAAGGCCCAGGGCACGTCGGTCGGCCGGCCCCAAAGCTCGGCATTGATGAAATTGGCAATCCGGCCGAGCATGAGGCCGATCGGCACCGATGCGGCCACGGTGTCGAACATCGACCACACCAGGATTCCGCGCGAGCGGGCAAACAGGATCATCGCCAGCGTGACCCCGAGGATGCCGCCATGGAACGACATGCCGCCCGTCCAGATCTTGATGATGTCGGCAGGTTCGGCCAGGTAGCGCGGGAGGTCGTAGAAAAGGATGTAGCCGATCCGCCCGCCGGCGACGACGCCGATCGCGGCCCAGACGACAAAGTCGTCGAGATCGACCGCCGTCATCGCCGGTTTTTCACCGGCCCAGAGGCGCGGCGTGGCGGCGATGCGGCGGGCGTACCACCAGGCAAACAGGATGCCGACAACATAGGCGAGGCCGTACCAATGGACCGACAACGGTCCGACCGAGAAGATCACCGGATCGATCCGGGGGAACGGCAGGACGGCCAGGGGCAGGAGAAGCGGTTCTGGCAATGACGGGCTCCGCGCGATTTTTTCGCGCGGACCATGCTGCAGGGCGATGGCGAGGTCAAGGCAGGCCAGCGCTTGCTTTTCGCGGTCCGCGGCCTTACCTGAAATGCAGATGAAAGGTGCCGACATGACCGCGAATGGACCCAACCGCATTCTCGACGAGTTCGCCAAGCTGATGACCGACGCAGCGGGCGCTGCACAGGGTGTCCGCCGTGAAGCCGAAAATGCCATGCGCTCCCAATTCGAGCGTTTCATCGCATCGATGGATCTTGTTCAGCGCGAGGAATTCGAGGCGATGCGCGACATGGCGGTCAAGGCGCGGGCGGAGAACAAGGCGCTTGCCGAGCGCGTCGCGGCGCTGGAAGAAAAGCTCGCCGGCGCGAGTGCCGGCAAGTCGGGTCGCGCGACGAAGGCTGCCAAGGACGCCTGAAACGGTTTTCCGCAGGTTTTTTTACACAGGCCCCGCGCGCTGAAAAGCCGTTGCGGCGGAGTCGCTTAAGCCTGACCGGTGAGGCGTTGATTCAAGCGCCATCCACATGGTTCTTCGCTGGCCTTTGAAAAAGGGCTGGCCACGTGAGTCAGCATCAATACACTGATTCTCAAGCATGATTCGTAACGACATGCGGAAGGCAGGCCCGGCGGGGGTTGCCGCGTTTCACAGTGTATTCAGGCGTAGCAACGGCGGAACCGGCGGCGGCCGCCAACGAGGGGTTATCATGAGCCTGATCGAAATGCAGGAATTCCGCGACAGCAACCCGGTCGATGTGATCGAGCAGGTGGCGACGTCGCTGGACTGGGCGTTCGAACGATGCGTGGAGGACGAGATCGCGATCGCGGTCGCCGGCGCCTGGACGGATTACCACGTCTCGTTTTCCTGGATGGAGGATTTCGAGGCCCTCCATGTCGCGTGCGCCTTCGATCTGAAGGTGCCGGAAACGAGGGTCGATGAAGTGATGCGCCTGCTGTCGGTGATCAACGAACAGCTGCTGTTCGGTCATTTCGACCTTTGGAGCAAAGAAGGCGCGATCATGTTTCGCCAGACGCTGATCCTGGCCGGCGGACTGGAGCCGACCGCGCTTCAGGTCGAGACGATGCTCAATTCGTCGCTGGAATCGTGCGAAGCCTATTTCCAGGCTTTCCAGTTCGTCGTTTGGGCTGGACAGAGCGCGGAAGAGGCGATGCAGGGCGCTATTTTCGAGACCTACGGAACGGCCTGACCATGCCAATCAAACCTGAGATCGCCTTCGAGGATTTCGCGCGGGTCGATATCCGCGCGGGAACCGTGGTCAAGGCCGAGCCATTTCCCGAAGCCCGCAAGCCGGCCATCAAGCTGTGGATTGATTTCGGCCCCGAAATCGGCGTCAAGAAGACTTCGGCACAGATTACGGTCCATTACGGTGTCGACGATCTCGTCGGCAAACAGGTGATGGCGGTGGTCAATTTCGCGCCGCGCCAGATCGGCAGGTTCATGTCGGAGGTGCTGACGCTGGGATTCCCCGATCCCGATGGCGAAGTCGTGCTTGCGGCGATCGACAAACGCGTACCGGACGGCGGCGCACTGTACTAGCCAGAATTCACACCGGCAGGCGGACGATGGCGCGAAGACCGCCGAGCGGCGAATCGTCGAGCTTGACGTCGCCGCCATGGCTGCGTGCGATGTCGCGGGCGATCGACAGGCCGAGACCGGTTCCGCCTTCGTCCTGATTGCGGGCCTCGTCGAGCCGGTAGAACGGTTTGAATACCTCCTCGCGTTTGTCGGGCGGAATGCCGGGGCCGTCGTCGTCGACGATCACGGTTATGCTTCGCTGGGCATGCGTGATCCGAACGCTGACATGCCCGGCATAGCGAAAAGCATTGCCGACAATGTTGGAAACCAGCCGCGAGAAGGCATTCGGACGGACCGTAACGTCCGGGCTGCCGGCAATCGCGATATCGAATTCGACGTCGCGCAGTTCGGCTTCCTCTCTCAGTTTGCCAGCCAGGTTTTCAAGGCTGAACGGGCCGACATCTTCAGCGGCTTCGCTTCGGGCAAAGGCAAGGTAGCCCTCGAGCATGGACTGCATGTCGGCGATGTCGCGCTCCATCGCCTCGACATCCGATGTCGAGCCGACCAGGGCGAGTTGCAGCTTGAACCGGGTCAGGATGGTCCGCAGATCGTGGCTGACGCCGGCGAGCATGGCTGTGCGCTGCTCGATCTGGCGCTCGATGCGTTCACGCATCAACAGGAAGGCGGCGCCGGCGCGGCGGACCTCCTCGGCGCCGCGCGGACGGAAGTCGGCCGGCGTCGGACGACCCTTGCCAAAGCTCTCGGCCGCTTCCGCCAGCTGTTGAATCGGGCGAATCTGGTTGCGCAGGAACAGGATGGCGATGATCAGCAAAACCAGCGACGTGCCGACCATCCACAACAGGAATATGTGGGTGTTCGACGCATAGGCCTGGCTGCGGCGCGCAAAGACCCGCAACACCTTGTTTTCAAGCTGGATGCGGATTTCCACGACGTTGGAGTTGCCGACCGTGTCGATCCAGAACGGGCGGTTGATCTGCGCTGTGATTTCGTTCGACAGCGTCGTGTCGAGGATCGAGAAGAACGGTTTCGGTCCCGGTGGCGGCAACGGATCGGGCGGCAGGAGGTCGGCCTTGAGCCCCAGCCTTTCCTGGGCAATGCGGATCACCTGGGCATAGTTGTCACCGGGCGGATAGGTCTCGGTCAGATCAATGATGGCGGCGATGTCGCGAACAACCGCCTTCGACAGGCGCTGGGTCACGGTTTGCCAGTGGCGCTCCATGAACACGAATGCGATGACAGATTGCAGCAGGATCATCGGCGCGATCACGATGATCAGCGAACGCGCATAGAGCCGCTTGGGCATACGACGCGAAAACAGCCGCCAAAACCGCCGCCAGCGCTCGCGCACGGCGCCGGCGAACACGACGATCCGCTCGGCGGCCCGCCTTGCTGTGCTGTCACCGGTGGTTTCGTCCGTCATCAACCGTGCCCGTATTCGCCTGCCCTTATATAGGACGGGTCTTCACCGGGACGAATAGCATATGGCCGGGTCATGTGCAGCAGGCAGGCTGGCAGCGATGGTCCGCGCCATGGCCGCAGGGCAGATGAAACATCATTCAGGTTGCATATTTCATTAGTGTATATAACATTTCCGATGCCCCACAAAATCGGCGATGCCGATCGGCCAATAATATTGATCCATGGGAGGATTAACAATGAAATTGAGAAAAACCCTGCTTCTCGCGGGCTCGGTAGCACTTGCGGCAATTACGTCGGCGAGCGCCGCCGAGGTCGAACTGCGCCTTTCGCACTGGGTGCCCGCAACGCACCCGATCCAGACGCTGGGAATCGAACCCTGGGTCAAATCGGTCGAGGAAGCCTCCAATGGCCGAATCAAGATCACGATCTTTCCAGCCCAGCAACTGGGCAAGGCGCCAGATCACTACGACATGGCGCGCGACGGTATTGCCGACATCACCTACACCAACCCCGGATACCAAGCCGGCCGGTTCGCAATCTACAGCCTGATCGAGATCCCGTTTTTCATGAACAACGCCGAGCGCGGCGCGGTGGCCATGCATGAATGGTATGCGCCGATTGCCGAGAAGGAGATGTCGGACGTCAAATTCTGCATCGCCAATCCCCATGACCCGGGCACGATCCATTCCAAGAAACCGGTCCATGTTCCCGCAGACATCAAGGGGATGAACGTGCGTCCGGCGCATGCCACCATGGCGCGCTTCATCTCCAATCTGGGCGGTGCGCCGGTCCAGGTTCCGGCGCCGGAGGCCCGCGAGGCGATTGCCAAGGGCGCGGCCGACGCCATCACCTTCCCCTGGAATTCGATCAACATTTTCGGCATCGACAGCGAGACGAAATACCATCTCGACATGCCGTTCTACGTCTCGGCGCAGTTGCTGCTGATCAACAAGAACAGCTACGCAAACCTGAGCGCCGAAGACAAGAAAGTGATCGACGATCACTGCACCCCGGAATGGTCGGGCAAGTTCTCGGCCGGCTGGGCCGCGAACGAGGCGTCCGGCAAGCAGAAGATGATCGATGCCGGCGGACACACGATCTACAAGCCAACAGAGGCGGAAGTGCAGATGTGGCGCGACGCTGCCGCTCCCCTGATCGACCAGTGGAAGGCCGACGTGAAAGCCAAGGGCGTTGATCCGGAGCCGATCCTGGCCTCCTACATCGAGGCGCTCGAACGTCACGACGCCAAGTTCTAAAACCAAATCCGGACACCGCGGATGCCGGCTCAGGCTCCGCGGTGTCCTTGCCTTGCAAGTAACGGATGGACGCCATGGAACCTGACGGCCTGCTGGACAGGATTTCCCTCATTATCGAGAAGATTGCCGGTATTCTGCTCGGCGCGATTACCGTGTTGATCGTGGTCTCCGCCTGCGGCCGCTACCTGCTGGCGAGCCCGGTGCCGGATGCGTTCGACCTGTCGCGCCTGCTGATCGGTGCAGCCATTATGTGGGGCTTCGCCTCGGTCGGATATCGCGGCTCCCACATCAAGGTCGATCTTTTCGCCGAGATGATGCCCAACTGGTTGCGCCGATGGGTCGACGCATTTGCCTGGGCGGTGTTGCTGCTGTTCACGAGCCTGCTTGCCTGGAAGATGTTTCATCGCGTCGCCAGCGCCCAGGCCAGCGGCGAGGCGACATTCGATCTGCGCATGCCGGCCTGGCCATTCCTCGGCCTGATCTGGGCCGGTGTGGTGGTTTCGATCGTGGCGATCCTGGCACGGCTTCTGATGATCATGCGCGGCGGCAAGCTCGACCACTTCGAGAGCGTCGAAATCGCCGATCACGACGACGAGGGCGATGATGTCTAGTTCCGATTTCGTCGCCCTTTCGGGTTTCGTGGTGTTGTTCGCGCTGATGGTGGTGCGGGTGCCGATCGGGATCGCGATGGGCCTTGTCGGCATCGGCGGTTTTGCCTCGATTGTCGGTTGGGGGCCCGCGCTCAACCTGCTAGCCCAATCGCCGATCCGCACGGTGACCGACTTCAACCTGTCGCTGATCCCGTTCTTCGTCCTGATGGGCGTCCTGGCGACGAATTCCGGCATGTCGCGCGAGTTGTTCAGGACCGGGCAGGCGTGGCTCGGCCAGTTCCGCGGCGGCATGGCGCTGTCGACCATCGGCGCCTGCGCCGGATTCGCCGCCATATGCGGTTCCTCCGTGGCCACGGCAGCGACCATGACCAAGATCGCATTGCCGGAGATGCGGCGCGTCGGCTATCGCGATGACATTGCCACCGGCGTCATTGCGGCCGGCGGCACGCTCGGCATCCTGATCCCGCCGTCTGTGGTACTTGCGGTCTATGCCTTCATCACCGAGCAGGACGTCGGCAAGCTGTTCATCGCCGGCATCGTGCCCGGCCTGCTGGCCATCCTCATGTACATGGCGACCGTGCGCATCGCCTACGCCCGAGCGCTGCCGGCGGGGGCAACCTTCGACCTTTCCGAAGCAATCCATTCGCTGGCCGGCGTGTGGGCGGTTCTCCTGCTGTTTATTGCCATCATCGGCTCGATCTATTTCGGCATCACGACCGCGACCGAAGCGGCGGCCGTCGGATCGTTGCTGACCGCAGTGATCGGCGTCGTGCGCGGCCGGCTGGGGTTCCGATCGATCCTGGACAGCCTTGTCGAGGCGCTGCGCACATCGGTGGCGATCTACACGATCCTGATTGGCGCAATTCTGTTCGGTTATTTTCTTGCCATCACCCAGACGCCGCAGAAGATCACCGCGTTTCTGGTCGGTCTCGATCTCGGGGCCTACGGCACGCTCGCGGTAATCCTCGGATTCTTCCTGGTCATGGGGTGCATTCTCGATGCCATGGCCATGATCATCCTGCTGGTTCCGATCGTGTTTCCCGTCGTCACCCAACTCGGCTTCGATCCGATTTGGTTCGGCGTCATCATTGTCATGACGGTCGAGCTCGGACTGATCACGCCGCCCGTCGGCATGAATGTCTTCGTGATCAACACTATTGCGCGCGAGGTGAAATTGCCGACGATCTTCCGCGGCGTGCTGCCGTTCGTCGGCGTGGACGTGTTGCGGCTGATCCTGCTGGTCGTGTTCCCGTCGCTGGTGCTGTTCCTGCCGATGACCATGAAATAGGACTGGAATTGCCATGCAAAAACCGGAACTCCGTCATCTCTGCGATCTGAGGGTCGATCTCGCTGTGCCGATGCAACTGGGCGATTCGCCGCGGGGCGTCAGGCGGATTATCCCGATCATCGGCGGCACCGTAGAAGGCGAGCGGCTTTCCGGCCGCATCCTCAATCTCGGTGCCGACTGGCAGACAATCATGGCCGACGGCACGGCCGAGCTCGATACGCGCTATGCGATCGAGACCCATGACGGCGCCCTCGTCGACATCCGCAATTTCGGCTACCGCCATGGCCCGGCCGAGGTGATCGAACGGCTGGCACGGGGCGAGGATGTCGATCCCGCGCTCTACTACATGCGCACCCATCCGCGTTTCGAGACGGGAGACGAACGCTATGCGTTCCTCAATCGAATGATCTGCGTTGGAACCGGCGCGCGCGAGAAGGCGCAAGTGCGGGTTGCGGTCTACGAGGTGCTCTAGACAATTTCGAGTGGAGGCCTGTTGGCAAACCAGATTGGGCGGCTAGTATCGGCCGTCGAATTATGTCCGGTTGTTTGATGGCGATCATGTTCCCGACATCCCCCGGTGGTAATCTGGCGCGGAATTCGGGAGCGGATTGTATGTTGAACATGTACCGAAATGGATGATGTGGCGCCGCAGGCATGTTTGATCGAAAGCCCCGACGAACTCGTTGCGGCGCTCATACGCGATGGCTGGCGGGTCATCGGGCCGCGCCTGCGTGACGGCGCGATCGTGCTCGATGAGATCGGTGACACGGCCGGCCTGCCACGCGGGATGTCGGACAGGCAATCGCCCGGTCACTATGAACTGGTGCCGGGAAACCCGGACGGTTGGTTCGACTATGTCGTCGGCCCGCATGCCTGGAAGGCCAGCCTGTTTCCGGCGCGCCGGAAACTGTGGTCGGCCTGGCGCACGGCGGACGGTTTCGAGGTCACGGAGAACGACGACCGACCGCAAAAGACCGCGCTCATCGGCGTGCGCGCTTGCGACATCGCGGCGATGGGCGTGCATGACCGGGTGTTTGGCCAAGGAGAATTTGCCGATCCCGGTTACGGAGGCCGACGCGATGCGAGCCTGATCGTCGCCGTGCAGTGTTCGCGATCCGCGGATACGTGCTTTTGCGCCAGCATGAACACCGGGCCGCGCGCCGAAAGCGGGTTCGACATCGCGCTGACGGAGCTTGGCGGCGGCGTCATGCTTGCCGAGTGCGGCAGCGACCGGGGCGCCGCGATCCTGGATCTGGTCGAGACCCGGCCGGCGGATGCCAGCCAGGTGGATGCCGCGCGGGAAATCAGCGCGCACGCGGCGGCCATGCAAACGCGAAAGATGCCCGCAGGCATTGCCGAAACCTTGCGGTCGGCGCTCGACCACCCGCACTGGGACGAGATCGCGGAGCGTTGTCTCAGTTGCGCCAACTGCACCATGGCCTGTCCGACCTGTTTTTGCTCCGATGTCGAGGACGTCAACGATCTGAGCGGCGATCACGCCGAGCGGTGGCGGGTATGGGACAGCTGTTTCACCGCCGAGTTCAGCTACATTCACGGCGGCTCGGTGCGCCGGTCGACCAAATCGCGTTACCGCCAGTGGATGACACACAAACTGTCGAGCTGGCACGACCAGTTCGGCACCTCGGGTTGCGTCGGCTGCGGGCGCTGCGTCACCTGGTGTCCGGTCGGGATCGATATCGTTGAAGAGGCGGTCGCCATGGCGGCCGCGCCCGAAACCGCGGAGAGTTAGGCCATGCGTACACACGGATTCGACGAAATTCTCTCCAGCCATCCCGTGTTCAGGGAGTTTGACAAGGACACGCTGGAACTGTTGGCGGGCTGCGCGCGCAACGAACATTTCAAGGCGGGACAGACCATCTATTCGGAGGGCGATTCCGCCGACAAGATCTACATCCTGCGCCAGGGTGACATCGCCGTGGAGATCTCGAATCCGCAGACGAAGCCGCTGATCGTGGAGACCCTTCACGATGGCGACATTCTCGGCTGGTCGTGGCTGGTGCCGCCCTACCGGCACATGTCGGATGCCCGCGCGGTGACCGATGTGCGCGCCGTCAGTCTCGACGCGACCTGCCTCAGAGGAAAATGCGAGGACAATCCGGTTTTGGGCTACGAGATGTTCAAGCACTGGCTGCCGCCCATGGCCGCGCGCATGCGCGCCATGCGGATGCAATTGCTCGACCTATACGGAGCCAAGGCGGGGTGAGCCAGTTGAAATCCGCGCCCATGTCCGATCCGATGGTTCCGCGCCGTTTCCGCGTCGCGCGGGTCTGGCCGGAACTGCCCGACGTCGCCTCAATGGAACTAGAGCCCGTCGACGGGGCTACGGCCGCTTTCGAACCGGGGCAGTTCAACATGCTCTATGTCTTCGGCGTCGGGGAAATCCCGGTGTCGATCTCCGGCGATCCCTCCAAGCCGGGGCTGCTGGTCCATACGACGCGCGGGGTCGGTGCGGTGTCGCGCGCGGTCACGGCGCTCAAGGCGGGCGACATGATCGGTTTGCGCGGACCGTTTGGCACGGCCTGGCCGGTGGCGCGCGAAACGGGCCGGCACATCCTGTTCGTGGCTGGCGGCCTGGGTCTCGCGCCGCTGCGTCCGGCGATCTATCATGTGCTGGCCAATCGCGCCGACTATGCCGGCATGACGCTGATCTACGGCGCACGCTCGCCCGACGAGCTCTTGTTCGTCGACGAGGTCCGGGGCTGGAAGTCGCGGCTCGACACCGAGGTCGAGGTAACGGTCGATCATGCCGCGCCCGGCTGGACAGGCCGTGTCGGCATGGTCACCACGGCCTTCGACAGCGCGCTTGGCGGAACCGACCCGGCCTCGGTTTCGGCCTTCGTGTGCGGCCCCGAGATCATGATGCGGTTTTCTGCGCTCGACCTGACCGGGCGTGGGGTCACCGGAGACCGCATCTGGCTTTCGATGGAGCGCAACATGAAGTGCGCGATCGGCCTGTGCGGCCACTGCCAGTTCGGCCCTGATTTCGTGTGCCGTGACGGGCCGGTCTTCACCTGGGCGCATCTTGCGCGCCTTATCGTGAAGAAGGAGATCTGAGCGATGAGTAATCCCAAGCTCGCGGTCTGGAAGTTCTCGTCCTGCGACGGTTGCCAGCTGTCGCTGCTCGACTGCGAGGACGAGTTGCTCGACATTGCCGGTCGCATAGACATCGCGCACTTCCTGGAGGCGACCAGCGCGGTCGAAAAAGGCCCGTACGACATCTCGCTGGTCGAAGGTTCGGTGACCACGCCGCATGACGCCGAGCGCATCAAGGCGATCCGCGCCCAGTCGAAGGTGCTGATCACGATCGGCGCCTGCGCGACCGCCGGCGGCATCCAGTCGCTGCGCAATTTCGCCGACGTCGAGGCCTACACAAGGGCGGTCTATGCGCGGCCGGATTTCATCTCGACGCTGGCAACGTCGACGCCGATCGCCGACCATGTCGAGGTCGATTTCGAACTGCGCGGATGCCCGGTGTCGAAACACCAGCTGATCGAGCTTATCGCCGCGACGCTGGCCGGGCGTAAACCGCACGTGCCGCGCGGCTCGCAATGCATCGAATGCAAGCGGGCGGGCACGGTCTGCGTCGTGGTCGCCAGGGGCACACCCTGCCTCGGCCCGGTCACACAGGCGGGCTGCGGCAATCTGTGTCCGTCGCATGCGCGCGGCTGCTACGGCTGTTTCGGTCCCAAGGAAAACGCCAACACGGTCGCGCTGTCGCAGCGGCTTGCGGCGGACGGGATGGGACAGGCTGCGCTTCGCGACATCTATCGCAGCTTCAACGCCGGGGCACCGGAATTCCGGCGGGAAAGCGAACGCCATGACTGAGCGCATCATCCAGGTCGACAATCTGGCCCGTGTGGAGGGCGAGGGCGCGCTGCATGTCCGCCTCAGGGGCGAGACCATCGAAGCTGTCGAGTTCCGCATCTTTGAGCCGCCGCGCTTCTTCGAGGCCTTCCTGCAGGGGCGCGACGCCCACGAAACGCCCGACATCACCTCGCGCATCTGCGGCATCTGTCCGATCGCCTATATCGCCAGTGCCAGCCAGGCGGTCGAGATGGCCCTGGGTGTCGAGATCACGCCGCAAGCCTACGCGCTGCGCCGGATGCTTTATTGCGGGGAGTGGATCCAGAGCCATGTGCTGCACGCCGCGATGCTGCATGCGCCCGATTTTCTCGGCCTGCATGACGCGATCCAGATCGCGAATGTAAATCCTGAGCTGGTCAGGAAGGCACTACGGCTCAAGAAGCTCGGCAATTCGATCATGGAGACGATCGGCGGCCGCGCTGTCCATCCCGTCAATACGCGCATCGGCGGTTTCTACCGTGCGCCGGACCCATCGGCGGTCCGGGCGCTGGTGCCGGAACTCGAGTGGGGCGCCAAGGCTGCCCGCGAGATCGCGCTCGCCTTTGCCGGGTTCGATTTCCCCGACGACGAGGCCGACTATCACTTCGTGTCGCTCGTCCATCCGGCGGTCTATCCGATCATCGAGGGACGCATCGGTTCGAGCCACGGGCTCGACATCGCGATTGCCGATTTCAATGACCATTTCATGGAAGACCATGTCGCGCGGTCGAATGCGCTGCACGGGCGCATGCGCGACGGCTCGCCCTATCTGGTCGGTCCGCTGGCGCGCTATGCCAACAACCACGAGCGCCTGACCGCAAGCTGCCGCGAGACTGCTGAAGAGGCAGGCCTGGGACCCATCGAGCGCAATCCGTTCAAGTCAATCCTCGTGCGCATGGTCGAGGTGCAATATGCCTGTGAGGAGGCCTTGCGGCTGGCGCGTGAATACGAGCCGTTCGAACCATCCTTCACCGATGCGCCGCCGCGCGCCGGGGAAGGCCATGGCTGCACGGAGGCGCCGCGCGGTATCTGCTATCACCGCTACCGGATCGACGGCGACGGCAAGGTCGAGGAGGCGCAGATCGTGCCGCCGACCTCGCAGAACCAGCCGCAGATCGAGGCGGATCTCGCCCGCGTCGTGGCCGCCAATCTCGCGATGAGCGATGACGATCTGCGCTGGCGCTGCGAGCAGACGATTCGCAACTACGATCCCTGCATCTCGTGCGCGACGCATTTTCTGAAGCTGACGATCGATCGTGCCTGACCAGCCGCTTGTCATCGGTGTCGGCAATGCGTGGCGCCACGACGACGGCGTCGGCCCGTGGGTCGCGGCCGAGATCGTCCGGCTTGGCCTGCCGGCGCAAGTGCATGGTGGCGACGGCACCGGACTGATCGATCTTTTCGCCGCTCACACCGATCTGGTCATCGTTGACGCGACGCGGAGCGGGGCCGCCCCCGGAACACGCGTCAGGTTCGACGCGGCGGCCGATCCGCTGCCCGCGGGACTGTTTCACTATTCGACGCACCGCTTCGGACTGGCCGAGGCCGTCGAGACCGCACGCGCGCTCGAGGGCTTGCCGCAGCGCCTGATTGTGTGCGGCATCGAAGGCGCGGACTTCTCTGCGGGACAGGGCCTGTCAGCGACGGTGCGCGAGGCGGCTGAGCAGCTGGTTAAGGAAATCGGCGCCCAGGCCGGTTTGGCCTGAGCGCCGAGCTGGTGGTCGGGGCGCGGCGTATCGTCCGCGCCTTCCCTTCATGGCGGCTATGTCACGCCGCGTGATGATTACGCGGAGGGTTTTTTGGCCGCTGTTGCGGCGAGGTCGACGCGCCTTGGCGCGCCGTGGAGCTTGAAGCGGCTGATCAGGCGGCGCAACTCGTCGGCCTTCTGGGCGAGCGAATGGCTGGCGGCGGTCGACTGCTCGACCATGGCCGCATTCTGCTGGGTGACCTGGTCCATCTGGTTGACCGCGGTGTTGACCTCGCCAAGGCCGGTCGACTGCTCGCCCGCCGAGGTCGCGATCTCGCTCATCAGGTCGGAGATCGAGGCCACCTGGGCCACGATCTGCTCCAGCGACTCGCCGGCCTGGCCGACCAGCTCGACTCCCTGGCCGACATGACGGCCCGAGGTCGAGATCAGTCCCTTGATCTCCTTGGCCGCTTCCGCCGAGCGCTGCGCCAGTTCGCGGACTTCCTGGGCGACCACGGCAAAGCCCTTGCCGGCCTCGCCGGCGCGCGCCGCCTCGACCCCGGCATTGAGCGCCAAAAGGTTGGTCTGGAAGGCGATCTCGTCGATCACGCCGATGATCTGGCTGATCTGCTGCGACGACTTCTCGATCTCGGCCATGGCGACGACCGCCTGGCCAACCACCTCGCCCGACCTGACCGCATTGCCGCGGGCCTGGTCGGTGGCGTCGGACGCCTTGCCGGCATTGCCGGCCGTGGTCCGGACGGCCTCGGTGATCTGGTCGAGCGCGGCTGCCGTCTCTTCCAGGCTTGCCGCCTGCTGCTCGGTGCGCCGCGACAGGTCGTCGGCCGCCTGGGTGATCTCGCCGGTGCCGTCGCGCATGCCGTCGATCGCCTGGGTAATCGTCAGCATGGCCTCCTGCAGCTGGTCGGCGGTGCGGTTGAAGTCGTCCTTCAGCTTCCGCGTCTTGGCGGCGAACTCGACGTCGATGCGGTAGGTCAGGTCGCCATCGGCAAGCGCGGCAAGACCGGCCGCCAGGTTGTCGACGGCAATATGATCCTCCTCGGCCTCGCGCGCCTTCTGCGCGGCGCTGCGCTCGCGCTCGGCCTCGGTCGCGGTGCGGTTTTCCGCCGCCTCGGCCTCGACCCGGATCTTCTCGATCGCCGCTTCCTTGAACACCAGCACCGCCCGCGCCATCTCGCCGATCTCGTCGCCGCGGTCCGTCCCGGGAACCTCGACCGAGTTCTCGCCAGA
>JBNLDE010000135.1:0-7893 GCA_050304175.1 Zhengella sp. | reverse complement strand
AGGCACGACGACGGTCAAGGACACCTTTTCTAAAATCTTCTCGCGCGAGGGCGTGACCGCAGCCTTTATCGAGGGCGACGCGTTCCACAAATACGACCGCGCCGGTATGAAGGGGAAGATGGCCGAGGAGGAAGCCCTTGGAAACAGGAATTTCTCCCATTTCAGCCCCGAGACCAACGAACTCGAGACCCTGGAATCGGTGTTCGAGGAATATGGCCGCAAGGGAAGCGGCAAGACCCGCCACTACATCCACGACGACAAGGAAGCAGCGCATTATGGCGGAGCGCCGGGCACGTTTACCGACTGGGAGGACCTGCCGTCTTCCGACTTGTTGTTCTACGAAGGCCTTCATGGTTGCGCCGTGACCGAAGAGATCAACCTGGCGCGCCATGTCGACCTCAAGATTGGCGTCGTCCCGGTCATCAATCTCGAATGGATCCAGAAGATCCATCGCGACAAGGCATCGCGCGGCTACTCCACCGAGGCCGTCACCGACACGATCCTGCGCCGCATGCCCGACTATGCACGCTATATTTGCCCGCAGTTCTCGCAGACCAACATCAATTTCCAGCGCGTGCCGACGGTCGATACGTCCAACCCGTTCATTGCGCGCTGGATCCCGACACCGGCTGAATCGATGCTTGTCATCCGCTTCGCCAATCCGCGCGGCATCGACTTCGCTTACCTGCTGTCGATGTTGGATGGCTCATTCATGAGCCGCGCCAACTCCATCGTTTGCCCCGGCGAGAAGCTCGATCTCGCCATGCAGCTCATTTTCACGCCGCTGATCCACAAGCTGATGGACAACAAGCGCCGCGCCTCGTGAGGACCGCCAAGATGAATGCCCGCACCGAAACAACGGCGACCGCGACTGCAACCGAGCGCGACATGGCCAATGCCATCCGCGCGCTCGCCATGGACGCCGTCCAGAAAGCCAATTCGGGACATCCCGGTATGCCGATGGGCATGGCCGATGTCGCCGCCGTCCTGTTCAATCGCTTCATCACCATCGATCCCGCCGCGCCGCACTGGCCCGACCGCGACCGCTTCATTTTGTCGGCCGGTCACGGATCGATGCTGCAATATGCGATCCACCACCTGCTCGGTTATGCCGACATGCCGATGGACGAGTTGGAGCGCTTCCGGCAATTGGGGTCGCATACGGCCGGCCACCCGGAATATGGCCATGCCCTCGGCATCGAGACCACCACCGGTCCGCTCGGCCAGGGCATCGCGACGGCTGTCGGCATGGCGCTCGCCGAGCGCATGATGGCCGCACGTTTCGGTCCGAAACTCGTCGATCACTTCACCTATGTGATTGCCGGCGACGGCTGCCTCCAGGAGGGCATCAGCCACGAGGCGATCGACCTTGCCGGCCACTTGAAGCTCTCGCGTCTGATCGTTCTGTGGGACGACAACCGAATCTCCATCGACGGCCCGACATCGCTCTCCACCTCAATGAACCAGCCGGCCCGCTTCAAGGCGGCCGGTTGGGATGTGCAGACCGTCGACGGCCATGACATGGAGGCCGTCGCCGCGGCGATCGAGAAAGCGCGCAAGACCCGTAAACCGTCGCTGATCGCCTGCCGTACCATCATCGGCAAGGGCGCCCCGAACATGCAGGGTTCCGAGAAGACCCACGGCGCGCCGCTCGGCGAGGCCGAGATTTCTGCTGCTCGCGCCAATATCGGTTGGCCCCACCAGCCCTTTGTCGTTCCCGAGAATATCGTCTCGGCTTGGCTGGCGATCGCGGCGCGTGGCGCGACACGGCGATCGGACTGGAAGGCCCGCCATGCAGCCGCGCCGCGCCGCAAGGCATTCGATGCCGCGATATCCGGCGAGGTACCGCCATCCGTCGCCCGCGCGCTTGCCGCCTTCCGCAAGGAGCACGTCGAAAAGGCGACGCAGGTCGCCACCCGCAAGGCGTCCGAGATGGCACTGACCGCGATCAACGCAGCGACGAAAATGACAATCGGCGGTTCGGCCGATCTCACCCATTCCAACCTGACGGTCACCAAGGGCATGGAATCGGTTGCGCCCGGCAAATTCAAGGGCCGGTACATCCACTATGGCATCCGCGAGCATGGGATGGCCGCGGCAATGAATGGCATCGCCCTGCACGGCGGATTCATTCCCTATGGCGGCACCTTTATGGTGTTCACCGACTACGCGCGCGGCGCCATGCGCCTGTCAGCCCTGATCGGCAAGCGGGTTATCTATGTCATGACCCACGACTCCATCGGCCTCGGCGAAGACGGACCGACCCACCAGCCCGTCGAGCACCTGGCCATGCTCCGCGCCACTCCCAACATGAATGTCTTCCGCCCGGCTGACATCATCGAGACAGCCGAAGCCTGGGAGCTGGCGCTGGCAACGGCGGACCGCCCAAGCGTACTTGTCCTCTCCCGCCAAGGACTGCCGATGCTGCGCGAAAGCCACACCCCTGAAAACCGCTCCGCCCGTGGCGCCTATGTTCTGCGCGAAACGAGCGGCGCCCGCGATATAACATTGCTTGCCACCGGATCCGAGGTCGAGATCGCCAAGACTGCTTCCGACAAGCTAGCGGCCGAACACGGCATCCGGGCCGCGATCGTTTCCATGCCGAGCTGGGAATTGTTCGAGCAGCAGGACCAGACCTATCAGGACGCGGTTCTGGGGAGCGCTCCGCGCATCGCGGTCGAGGCGGCGGCGCGTCTTGGCTGGGATCGATGGATCGGTTCCGACGGCGCATTTATCGGCATGAACTCGTTCGGCGCCAGCGCACCCGCTGCCGACCTTTACAAGCATTTTGGCATCACGCCGGAAACCGTTGCCGACGTGGCGCTCGACCTCGTCGCCACGAAAGGACCGTCACAATGATGGCAGCCGTCTCAATGACCGATGCGGGCATCGTGCTTGCGGCCAGGACGGTGCTGGTCCGCGCAAGTTTCGATCGCGGGGTCAGCGACCGCCTCGCCAGGCTGCTCGTCGATCTCGCCGACCGCGGCGCGCGCGTTGCCGTGATCGCGGGGCTCGGAAACCCCGCCGGCGACATCAACCCGGCATTGAGCCTGTCCCAATTCGTCGGACCGCTGGCAACGGAAACGGGCAGGCCGATTACCTTCATCAACGAGAGCGTCGGAACCGGCGCCGAGGCGCGACTGGCGCAGGTCGGACACGGGATGATCGCACTGCTGGAGAACCTGCGCTTCCATCGCGACGAACGCCGCCAGGGACGGATCTTCGCCATGCGGCTCTCTGTGCTCGGCGACTACTACATCGACGCTGGCGATCCGCCCGCCAATCCGGACGGCTGGCAGGAGATGCTCAAAACCCTGCTGCCCGAACCTCTCGCCCATGAATATCCAACCCGATCCGAACAGGAGGCTTGATTAATGGCCCGCATCACCCTTCGCCAATTGCTCGACCACGCCGCCGAACGCGGCTACGGCGTGCCCGCATTCAACATCAATAACATGGAACAGGGGCTTGCCATCATGGAAGCTGCCAAGGCTTGCGACGCGCCGGTCATCATCCAGGCGTCGCGCGGCGCGCGTTCCTACGCCAACGACATCATGCTGGCGCGAATGATCGACGCCCTCGTCGATATCTATCCGGAAATACCGGTGTGCATGCACCAGGACCACGGTAATAGCGAAGCGACCTGCATGACCGCCATCCGCCACGGCTTCACCTCGGTGATGATGGACGGTTCGCTGGAGGCTGATGCCAAAACCCCGGCATCCTACGAATACAATGTCGAGATCACCGAGCGGGTGTCGCGCATGGCCCATTGGGTCGGCGCCTCGGTCGAGGGCGAGCTCGGCGTCCTCGGTTCGCTGGAAACCGGCGAAGGCGAGGCCGAAGACGGTCACGGCGCCGAGGGCAAGCTCAGCCATGACCAGTTGCTGACCGATCCCGGCCAGGCGGTCGATTTCGTCATGCGCACCAAGGTCGATGCGCTGGCGATCGCCTGCGGCACCTCGCACGGCGCCTACAAGTTCACCCGCAAACCGACCGGCGACATTCTCGCCATGACTGTCATCGAGGCGATCCACGAGAAGCTGCCGAACACGCATCTCGTTATGCACGGCTCGTCCTCGGTGCCCCAGGAATTGCAGGACATCATCAACGAATTCGGCGGCGACATGCCCCAGACCTTCGGCGTTCCCGTCGAGGAGATCGTGCGCGGCATCAGGCATGGCGTGCGCAAGGTCAACATCGACACCGATTGCCGCATGGCGATGACCGGCCAGTTCCGTCGCATCGCGAAGGAGAACCCCGCCGAGTTCGATCCGCGCAAGTTCCTTAAGCCCGCCATGGACGCGATGCGCGACCTTTGCCGGGATCGCTTCGAGGCCTTCGGCACCGCCGGCAACGCCTCGAAGATCAAGGCGATCCCGATGGACGAAATGGCCCGGCGCTACGCCGCCGGCACCCTTGCCCCGCAAGCCACTGCCGCAAGAGCGGCATGAACTATCGACGGAGGATACGATTATGGACCAGTCTGGACGTTACGCGAACCTCTCGCTGAAGGAAGAAGACCTGATCGCCGGCGGCAAGCATGTGCTGTGCGCCTACATCATGAAGCCGAAGAAAGGTTTCGGCGGATATCTTGAAACCGCGGCGCATTTCGCCGCCGAGTCGTCCACCGGCACCAATGTCGAGGTCTCGACCACCGATGACTTCACCCGCGGTGTCGATGCGATCGTCTACGAGATCGACGAGGCCAGGGAGATCATGAAGATCGCCTACCCCATCGAGCTTTTCGACCGCAATATCATCGACGGCCGGGCAATGCTCGCCTCCTTCCTGACGCTGACGATCGGCAACAACCAGGGCATGGGCGACGTCGAATACGGCAAGATGCACGATTTCTGCGTGCCGCCCGCCTTCATGCGCCTGTTCGACGGTCCGTCGACCACGATCAGGGACCTGTGGCGTGTTCTCGGCCGCCCGGTCGTCGACGGCGGCTTCATTGTCGGCACGATCATCAAGCCCAAGCTTGGCCTGCGGCCCAAGCCCTTCGCCGATGCCTGCTACGATTTCTGGCTCGGCGGCGACTTCATCAAGAACGACGAGCCGCAGGGCAACCAGGTCTTCGCGCCCTACAAGGAGATGGTCAAGGCGGTCAACGAAGCCATGATCCGCGCCCAGGACAAGACCGGCATGCCCAAGCTGTTCTCGTTCAACATCACCGCCGACGACCACTACGAGATGCTTGCGCGCGGCGAATACATCCTAGAAACCTTCGGCGAGAACGCCGACCACGTCGCCTTCCTGGTGGACGGCTACGTGGCGGGCCCCGCGGCCATCACCACGGCGCGCCGCGCCTTCCCCAAGCAGTACCTGCACTACCATCGCGCAGGTCACGGCGCGGTCACCTCGCCGCAGTCCAAGCGGGGTTACACCGCCTTCGTGCTCTCCAAGATGGCCCGCCTGCAGGGTGCATCGGGCATCCACACCGGCACCATGGGCTTCGGCAAGATGGAAGGCGAACCAGCGGACAAGCTGATGGCCTACATGATCACCGACGACAGTGCCGACGGGCCGTTCTACCACCAGGAATGGCAGGGCATGAACCCGACCACGCCGATCATCTCGGGTGGCATGAATGCGCTGCGGATGCCCGGTTTCTTCGAAAACCTCGGCCATTCAAACCTGATCATGACGGCTGGCGGCGGCGCCTTCGGCCATATCGACGGCGGTGCGGCAGGCGCCATTTCGCTGCGCCAGGCCGAGCAATGTTGGAAGGCCGGCGCCGATCCGGTTGAATTCGCCAAGGATCGCTACGAGTTCGCGCGGGCCTTCCAGAGCTTTCCGCAAGACGCGGACAGGATCTACCCCGGCTGGCGCGATGCCCTGCGGATCAATTCCGCCGCCTGACAATATCTGTCTGCCGCGCTTCCCTTCGGGCGAAGCGCGGCATATGACGGACACGATCAGATCAGGGAGAAAGAAATGGCGACGATCATTGCCCCGTCCGTGCTGTCGGCCGACTTCTCGAGACTCGGCGACGAGATCGAAACAGTGGTGCGCGCGGGCGCCGACTGGATCCATCTCGACGTGATGGATGGCCATTTCGTGCCCAATATCACCTTCGGACCGCCGGTCATCAAGGCAGTTCGCGACCGCACCGACGAGATCTTCGATTGCCATCTGATGATCGAGCCGGCCGATCCGTTCCTCGCCGCCTTTGCCGACGCGGGCGCCGACATCATCACCGTCCATGCCGAGGCGTGCACCCATCTCGACCGCTCGCTGCAGGCGATCCGCGACCTGGGCAAGAAGGCCGGCGTTTCGCTCAATCCACACACGCCAGAAAACGTCATCGAATATGTCCTCGACCGGCTCGACCTCATCCTTCTGATGACGGTCAACCCCGGTTTCGGTGGCCAGGCCTTCATTCCGTCGGTTGTCGAGAAGACGCGACGGATCAAGGCGATGATCGGCGACCGGCCGATCGACATCGAGATCGACGGCGGCGTGACGCCCGAGACCGCGCCGCTGGTCGCCGCCGCCGGCGCCAACGTGCTGGTCGCGGGCTCCGCGGTATTCAAAGGTGGAACCGAGGACGCATACCGCTCAAACATCTCCGCGATCAGAAAAGCGGCGGACGGCGCAATGGCCGCCGCCGCCTGACATCGGGCGAAGAGGAGGCTCAAATGGCTGCTGTACCCCCCATCTGCGACTTCGGATGGAAAGCGATCGACGCGCGCCTGCCCGGCGTTGACGGTCGCGCCCACTCGATCCTCGACCAGGCCGGCCCCAACGGCCTCGTCGTCGTCTTCATCTGCAATCACTGCCCCTATGTGAAGGCGGTGGCCGACCGGATCGTGCGCGGCGCGATCGACCTGGAAGAGCACGGCATCGGCTTTGTCGCGGTCAATTCCAACGATGCGGCTGCCTATCCGGAGGATTCGTTCGAGAACATGAAGGCCTTTGCCGCGGCCCATGACTTTCCGTTCCCCTACCTTCACGACGAGGGCCAGTCGGTTGCCCGCGCCTATGACGCGGTGTGCACCCCGGACTTCTTCGGTTTCAATGCCGACATGGAACTCCAGTATCGCGGCCGCCTCGACGCTTCGCGCAAGGAAAGTGGTCCGCCGGACCTGAAGCGCGACCTCCACGAGGCGATGGTCATGATCGCGAAGACCGGGAAAGGTCCCGATCACCAGATCGCGTCAATGGGCTGCTCCATCAAGTGGAAGGAAGCTGCTTGAGCATCATGTTTGCACAATCGGGTGACCGTTGCGGCTGGCCGCAGGCGATCCTGTTCGATCTCGACGGGACGCTGATCGACTCCGCCCCCGACCTCGCCGCCGCCGTCAACGAGTTGCTGGTGGTGGACGGATTTTCGCCCGTCAGCCTGGATGCTGTTCGATCCATGGTCGGCGCCGGTGTGCGGAAACTGGTCGAGCGCGCCTACACGGCTGTGGGCTCGCCTCTCGCCGACGAAGCGCTCGACGCGAAAACCGACGTCATGATGCAGGTTTACGGTCGGAAACTGACTGTGGAAACCGTGCTCATGCCCGGCGCCGCCGAAATCCTTTCTGCATACCACAAGGCCCGTGTCAGGCTCGCTGTCGTCACCAACAAGCCCGAAACCTTCAGCCGGGAAATCCTGAGCCATTTCGGTCTCTGCGAAATCATTGACGTCGTTGTCGGCGGCGACACCGGCCCGGAAAAGAAGCCCGCGCCGGACATGCTGCTCCATACCGTCGAGGCGATGGGGCTGAACGTGAGTCGCGCGCTCATGGTCGGCGACAGCCCCGCCGACATAGGTGCCGCCAAGGCCGCGCAGATGGCGTCGATCGCCGTTCGCGGCGGTTACACCACCGTACCCGTCGACGATCTTGGCGCCGACATCATCATCGACAACCTGAAAGGCCTTCCCGCAGCGATCGAACAGTT
>JBNLDE010000134.1:0-1597 GCA_050304175.1 Zhengella sp. | reverse complement strand
CCGGCGACATGGGCATCCATCACCGCGTCGACGACCGGTGACGAATAGGGCGGAAAGGCAATCGCGACCAGAAGATCCTCGGCGCCGATCGTGGCGATCTGGGGCCCGGCCATGCCGACGGCAAAGTCGAGCAGGCTGCTGGCGCGCTCGCCCCGGATCAGGCCGTAATGCAGGTACTCGGCGATGGGACGCGAGCGGCGCAGCCCGGCGACATAGACATGCCGTGCCGAGCCGAGCATCGTGATTGCGCCCGTCAGCGCATCGATATCGCAGGTCTCCTCAAGGTGGCGAAGCGCCTGGACATGCGCCGCAACGCAGGCCGAGACGAGGGCACGCGCGTTGGGCGGCGGCATCCGTTCGCGATCTTCCATGACCTGATTCCGCACCGTCGCCTGGCCCTCGATCAGGCGCTGGCGGAAGACACGTTGCAGGTCTGAAAAGCCGGAGTAGCCGAACTCCTTGGAGAACCGGATAAGGGTCGACGGCTGAATGCCAAGCTCGCCGGCGATCACCTGGGTGGTGTTCAGCGCGAAGCGGTTCGGCTCTTCCAGCGATGCGCGGGCGATGCGCTGCAAATGCGGGCTGAGCGAGGCGAAACGGTCCCGGATTCGCTGCCTCAGGGCGTCGAACGTCTCGGGGGCGGCGAAACTGGCGGCTGGCATGATCTCCTTCATATCCGGGCATATAGCACGCATTCGATCGAAGAGAAAAAATTTTCGTTGACGTAGATTGAATAAATTTTCAATTCTTGCGACACGGCATTCAATCGGCCCGGAGGAGGGGCGGGAGGCCGCATCGGCCCGCGAGGGGCCGGCTCTTGGGAGGAGCACATGGCAAAATCGAACTTCACGCGCCGGCGTCTTTTGTCCGGTGCCGCAGCTGCGGGCGGCGTCGCCGCCTTCTACGGCCCCTGGAAGCACAACCGCGTCTGGGCGCAGGCAACCGACAAGCCGATCAAGATCGGCCTGACCTCGGACGCGAGCGGCCAGTACGCGAACTCGGGCGCCTCGGACCGGCGCGGCATGATGATGGCGATCGACGAGGCGAACGCGGCGGGCGGCGTCCTCGGCCGCCAGGTCGAACATATCCATATCGATACCGAGACGACGGCCGCCACCGGCAGCCGCGTGGCGGAACGGATGATCACCCGCGAGGAGTGCGGTTTCCTGATCGGCGCCGTCTCGTCCGGCGTCGCCAACGCGATCAGCCAGGTCGCGCAGCGCTACGGGGTGATCTACCTCAACACCAACTCGTCCTCGCCGACGGAGTCCGGCGAGAACTGCCACCGCGTGAAGTTCGTCTGGGACGGCAACGGCACCAACTTCGCCAAGGCCGCCGTCAAGAACGCGGTCGATGCCTACGGCAAGAAATGGCTGCTTCTGACCAACGATTACGGCTGGGGCCACGACACCGCGGCGGCGACGCGCAAGCTGATGGCCGAATACGGGGCCGAGGAGGTCGAGGAGATCCTCGTGCCGCAGGGCACGCGCGATTTCTCGGCGGCGCTCCTGTCGATCCAGCAGGCCGGTCCGGATGTCGTCGCGGCGGCGGTCGGCGGCGACGACCAGGTGGCGATGCGCCAGCAGGTCGCGCAGCT
>JBNLDE010000133.1:0-13370 GCA_050304175.1 Zhengella sp. | reverse complement strand
CCTCCTTCGCCTGCCGGCGCAATTCCTGCGCCTCGGCCGCCACCACCGCCTCGGCGTCGTCGAGATCCCCGCCGGTAAAGCGCGGCAGGATCGGCGCCCGCGTCTGCGTGTAGTAGCTGCACCGACACGCGATCTCCATCGTGTTGGAGATCGCCTCAGGCAGATCCGAGAACAGCTCGGCCATCTCGGCCTGGCTTTTCAGGTGATGGTCCGGTGTCAACCGGCGTCGGTTGTCTTCCGCGATGACCGTCCCCTCGGCGATCGCGATCAGCGCATCATGGGCATCGTAGTCGTCGCGCGTGGGAAAGAACGCTTCGTTGGTCGCCACCAGCGGCAGCTCGTGGCGATATGCCAGTTCGATCGTGGCCGCTTCGACATGGCGGTCGTGGTTGCCGCAGCGCTGGAGTTCGACATAAAGCCGGTCGCCGTAAATCTCCTTCAGGATCAGAAGCCGGGTCTCGGCAAGCGCGTCATGTCCGTTGTGTATCTCGCGGCCAAGCGGGCCGTCGGGGCCGCCTGTCAGACAAATGATCCCGGCACAGTGCTGCCTCAGCCAGTCAATCCGCACATGAACGGGATCCCCCTCGTCGGTGCCGAGATAGGCAAGGCTGACCAGGCGGACCAGATTGGCATATCCCTCCTCGGTCGCTGCGATCAGAACCAGCGCAGGCAGGCTGTCATGGCGGCGACTCTGGCTGCGGCCGACATCTTCGCCGTGATCCGAGAAATCGGTCGAAAGCTGGCAGGCGATAATCGGCTGAATGCCGTCCTTTGAAGCCTTTTGTGCGAATTCCAATGCGCCGAACAGATTGTTGGTATCGGCGATGGCGATCGCCGGCGCGTTGTCCTGCAGCGCATGACCGATGATCTTGCCGAGAGGGAGCGCGCCTTCCAGCAGGGAATATTGCGAATGGACCCGTAGGTGCACAAACGGATGCGGGTGCGCCGCGATCAGTTCAAATGCCGATTTTCCCGCCAGTCCGTCCACCACCTGCGCCGCCTCCGAATCCCGATCCTGGGACGGGATTGTCGGATGCATCGTCCGGCGTGTCCACCGTCACTTCGCGCACGGGAACGCGCAGGAGCCCGGCTCCACAGTTTCCCTCGCTCGACGCTGCGCGGCGGCTCAAATCGACCAGTCTAAAGCGAGATTAGAGCGCGCTGATCCACATCGCGCTCGCTACGAGAAACAGACTGACAGACACCAGCGAGAAGACATCCTGAAGAATCTCATTCATGTTTCCGACTCCCGTATTCACGTTGTGTATGTTTTATGTACCCTTTTTGTTCCGATGTCAAACGAATGCAAGCTTTCTCCGCGGCGCGTCATGCGCATGGTTTATGAAGGGTTAGCAGGCCGTCTGCGCTTGCCGATCACGGCCAGGTTTGGAATCGACTGGTCAGGCTCGGGCGCCAACCACCTTGCCGTTTTCCAGCGTGACTACGCGGTCCATCCGCCGCGCGAGGGCATGGTTGTGAGTCGCGATCAATGCGGCGAGACCTGATTTGCGCACCAGGGCTTCCAGCGCCTCGAACACATAGGACGACGTCGTCGGGTCGAGATTACCGGTCGGCTCGTCGGCCAACAGGAGAAGCGGCGCGTTTGCTACGGCGCGTGCGATGGCAACCCGTTGCTGCTCGCCGCCCGAAAGCTCGGAGGGGCGATGTTCGGCCCGCTTTCCGACCTTCATGTAGTCGAGCAACTGCATGGCCCGGTCGGCGGCGTCGTCCTTGGAAAGCCCGCGCACCAGTTGTGGCATCATGACGTTTTCGAGCGCCGAGAATTCGGGCATCAGGTGATGGAACTGATAGACGAATCCGATCTCGTTGCGCCGGATCGCCGTCCGCTTGTCGTCGGTCAGCCGCCCGCACGCGGTGTTGTTTAGAACAACATCGCCGGTGTCGGGCCGCTCAAGCAATCCGGCCACATGCAGCATGGTCGATTTTCCGGCGCCCGAGGGAGCAACAAGCGCCACCATCTCGCCGGCCGAAACCGAGAAGTCGCACTGGTCAAGAATGACCAGTTTCTTGGGGCCCTGCTCATAGGCGCGGCTGACGCCTTTCAGTTCCAGCACCGTCCCCGACATCATTCGTACCTCAGCGCTTCGACGGGATCGATGCGCGCGGCGCGCCAGGCCGGAATGATGGTCGCCAAGAACGACAGGCCCAGCGCCATCAGCAGCACCGACACCGTTTCGCTGGCGTCTATTCGGGCCGGCAACTGGCTCAGAAAATACAAGTTGGGATCGAAGATGCGGGTGCCGGAAAGCCAGGAGAAGAACTGGCGGATCGATTCGATGTTCAGGCACACGATCAGTCCGAGCACGAGCCCGGTGAATGTGCCAAGCACGCCGATCGCCGCGCCCGTCATGAAGAAAATGCGCATCACCGCTCCGGACGTCGCCCCCATGGTGCGTAGGATGGCGATATCGTGCCCCTTGTCCTTCACCAGCATGATCAGGCCGGAGATGATGTTGAGCGCCGCGACGAACACGATCAGGGTCAGGATCATGAACATGACGTTGCGCTCGACCTGGAGCGCGGAAAAGAACGAGCGGTTGCGTTCGCGCCAGTCGGTCAGGAACACCTGCCGTTTCGCCGCGGTCTCGATCGGCGCCCGCATTGCATCGATATTGTCCGGATCGTCCAGGAAAACCTCGATCGATTGCGCGTGCCCCTCGGTGTTGAAGAAAAGCTGCGCTTCCGAAAACGGCATGTAGACGATCGACGAGTCGTATTCCGACATGCCGATCTCGAAGACCGCCACCACCGGATAGGCCTTGACCCGCGGCGTCACGCCGATCGGCGTAATGTCGCCGTCCGGCGTCACCAGCGTCAGCAAATCGCCGACTGCGAGGCCCAGGTTCTCCGCCATCCGCACACCGATCGCCACGCCGCCGGCGGCCTCGAATTTGTCGAACGATCCGCTGCGGACATTGTCGCGGACCAGGGTCAGCTTGGCGATGTCCTGGTCGCGGACCCCGCGCACCAGAGCGCCGGTTCCGGCCCCGACGCGACCCGAGGCGAGCGCCTGCCCCTCGACGACCGGCAGGGCGAATTTGACGCCCTTGACCGCTCCGATGCGCGCGGTCACCTCGGGATAGTCGACCAGCGGGCTGTCGATCGGCTGGACGACCACGTGCCCGTTGGTGCCCAGGATGCGCACCAGCAATTCCTCGCGGAACCCGTTCATCACCGCCATGACGATGATCAGCGTGGCGACGCCGAGCATGATCCCGACGAACGAGATCAGCGCGATCACGGACACGATGGTTTCCTTGCGCCGCGAGCGCAGATAGCGCAGTGCCACCATCCGTTCGAAGTGCGAGAACGGGCCCGCGCCGGCCGCCTGGTTTGTCGTCTCGCTCATTGCCCCCCGCCGAAACGCTCGAGCGCAGCATCGATGGTCATGTTTTCCCGTTCACCGGTCTTGCGGTTCTTGATCTCGACTTCGCCCGCGGCAACGCCGCGAGGTCCGACGACGAGCTGCCAGGGAATGCCGATCAGGTCGTGGGTCGCAAACTTGGCGCCGGCGCGCTGGTCGGTATCGTCGTAGAGGACATCGCGCCCGGCTTTCGACAATACGGCGTAGAGCTTCTCGCTCACTTCGTCGCAGCCCGCATCGCCAGGTTTCATGTTGATGATCGACAGATCGAATGGCGCCACCGAGTCAGGCCAGATGATACCGTTTTCGTCGTGGCTCGCCTCGATGATCGCGGCCATCAGTCGGGTCGGACCGATGCCGTAGGAGCCCATCGAGACCGGATGTTCCTTGCCGTCGGGCCCGGTAACCGTCGCTCCCATCGGCGCCGAATACTTGGTTCCGAAATGGAAGATGTGGCCGACCTCGATCCCGCGCGCGGCCAGCCGGTCGCCGTCCGGAATCAAATTCCAGGCGCCTTCGTCGTGCATCTCGTCGGTCGCCGCGTAAGGCGTGGTCCACTGCTCCACGATCGCGGCAATCCCGGCATCGTCAGCGAAGTCAGTGTCGGCGCCGGGGACCTCGATGTTCATGTAGTCGCGGTGACAGAACACCTCCGACTCGCCGGTCTCGGCCAGAATAATGAACTCGTGGCTGAGATCGCCGCCGATCGGGCCGGTGTCCGCGCGCATCGGAATCGCCTTGAGCCCCATCCGCGTGAACGTGCGCAGATAGGCCACGAACATGCGATTGTAAGCCGCCTTCGCGCCTTCGAAATCGAGATCGAACGAATAGGCGTCCTTCATCAGGAATTCCCGGCCGCGCATCACGCCGAAGCGCGGACGCACTTCGTCGCGAAACTTCCACTGGATGTGGTACAGGTTGAGCGGCAGGTCCTTGTACGACTTGACATAGGAGCGGAAGATGTCGGTCACCATCTCCTCGTTGGTCGGACCGTACAACATGTCCCGCTCGTGGCGATCGGTGATCCGCAGCATCTCCTTGCCGTAGTCGTCATAGCGGCCGCTCTCGCGCCACAGGTCGGCCGACTGGATGGTCGGCATCAGGATCTCGATCGCCCCGGCCCTGTTCTGCTCCTCGCGGATGATGTCGTTGATCCGCTTGAGGATGCGCAGGCCCAGCGGCAGCAGCGAGAAGATTCCGGCCGACTGCTGGCGGACCATCCCCGCGCGCAGCATCAGACGATGGGATACGATTTCCGCTTCGCGCGGATTCTCTTTGAGGATTGGCAGGAAGTAACGCGACAATCGCATGGAAAAGGGTCCGTAAGTAAGGAAGGACGGCGGCAGAATCGCCCCCATGGCACCCTGTCCACCTGCACGCGCTTCATAGCCATTTCATGGCGAAATGAAAACCCGACACCGTTTCATTCCATGATCATCTTGTTTATCGGTGAATTGTGCGCCGCAGCATCAATTGCCTGAAAAATAAACAAAAAAGCAGGTGACAAACCGACATCTGTTGTTCTATGTTCCCAACCATAAATTGAGAGCGCACATCTTCAAGTGCGTTCTTTCACGCGGTCAAGTCTTGGGAGGATGTGATCCGGGCGCGCTAACCCGCAGCCGCCGACAAGTCGGAAAAGGATCAACGCGTAACCTGCAGGGCTTCGGCCTTGCATTTTTTTTGCCCGGATGCCGTGTGAATTGGCTAGGTTGCGACAACCGATCGTTCCTCCGGCTGCTCCATGACCGCTTCCCAAAAATCCAAGACACCGTTGCGCCTGATCCCGGCCGGGGTTTGGGCGGTCGGCTTCGTCTCCATGTTCATGGACATATCGTCGGAGATGATCCATGCGTTGCTTCCGGTCTACCTGGTGACGGCAATGGGCGCATCGGCGGTCGCAGTCGGGTTCATCGAAGGCATCGCCGAGGCCACCGCATCGATCGTCAAGATCTTTTCCGGCGCACTCTCCGACTGGCTGGGTCGGCGCAAGCTGCTGGCGTTGACCGGATACGGACTGGCCGCGGCGACCAAGCCGATTTTTCCGCTGGCGCCGACCATCGGCTGGGTGGTCGGCGCCCGCTTCGTCGACCGGATCGGCAAGGGCATCCGCGGCGCGCCACGCGACGCCTTGGTCGCCGACATCACCCCGCCCCATTTGCGCGGCGGCGCCTTCGGCCTGCGTCATGCGCTCGACACTTTCGGCGCGTTCGCCGGGCCGCTGATCGCCATCGGCCTGATGATCGTCTTTGCCGGCAATTTCCGGGCAGTGTTCTGGGTCGCAGTCATTCCGGCAATCGTGGCGGTGTCGATCATGGCGTTCGCGGTGCGCGAGCCGCCCGGAAAATCCCGCGACGGCGAGGCCAGGTTTCCGCTCCAGCGCGCCGAACTCGCAAAGCTTTCCGGCGCCTACTGGTTGGTTGTCATCCTCTCGACGGTCTTTTCTCTGGCCCGGTTCTCCGAGGCGTTCCTCATTCTGCGCGCGCGCGACGCCGGCCTTTCCGATACGCTGGTTCCCCTGGTCCTGGTCGTCATGAACGCCGCCTATGCGCTGGCCGCCTATCCGGCCGGCGCGGTGTCCGACCGGGTCAACCGTCTCACGCTGCTTGGCGCCGGGATCGCGCTGCTAATCGCCGCCGACGCGATGCTTGCCCTGGCGCCGAGCCTCGCCGGCGTTGCCGTGGGCGTCGTGCTTTGGGGTCTGCACATGGCCTTCACCCAGGGATTGCTGTCGGCGCTCGTTGCCGACACCGCCGGACCGCAACTGCGCGGCACCGCCTTCGGTATATTCAATCTCACCGGAGGTTTGGCATTGCTCGGTGCCAGTGTCGCCGCAGGCCTGATCTGGGATATCAAGGGCGCATCCCTCACCTTTGCCGTCGGCGGCGGAGTCGCCGCGCTCGCGATCGTGCTCCTCGCAGTCATCCGGATCGAATATCCGAAACTCGGCAGCGTCGACGGGCGAAACTGACCGGCCATGGACCAGCGCCTTGTCCCCCGCAAGCGGGAGACAGGAGCTCCTTGCCGGACAGCCGCTAATCGGGCCCGCCTAGAACGCTTGCCGGAGGCTTCAGCCTGCCCGGTTTTCGAAGTCCGGCACGATGCGCGGAATGTCGTCGACGGAAAAGCCCAGGCCCTGCGTCAGAAACGCCAGAATCGCGAAGATAATCGCCGCGACGATGGTCGTGCGCAGCATGGCGCGGCGCACATGGCCGCCCTTCGGGGCGCTGGCGACGGTTCCCAGAACGACGTCGTCGTCCTCGCCGTGCGTTCGCACACTGAACGGGAGCATCGCGAACAGGACGAGCCACCACAAAATGAAATAGTAGGCCAGCCAGCTCAGCCACGGCATGTGTCTTCATCCCTTCGATGACCGCTCCGGGCGGCGGGGACTAACATAGGGTGTGCGTCAGACCTGCTCAAGTTCGACCAGCGTGCCCATGAAGTCTTTCGGGTGCAGGAACAGGACCGGCTTGCCATGCGCCCCGGTCTTCGGCTCGCCGTCGCCGAGCACGCGCGCGCCGCCCGCCTTCAGCCGGTCGCGTGCCGCCAGAATGTTATCGACCTCGTAGCAGACATGGTGCATGCCGCCAGCCGGGTTCTTGTCCAGGAATGCGGTGATCGGCGAATTCTCGCCAAGCGGCTCCAGCAGCTCGACCTTGGTGTTGCCGAGTTCGACGAAAACCACGGTGACGCCGTGCTCCGGTAACGCCTGGGGCGCGGTGACGGTGGCGCCCAGCGTGTCACGGTATTTCGCCGCCGCTGCATCCAGGTCGGGCACGGCGATGGCGACATGATTCAGGCGTCCCAGCATCGCAGGTCTCCCATCCTTCCTCAGACCCGTGTCACGAACACGGTAACGATCGGCTTCTTGCCCCAGATTTCATTGGCCTCGGCCCGCGCCGCCCGCCTTGCGCTGTCGGCGACCAGATCGAGATCCTTGCGCCGCCCGCGCGGAATGCTCTCGATCGCCCCGATCACGGCATCGAGCAGCAGGTCCTCTAGATATTCTCCCCGCGAATCCTTCTCCGGCAGTCCGACCGCCTCGAGATCCGGCTCGCCGAGCACTTCGTATTTCTGGTCGAGGATCACATTGACCACGACATGGCCGACATAGGACAGCTTGCGCCGGTCGCGCACGCCGATCTCATAATCGTCGCCGTAGAGCCGGCCGTCCTTGTAGGTGCGCCCGAAGGGCACGTCGCCGATGATTTCAGCGGCCCCGGGAGCAAGACGCAGCATCCGGCCATCGCGCACCTGCGCCACCTGAGGGACCCCAATGGAGGCGGCAAGCGAGCCGTGCGCCACCAAGTGCGCCGCTTCGCCGTGAACCGGCACCGATATTTGCGGGCGCACCAGCTCGTACATCCGTTTCAGCTCGCCGCGCCGCGGATGGCCTGACACATGCACCAGCGCATCGTGGTCCTCGATGATCTTGACGCCCATCTCGATCAGCAGGTTCTTGGTCTCGATGATCGGCTTTTCATTGCCCGGGATGACGCGCGACGAATAGATCACCGTGTCGCCGGCGGCGAGCTGGACGTGGCGCATCTCCTTGCGCGCCAACTTGGCAAGCGCGGCGCGGGATTCGCCTTGGCTGCCGGTGCAGATCACGACGATCTTCTCGCGCTCCACATACTGGAACTCGTCCTCGTCGATGAACTCCGGCAGGCCTTCGAGATAGCCGAGGCCGTCGGCGACCTCAATCACTCGTTTCAGCGAACGGCCGAGGACGAGCACCTTGCGTCCGGCATCGCGCGCCGCCTCGGCGATCGAACGGATGCGCCCGACATTGGACGAGAACGTCGTGATGATGACCCGGCCAGGCGCTGCGCCGATCAGCTTCTCCAGGCTCGCGGCCACTTCCTTTTCGGTCGGGCTTTCGCCGTCGCGCAACGCGTTTGTGGAGTCGCAGACCAGTGCCAGCACGCCCTTGTCGCCATAGGATTCAAACCCCGCCGCGTCGGTTAACGGCCCGATCGACGGCGCGGCGTCGAACTTCCAGTCGCCGGTGTGGATCAGGGTTCCCAGCGGCGAGGTGATCGCCAGCGAATAAGGCTCGGGAATCGAGTGAGTTACGGGGATCGGTTCGATCGAGAACGGACCGACCTCGAACAGCTCGCGCGGCTTGAAGATCGTCACCTGCACATTGGTGCGCTGGTATTCCGACTCGCGCTTGGCCTCGAGCAGCCCGGCGGTGAACGGCGACATCCAGACCGGGCATTTGAGCCGCGGCCACAAATCGAGCACCGCGCCGTAGTGGTCTTCATGCGCGTGGGTGATGATCATGCCGCGAAGGTTTTTAACCTCACCCTCGATGAAGCGGATGTCCGGCAGTACGAGATCGACGCCCGGCAGGTCCGGTCCGGGGAACGTGACCCCGCAATCGACGATTATCCACTCGCGCTTGTTGGGTGGACCGAAGCCGTACAGCGCCAGGTTCATGCCGATCTCGCCAACGCCTCCCAGCGGCGCGAACACCAATTCATTGCCCTTGGACTTGACCATCGTGCCCTTTTAGCGGTTCGAGAAAAAAAGATCGCCGGCAGAGATACGCTGAATTTCGCCGGTACCGTCCTCTAGCAGAAGAACGCCACGCGCATCCAGATCGACGAACCGGCCTTCGATCGACCGGTCCCCCAGGTTGACGCGCACCGCGTCGCCGACGCCCCGCGCCGCGAGCAGCCAGGACTGGCGGATATCGGTAAATCCGAGCCCCCGGTTCCAGCGATCGAGCACCCCGGCCATGGCTGTGGCAAGCTGCGGAAACAGTAGGCTGGGCGACACATCGAACCCGCAGGTCTTCAGGTCAGTCGCCGGATACAGCGTCTCGCCTGGATGATGGCTGCAATTGACGCCGCAGCCGATCACCACCGCCAACCTGCCGTCCGCCAGGGTCTCGCTCTCAAGCAGGATACCGTTGATCTTGGCGCCGTCAACGAGAAGGTCGTTCGGCCACTTGATGGCGAGCGCCTGCGGCGTGCGCGCAAACAGCGGGCGCAGCGTTTCGTACACGCCGAGCGCGGCAACCAGCGGCAGGGTCGAGAGCTCGGCTGGCGGCGCCGGATCGACCAGCAGCAGCGATGCATAGAGATTGCCCGGTTCGGAGACCCAGCTCCGCCCTCGTCGCCCCCGACCCTGGATCTGCCGCTCCGCCGTGATCCAGAGCCGGCCGGGATCTCCGGCCTGGACCCGCGCCAGCGCCTCTTCGTTGGTCGATCCGACATCGCCAAGCGCGATGTGGCGATATCCGGCGGGAAGTCCTGCCCGGGCTGATTCGGCCGTCACGCGATCAGAAGAAGGTCTTTGCGGCGGCATCCGCCATGGTGCCGACCGCGCTGCCGAACAGGACGTAGAACAGCGTAAAGGCGCCGGAGAGGACCAGAACCAGGCGGAGCTCACCGGCCATCGGTTCGAACTTGCCAACCGACTCGTCGAACCACATCAGCTTGATGATGCGCAGGTAGTAATAGGCGCCCACGACCGAGGCGAGCACGCCGATGATCGCCAGCGTCAGCAGGTTGGCCTCGATCGCGGCGAGAAACACATAGTACTTCGCCCAGAAGCCCGCCAGCGGCGGAATGCCGGCGAGGGAGAACATTAAAATGGTCAGAATCGACGCCATGAACGGGTTGGTCGAAGCGAGCCCGGCGAGATCGTCGATCTGTTCGACATTGCCCTCCTTGCGCCGCATCGCGAGGATGAAGGCGAAGGTTCCCAGCGTCATCACCAGGTAGATCAACATGTAGATCGCAACACCGCGCACGCCCGACAGCGAACCGGCGGCGAGCCCGACCAGCGCGAAGCCCATATGGCCAATCGACGAATAGGCCATCAGTCGCTTGATGTTGCGCTGGCCGATTGCCGCAAAGGCACCGAGTACCATCGAGGCGATGGCTAGGAACACGATGATCTGTTGCCAGTCGGCCAACATCGGCTCGAACGCGCCAGCGACGACGCGCACCAGCAGAGCCATGGCGGCCATCTTGGGCGCGGCCGCGAAGAACGCGGTGACAGGCGTCGGCGCGCCTTCATACACATCGGGCGTCCACATGTGGAACGGCACCGCGGAGATCTTGAAGGCGATACCCGCGAGAACGAAGACCAGGCCGAACAGCAAGCCGAGCTGACGCTCGCCGCCGCGCACTGCGTCGGCGATCTCGGTAAAACCGATATGGCCGGTGTAGCCATAGACGAGCGAAATGCCGTAGAGCAGCATGCCCGACGAGAGCGCGCCGAGCACGAAATACTTCAGGCCCGCCTCGGTCGACCGCACGGAATCGCGGTTGATGGCGGCAACGACATAAAGCGCCAGCGACTGAAGCTCGAGGCCGAGATAGAGCGCCAGCATGCCGCTGGCCGAGATCATCAGCATCATGCCGAGCGTCGCCAGCATGATGAGGACCGGAAACTCGAACTTGTCGAACTTTTCCGCCTTGGCGAAGCCGACCGACATGACCAGCGTGACCACCGAGCCGCCAATGGCCAGCAGCTTGAAGAACCGTGCGAACGGATCGGAGATGAAGGCGCCGCCGAAGGCCGAGCCGTCATTTCCGAAAAACACCATCCAGCCGAGCGCGAAGACCAGGATCGCGACCGCCAGGCCGTTGACCGTCCTGACCGCGTTGGCGCTGGAAAAGACGCCGATCATCAGGAGAAGCAGTGCGCCGGCTGCAACGATCAGCTCAGGTGCGCTCAGCGAAAGGCTTTGTGCAAGTTCTGCCGTCATATCGTTCAGTCGCCCTGGTTAGCGCACAATCGACGCGGTCGAGTCCGCGGTGTCGATCGAAGCGGAGATGTCGTTGATCAGCGTATCCACCGAAATCTGCGTGATGTCGAAAATCGGCGCGGGATAGACACCGAAGAAGATCGTCAACGCGACCAGCGGATACAGAATCACTTTTTCGCGCAACGACAGATCGAGAAGTCCCTTGAGGCTTTCCTTGTCGAGCTTGCCGAAGATCACCCGGCGATAGAGCCACAGCGCGTAACCGGCCGACAGGATGACGCCGGTCGTGGCGAAGAACGCCACCCAGCTGTTGACCTGGAATACGCCGATCAGCGTGAGGAATTCGCCGATGAAGCCGGACGTGCCGGGAAGCCCGACATTGGCCATGGTGAAGATCATGAAGACCACGGCGTATTTGGGCATGTTGTTGACCAGCCCGCCATAGGCCGCGATTTCGCGCGTGTGCATGCGGTCGTAGACCACGCCCACGCAAAGGAACAGCGCCCCCGACACGAAGCCGTGGCTGATCATCTGGAAGATCGAGCCCTGGATGCCGTAGACGTTCATCGCGAAGATGCCCATCGTCACGAAGCCCATGTGCGCAACCGACGAATAGGCGATCAGCTTCTTGATGTCCTCCTGCATCAGCGCCACCAGCGAGGTGTAGATGATGGCGACGACCGACAGCGTGAAGACGAAGGGCGCGAAATAAACCGAGGCGTCCGGAAACATCGGCAGCGAGAACCGCAGGAAGCCGTATCCGCCCATTTTCAGCAGGATCGCCGCCAGGATGACCGAACCGGCCGTCGGCGCCTCGACGTGGGCGTCGGGCAACCAGGTATGGACCGGCCACATCGGCATCTTCACCGCGAAAGAGGCGAAGAAGGCGAGCCACAGCCATGTCTGCATCTGCGGCGGGAAATTGTGCACCATCAGCTCGGGAATCGAGGTGGTGCCGGCCTCCCAGTACATCGCCATGATGGCCAGCAGCATCAGCACCGAGCCCAGCAGCGTGTAGAGGAAGAACTTGAACGACGCATAGACGCGCCGTTTTCCGCCCCACACGCCGATGATGATGAACATCGGGATCAGCCCGGCTTCGAAAAAGACGTAGAACAGCACGATGTCGAGTGCGCAGAACACGCCGATCATCAGCGTTTCGAGCACCAGAAATGCGATCATGTATTCCTTGACGCGCTTCTCCACCGACACCCAGCTCGCCAGAATGGCGATCGGCATCAGCAGCGTCGTCAGCAGCACGAACAGCACCGAAATGCCGTCGACGCCCATGCGGTAGGTGATCGCGCTGTCGAGCCAGACTGTTTCCTCCACCATCTGGAAGCCGCGATAGGCATTGTCGAAATTGGCCAGCACCAGCAGCGACAGAAGGAAGGTGAAAACGGTCGTGATCAGGGCGACATTGCGGATGTTGTTCCGTCCATATGCCTCGTCGTCCCGGATCAGCAGGATCAGGAACGCACCGACCAGCGGCAGGAAGGTGACCAGCGAGAGAATGGGCCAGTCGGTCATTGGGTGCTCCCGAGCATCATCCAGGTGACCAGGGCCGCAACCCCGATCAGCATCGCAAAGGCGTAGTGGTAAAGATATCCGGACTGCAGCCGGACAACGCGGTTGGTGACGTCGACGACGCGCGCCGAAATGCCATCCGGTCCGAGACCGTCGATCACAGTGCCGTCGCCCTTCTTCCACAGGAAGCGGCCGAGGCGCATGGCGGGCCGGACGAACAGGAAGTCATAGAGCTCGTCGAAATACCACTTGTTGAGCAGGAACTGGTACAGCCCGTGATGCTGTGCCGCGAGCCGCTTCGGGGTTTCCGGCGAACGGATGTAGAAATACCATGCGATCACGAAGCCGGCGACCATCGCGATGAACGGCGACAGCTTGACCAGGGCCGGCACGTGGTGGAACTCGTGCAGCAGCTCGTTTTCCGGGCCCGTGAACAGGGCGCCCTTCCAGAACTCGACATATTCGGCACCGTAGAAATAGCCCTCGAACAGCACGCCTGCGAACAGCGCGCCGAGCGCCAGGATCGCCAGCGGAACCAGCATCACCGGCGGCGATTCGTGCACGTGGTGCATCACGTCGGCGGTGGCCCGCGGCGCGCCGTGGAACGTCATGAAGATCAGGCGCCAGGAATAGAAGCTGGTGAACAGCGCGGCGACCGCGAGCATGGTGTAGGCGAAACCGGCGACCGGGCTGTGCGCCGCATAGGACGCTTCGATGATGACGTCCTTG
>JBNLDE010000132.1:0-33983 GCA_050304175.1 Zhengella sp. | reverse complement strand
GCGAGACCGTGACCAACATCGCGGATGCGCCATAGGCGACCAAGAAAGGTCGTCTGAAGCGAGTTGGAAAAAACAGGGCTGACTGGAGAAGGGTACAGACGCCCGCGGGCGTAGACCCAATATCCGATTTGTCTGCGAAGCGGCCGCCCGGGAAGACAGCATTCAACGGCCGCTTCCGGCCCCAATTCGGTCTTTCGCTTCAGGCGCAGAGAATTCACACTCCTGTCCCATTCGGACAGGCCACGGCATCTATCCGTTCTCTGAAAATCGAATTCGCGTCCGGGCGACCGCGGTGCGCTATAGCCCGCTGCGCGCGCTATCTCCCCCTGTTGTGGGGGAAATAGGGGGCGCGCTGGGCGCGCCTGAAACCAAACAGAGTGCGCGGACAACGCGCGCCGCTTTCCGACAACCACCCAATGGCCAGACGCGAAAGCGGGCGTGGCGAGGATGGCGCATGTCACAAACCATTTCCGTTCCGCCGCGCGTCCTGTAGGTTTGGCGGGAATGATCGGGAATCAGGAGTGTGCGACCATGATGCCGCTGATGGACATGATGATGAACATGCAGAACGGCGAGGCTGTCCGGCAGTTGTCGAAACAGTTCCAGCTCACGCAGGAGCAGACCGTCAAGGCGATGGAAGCGCTGATGCCCGCGTTCTCGGAAGGACTGAAGCGCAATGCGGCCGACCCGTTCGGCGTCGCCAATTTCATGAACGCGCTCGCGACCGGCCAGCACGCCAATTACATCGACAACATGCAAAGGGCCTTCCAGCCGCAGGGCCTGAACGAGGGCAATGACATTCTCGGGCACCTGTTCGGCTCCAAGGACGTCTCGCGCGCGGTCGCGCAACAGGCCGCGGCGATGTCGGGGATTTCGGAGATCGTGCTGAAACAGATGCTGCCGGCCCTGGCCACCATGATCATGGGCGGCCTGTTCAAGCAGTCGACCGGCCAGTTCGCCCAGCAGGGCAATACGGGCTCCAGCGGCAACATTCTTGGCGACGTGATCGAGCAGATGATGCGGCAGGGCGGCGCCATGATGGGCGGGATGCAGCCGCAGGCGACTCCGCGCGCCGAACCGCAAAACCCGTTCGAGAATCCGTTCGGAAAGGCGCTGGAACAGATGTTCGGCGGCGGACGCCAGACGCCGCAGCAGAACCCGATGGGCGACAACCCGCTCGGCCGGATCTTCGAGGAAATGATGAAGGGCGGGTTCGGCGGCGCCCAAACGACCAGGCCGACGCCGGAGCCGGAAAAGGGCACAAATCCGTCGGGCCGCGAGCGCACCGCCTATGACGACATTTTCGGCGAGATGTTCGAAAGCGGACGGCGCACGCGCGACGAATACGAGCGCAATATCGGCGGCATCTTCGACCAGTTCCTCAAGGGCATGGACAAGAGCCGGTAGAGACCGGCGCGACTGCTACCCGCGCTCGAACAGCTTGCGGGCCATGACCCCGACGCGGGTCTCGACGGCTTCAAGCGCATCGAGGATCATGTCTTCGCGAAAACGGCGCCCGACGATCTGGACGGCGACCGGCAGGCCTTCGTGCATGTTCGACGAGATGACGCCGGCGGGCAGGCCGAGATAATTCATCGAAAACGAATAGAGTCCGCTGCCGAGCACCTCCATGATACCGTCCTTGCCTTCGGCGTCCCGGTTCCAGGCGTAGGTGGGATACGGCCTGAACGGGGTCAGCACGAGAGGATATTCGGCGAGGAACACCATCCACTCGCGCACATAGGCCGCCCGCGCCGCCATGGCGCGGATCAGGTCATCGCCCTCGATCGGCGAAAACAGTTCGAAATATTCGTCGAACATGCGGTTGATCTCGGCGGAACCGTGTTTGCGGATGTCGTCCACCAGCACCACGCGCATCTCGCCCATCAGCGCGCGGTAGCCGGTGTCGCCGATCTCGTCGACCCGCGGCGGCTCGATCTCGACGATGTCGTAACCGGCATCCGCCAGACAGTCGCGCGCGGTGTCGAGCGCCTTCCCGACCGCGGGGTGGAGGTCGAACTGGAAGGTGTTCCTGGTGAAGGCGACCTTCAGCGGGCCTTCGACGGCTGGCCCCTCGAACGGCATCGGAACGTGCCAGGGGTCGTGCGGATCGGGAGCGATCAACGCGCGCATGGCGAGGCGCACATCCTTGACCTCGCGGCAGATCGCGCCCTGCACCGACATCAGTTGCGCGAGCATGCCGCGCTCGACCTTGGCCGACGGGTTGTAGGCCGGCACCCGCCCGAGCCCGGGCTTGACCGCGGTCGCGCCGGTGGCCGCCGGCGGAAACCGCAGCGAGCCGCCTATGTCGTTGCCATGGCCGATCGGGCCCATACCCGACATCACCGCGGCGGATGCCCCGCCCGACGATCCGCCGGGCGAGGCCCAGTCGGCCCACGGATTAAGCGTGCGGCCGTGCAGTTCGTTGACCGTGGTCGCCCGAAACGAGAATTCCGGCGTGTTGGTGCGCCCGATCACAATCGCCCCGGCGGCTTTCAGGTTCTTGACGACGGGCGCATCGTCGGGCGCGATGACATCGGCGAAATCGGCCACGCCATTCGGCGTGGCGCGGCCCTTCTGGTCGACATTCTCCTTGATCGTCACCGGCACGCCGTGCAGCGGTCCGACCGGGCCCGACGCGGCATTGATCGCGTCCAGCCGCTCCGCTTCCGCGATCGCCTCGTCGCCCAGATCGTCGACCACCGCGTTGATTCGGCCGTTCGTCTCACGCATGCGGTCAACGGTCGCCGCCACCGCCTCGCGCGCCGACAGGCTGCCCGCCGCGATCGCGGCCGCCAGGTCGCAAGCGCTCCATTGCCAGACTGGATGGTCGGTCATTTCGAGTAGCCCCCGGTTTGGCGCCCACACGGCGCTCGTCCTTCCCGCCAATGTCGGCGAGGCCCGCGCCGGAAACAAGTGCCAAAACAACGCGGGCTGCCGGGCCAGCGGCTTGACTCACCCGGTGCCGCGTCGCCCAATTGGCGCATGGATACCGAATCGAAAACCAACGCCGCCGAGTTCACCGTCTCCGAAATCTCGATCGCGCTCAAGCGCACGGTCGAGGACGCGTTTGGCAATGTGCGCGTGCGCGGCGAAATTTCCGGCTACCGGGGGCCGCACTCCTCGGGTCACGCCTATTTTGCCCTTAAGGACGAGCGCTCGCGGCTGGAGGCGGTGATCTGGAAGGGCGTGTTCTCTCGCCTGCGGTTCAAGCCCGAGGAAGGCATGGAGGTGATCGCCTCCGGAAAGCTGACCACCTATCCGGGATCGTCGAAATACCAGATCGTCATCGAGCAGCTCGAACCGGCCGGCGCCGGCGCACTGATGGCGCTGCTGGAGGAGCGCAAGCGGAAGCTGGCCGCAGAAGGCCTGTTCGATGCGGCGCGCAAGCAGTTGCTGCCGCACATGCCGCGGGTCATCGGCGTCGTCACCTCGCCGACCGGGGCGGTGATCCGCGACATCATCCACCGGATCACCGACCGCTTTCCGCTGCACATCGTGGTCTGGCCGGTGCGCGTGCAGGGCGAGACGACCGGCCAGGAAGTGAGCGCCGCGATCGAAGGTTTCAACGCGCTGCCGGAAGGCGGGCCGATCGCGCGGCCGGACGTGATCATCGTCGCGCGCGGCGGCGGCAGCCTGGAAGACCTGTGGGGCTTCAACGACGAGGCGGTGGTGCGAGCCGCCGCCGCATCCGATATTCCGCTGATCTCGGCCGTCGGCCATGAGACCGACTGGACGCTGATCGACCATGCCGCCGATGTACGGGCGCCGACGCCGACCGGTGCGGCCGAAATGGCAGTGCCGGTGAAGGCCGACCTGGAAGCCGAGCTTGCGAACCTGCAGGCACGGCTGCGCGGGGCCGTGTCGCGTGCCCTCGATCGCAAGCGCCAAGCCATTCGCGCGGCGGCGCGCGCGCTGCCGCAGGCCGACCAGCTGCTCGCCCTGCCCAGGCGGCGTTTCGACGAGGCGGCATCGCGCCACGAGCGCGGCCTGACGATCGCGGTGGAACGCAAGCGCGCCGCCTTTGCGCGGAGCGCGGTGCGGCTCGGGCCCGCCTCGCTGGATCGCCGCCTCAAGCAGGCGCACCGCGACCTCGCCCGCACCGGCGATAACCTGCCGCGCGGCTTCGAGCGGATCATCAAGCTCAAACGCACGCGACTCGATCAATTCGCCCGCCTGGTCGGCTCGCTCTCCTTCCAGGCCACCCTCGAGCGTGGATTTGCCATCGTGCGCAGGCCGGATGGCGACCCGATTGCGCATGCCGCCGCGATATCGGCGGGCGACGACCTGACCCTGCAATTTGCCGACGGCAGCGTCGCGGCGCGCGCCGCCGGCACGGCAGGCCGCGAACCGGAACCGCGGACCACCAAGTCGTCCGGCAAACCGGCGCAGAAGGGACAGGGCGAGCTCTTCTGAGATCGAGCTCCGCATTTTTTGTTATTGTATATAATAGTAATATCTTAATTGTCCCGAGACTTTGCCCAGCGTCAACCGAAGACATATTGAAAAGCGATAGCAACTGCGCTTTGCTGTCCGCTCGATCGCCCCGGACAAGTCTGCGGACCGGAGGCATCACCTGATCAGGCGAGGCCGGCACGCGTGCCGGTCTGCGCCATAACAACGGCAATCCGCGGACGGGAGCACATAACATGTCACGAATGAAAGCACTGCTTGCCGCGACGATCCTCGCCTCGAGTTTCGCGTTCGCAGCGCAGGCGAAGACCCTGGTCTATTGTTCAGAGGGCTCGCCCGAAGGATTCGATCCCGCCCTCTACACATCCGGAACAACTTTCGATGCGTCCTCGAAACCGGTCTACAACCGGCTGGTGGAGTTCGTGCGCGGCAAGACCGAAGTGCAGCCGGGACTGGCCGAAAGCTGGTCGGTTTCCGATGACGGCCTGGAATACACCTTCAAACTGCGTCCAGGCGTAAAATTCCATTCCAGCGACGGCTTCACGCCGACGCGCGACTTCAACGCCGACGACGTGATCTTCTCGTTCGACCGCCAGATGAACCCCGACAACCCGTTCAATGCCTATGTCGACGGCGCGAGCTGGGAATATTTCAACGGCATGTCGATGCCCGACCTGATCAAGTCGATCGAGAAGGTAGACGACCTGACGGTCAAGTTCGTGCTTAACCGCCAGGAAGCGCCGTTCATCGCCAACATGGCGATGGATTTCGCATCGATCCTGTCGAAGGAATATGCCGACTCGCTATCCAGCAAGTCGGACCTCAACCAGAAGCCGATCGGCACCGGCCCGTTCCAGTTCGTCGCCTACCAGCCCGACGCGGTGATCCGCTACAAGGCGAATGCGGACTATTGGGGCGGCAAGCAGCCGATCGACGATCTGGTGTTTGCGATCACCACCGACGCGTCGGTGCGCATGCAGAAGCTGACCGCCGGCGAATGCCAGGTCATGCCTTATCCGAATCCGGCCGATATCCAGGCGCTCAAGGACAACCCCGATGTCCAGATGCTGGAGCAGCAGGGCCTGAATGTCGGCTATCTTGCCTACAACACCCAGCAGAAGCCGTTCGACAATCCCAAGGTGCGCAAGGCCTTGAACATGGCAATCAACAAGCAGGCGATCCTCGACGCGGTATTCCAGGGCGCCGGCCAGGCGGCCAAGAATCCGATCCCGCCGACCATGTGGTCCTACGACGACTCCATCCAGGACGATCCGTATGATCCGGAAGGCGCGAAGGCGATGCTGGCCGAGGCCGGCGTCAAGGACCTGTCGATGAAGATCTGGGCAATGCCCGTACAGCGGCCCTACAACCCGAATGCGCGGCGCATGGCCGAACTGATGCAGGCTGACTTCGCCAAGATCGGCGTCAATGTCGAGGTCGTGTCCTACGAATGGGGCGAATACCTGCAGCGTTCGAAGGCGGTCGACCGCGACGGCGCGGTGCTGCTCGGCTGGACCGGCGACAATGGCGATCCGGACAACTTCCTCGCCGTGCTGCTCGGTTGCGACGCCGTGGGCGGATCGAACCGCGCCCAGTGGTGCAATGAGGAGTTCGACTCCGTGATCAAGAAGGCCAAGGCGGGTTCGCAGGAAGAACGCGCCGCGCTCTACAAGCAGGCGCAGGCGGTGTTCAAGCGCGAAGCCCCCTGGGCGACGATCGCCCATTCGGTCGTGTTCATGCCGATGAGCAAGAAGGTCTCGGGCTACGTCATGGATCCGCTCGGCGGCCACTGGTTCGACGGGGTCGACATCGCCGAATAACAGGCGTTTCATGCAACAACGGTCCGGGCTTCCCAGCCCGGACCACGCGTCTTCGCCGTATACGTCTTCTCCCGGGCCGGTTTCCCGCGAGACCGCGCGGCAAGCCCAAGGCGCATAGGCGAATACGGGGGCCCATGTTCCGTTTCTTTCTCTCGCGACTGGCGCTGTTGGTGCCGACTTTTATCGGCGTATCGATCGTGGCGTTCTCGTTCATCCGGCTGTTGCCAGGCGATCCGATATTGCTGCTGGCCGGCGAACGCGGCGTCAGCCCGGCGCGCTACCAGGAACTCCAGGCCGCCTACGGCTTCGACAAGCCGATTTTCCTCCAGTATTTCAACTACGTCCTCGACCTGCTCCACGGCGATTTCGGCACCTCCCTGGTGACCAAGCGCCCGGTCCTCGACGAGTTCTTCACGCTGTTTCCGGCCACGCTCGAGCTCTCGATCTGCGCGATCATCCTGGCCATCGCGATCGGTATCCCCGCCGGCGTGTTCGCCGCTGTCAAACGCGGTTCGTGGCTCGACCAGTCGGTGATGGGCGTGGCGCTGGTCGGCTACTCGATGCCGATCTTCTGGTGGGGCCTGCTGCTGATCATCCTGTTTTCCGGAATCCTGCACTGGACCCCGGTGTCGGGTCGGATCTCGCTGATCTATTTCTTTCCGCCGGTCACCGGCTTCATGCTGATCGACAGCCTGCTTTCCGGCCAAGCCGGGGCGTTCAAGTCTGCGGCCAGCCATCTGGTGTTGCCAACCATCGTTCTGGCGACGATCCCACTGGCGGTGATCGCCCGCCAGACGCGCTCGGCGATGCTCGAGGTGCTCGGCGAGGACTATGTCCGCACCGCGCGGGCCAAGGGCCTGGCGCCGCGCCGTGTGATCGGGCTGCACGCGTTGCGCAACGCGATGATCCCGGTCGTCACGACGATCGGCCTTCAGGTGGGGGTGCTGCTGGCCGGCGCAATCCTGACCGAGACAATCTTTTCGTGGCCGGGTATCGGTAAATGGATGGTCGATTCCGTGCTCAAGCGCGATTACGACGTGGTGCAAGGCGGGCTGCTGCTGATCGCCGCCATCGTGATGATCGTCAACCTGATCGTGGACGTGCTGTACGGCCTGATCAACCCGCGGATCAGGACATGATGCCATGACGCAAGCCGAGACGACGCAAGGTCATGTCCTGACGAAGGCCGAAAGCCGGGCCCGGGCGCGCGCGCTGCGCAAGGCCATGCTCGCCGATTTCTGGTTCTACTTCAGCCAGAACAAGGGGGCGGTCATTGGTCTCGTCGTGTTCCTGTTCATCGTGGCCGTCGCCATCCTGGCGCCTGTGTTCGCACCGTACGACCCTTCGCTGCAAAACCGCCAGGCGCTGCTTCTGCCGCCCTTCTGGGAAGCGAAGGGCATGCTGTCCTTTCCGCTCGGCACCGATGCGGTCGGCCGCGACATCCTCTCGCGCCTGATCTACGGCGCCCGTTTTTCGCTGTTCATCGGCCTGATCGTGGTCAGCCTTTCGGCTTCGTTCGGCGTGCTGGTCGGCCTTGTGTCAGGCTTTTTCGGCGGCAGGATCGACACCGCGATCATGCGCGTGATGGACGTCATCCTGGCCTTCCCGTCGCTGCTGCTGGCGCTGGTCCTGGTCGCGATCCTCGGCCCCGGCCTGCTCAACGCGATGATCGCCATCGCGCTGGTGCTGCAGCCGCATTTCGTACGCCTGACGCGCGCCTCCGTCCTCGCGGAACGGGAACGCGAATACGTGATTTCCGCGCGGGTCGTCGGCGCCAGCCGATGGCGGCTGATGTTCATCACCATCCTGCCCAACTGCCTCGCACCGCTGATCGTGCAGGCAACGCTGGCCTTCTCGACGGCCATTCTCGACGCCGCCGCGCTCGGCTTCCTGGGCATGGGCGCGCAACCACCGACGCCGGAATGGGGAACCATGCTGGCCGATGCGCGCGAGTTCATCCTCCGGGCGTGGTGGGTCGTCACGTTCCCGGGGCTCGCCATCCTGATCACGGTGCTCGCCATCAACCTGATGGGCGACGGCCTGCGCGACGCGCTCGATCCCAAGCTGAAGCGGAGTTGACCATGCCCCTGCTCGAGATCGAGAACCTGACCGTCGAATTCGCCACATCGGGCGGTGCGTTCCGGGCCGTGGACAGTATTTCGCTGACCTGCGACCGCGGCGAGATCCTGTCGATCGTCGGGGAATCGGGGTCCGGCAAGTCGGTCGCCATGCTGGCGCTGATGGGGCTGCTGCCCTGGACCGCGACGGTGACGGCCGACGTAATGCGCTTCGACGGCGCCGACATGCTGCGCATGGGCGCCGCCGCGCGCCGCAGAATCGTCGGCAAGGACATCGCCATGATCTTCCAGGAGCCGATGTCCAGCCTCAATCCCTGCTTCACGGTCGGATTCCAGATCGGCGAGGCGTTGCGGGTCCATCTCGGCATGGCGAAGCGCGAACGCCGGGACCGCACGATCGAACTTCTCGACCTGGTCGGCATCCCGGCGCCGCGCGCGCGCCTCGGCCAATATCCGCACCAGCTTTCCGGCGGCATGAGCCAGCGCGTGATGATCGCTATGGCGCTGGCCTGCAATCCCAAGCTGCTGATCGCCGACGAGCCGACAACGGCGCTCGACGTGACGATCCAGGCGCAGATCCTCGACCTGCTCGTCGACCTGCAGCAGCAGCACGGCATGGGTCTCATCCTGATCACCCACGACATGGGCGTAGTCGCCGAAACGGCCGAACGGGTGCAGGTCCAGTATGCCGGGCAGAAGGTGGAGGAGCAGCCGGTCGGACCGCTGTTTTCCGACCCGCATCACCCCTACACCGCGGCGCTGCTTTCGGCGCTTCCCGAACGCTCGGTCCAGCGCGGCAGGCTCAATTCGATCCCGGGCGTCGTGCCCGGCCTCGATGACCGGCCGGCCGGATGCCTGTTTTCGCCGCGGTGCAAGTTCGCCGTCGACGCCTGTCGCGCCGGACCGGCTGCCAAGCAGGGCGAAAAGTGGGGATACGCGCTGTGCAATTTCCCGCTCGAAAAAGGTGAGCCGACCGGCCATCCCGGTTCCGTGACCGCGGAGGATGCATCATGAGCCCGTCGGTGGAAAAAACGGCGGTCGTGGAGGCGCGCAATCTCGAGCAACGCTACGAAGTTTCGCGCGGCCTGTTCGCCGACGCGGGCGTGGTGCGCGCGCTCAACGGGGTGAGTTTTTCGCTGGAGGCCGGCAAGACCCTGGCCGTAGTCGGCGAGTCGGGCTGCGGCAAGTCGACGCTCGGGCGCCTGGTCACGATGATCGAGGAGCCGACCGACGGCGAATTGCTGATCGACGGGCTGCCGGTCAACCGCGGCGATCCTGCGCTGCGACGAAAAGTCCAAATCGTTTTCCAGAACCCCTACGGGTCGCTCAATCCGCGTCAAAAGGTCGGTTCGATTCTCGAAGAACCCCTGAAGATCAACACCGCCGACAGCGCCGACGACCGGCGCGCCCGCGCAGTCGCGATGATGGAACGCGTGGGGTTGAGGCCGGAGCACTACGAGCGCTATCCGCACATGTTCTCGGGCGGGCAGCGCCAACGCATCGCGATCGCGCGTGCGCTGATGCTCAACCCCGACATTCTGGTGCTCGACGAACCGGTCTCGGCTCTGGACGTCTCCATCCAGGCCCAGGTGCTGAACATCCTGATGGACCTGCAGCAGGAGTTCGGGCTGGCCTACCTGTTCATCAGCCACGACCTGTCGGTGGTCCGCCACATCGCCGATGACGTCATGGTCATGTATCTGGGCAAACCTGTGGAGTTCGGTTCGGCGGCGGATATCTTCGCCGCGCCGCGCCATCCCTATACCGCCGCATTGTTGTCGGCGACCCCAGTCGCCGATCCGGGCCGCGCGAAGAACCGCATTCGGCTTACAGGCGAACTGCCGTCGCCGATCAACCTGCCCACGGGCTGTCCGTTTCATCCAAGATGCTGGCGTGCCGACGAGCGGTGCAAGCACGAGACGCCGCAATTGGCGGATGCGGGCAAGCAGGCGTTCGCCTGCTTCCACCCGATGCCGGAGAACGGCGAAAACGGATCGGCGGCAAGCGCCTGAGCGCCCGCGGCATCAATCCTGTTCTCGTGGGAAATGGTACGGTTGGGTGGATTCGAACCACCGACCTCAGGAGCCACAATCCTGCGCTCTAACCAACTGAGCTACAACCGCACAAGCGCGCATCCGCGGTGCCGTCAATACGGATAATTGCAGCAGGTTTCAAGCGGAAAACCGACTGCGAAGGCGCAGCCGGCAAAAAGAATAGGCCGGGACGAGCCCGGCCTTCTTCGCGGAACCTGATGGGAGGAGATACGGTCCCGCTTGCCGCCCGGCGCAAAGGGAGGAGGAGGATGCGCGGGCGGTGACTACTCGTTCGGTCCGCCTCAGGCGACCTTGAGTTCCTTGACGGCCTTCTCGAAAGCGTCCTTGGCCGGCTTCGAGACATCCTCGGCGACCTTGGTGGCCGCGGCCTGGAAGTCCTTGACCTGCTCGACAGCGGCTTCGGCCTGCTTGCGACCGAACGCGGTCTGCAGCTCGACGAACTCGGAGAGCGACTTGACGGCGAGCAGGGCCTCAAGATGCGAGAAGCCGGCTTCGGCGTTGGTGCGCATTGCCGCGATCGTCTTCTTGGTCAGGTCGGTCGAAGCGTTCTTGAACGTCTCGATGGAGCCTTCCACCATCTTCTGGGCGTCTTCGGCGTTGGCCTTGACCTTGGCGTAGGCTTCCTGGGTCTGCTCCAGGCCCTTTTCGGCAAAGGCACGAACCTGGTCGGTCGCCTTGGTCGCGTCAAAGGTCGGGAATTCGATGGTTTCAGATTTCGTCTTGGTGGCCATTGTCTTCAATCCTTGTAAACTGGGTTGGACTGCCGTGGGTGCGATGACCCCTATATAGCGCAGCTTATTGTGCGTTGCAACATATTTTTTGCATTGCAGCAAAAGCGCCGGCCCGTTAACCACCTGAAGACAATCCGCAAGGGATGCGTTCAGGCTTTCTGGACGGCGCAACACGTTGTCATTATTAATAATCGGTAAATGGGGACGAATTTGTCCCGGGACATGCTTGCAGGCAGGCCGGCGGAGATTTCATGACCGCACAGACCTATCCTTTTATCGACATCGCGGCACTGAATCCAGTGCGCGAGGGATTTGCCCGTGGCGATGCGATGATCGTCGTGTCGCCCTCGCTCGACCATTTCATCTGGGCCAACGGACCCGGCGCGCGCCTGTTCGGATATCCTGATCTCGAGGAGATCGCCGGGGCGGCCTGCGACCTGCCGGTTCAGGCCCGCCGCCAGATCAAGGGCATTCACGGATACCCCGATATCGGCGCAAACCGCACGGTGGTGGTGCGGCTGGCATCCGGCCTGACCAGCCGCACCGTCGGATTCCTGGCAAGCGCGCTGCGCCTTCCCGACGGCGAAACCGGCATCCTGCTGGCCTTGCCGGCGGCGACGCGCGCGTCGCGCACCCGCAACGAAATCGCCGAGGACGCGATCAGCGGCATCTGCGAAGCGGGCCACTACGCGGCGCTGGTCGATGCCGACGGCACGATCCTCGCCGGCTCGCCCGGACTGGAAACGCTGGCGCTGCCGCACTCCTCGCTGGTCGGCCTGATCGGAGACGTCGCGCATGAAGACGACCGTCTGGTCAAGAAGCGGATTCCGGCCGGGCACCGCATGGTCCCCGCGGGATTCGCGCGCCTGACCGACGATCCCGCGCTGCACCTGCTCGTGGCAATCGACGAGAACGCGCTGATCGGCGCTTTCGATGACGCCGCGGAAATGCCCGCCGCCGAGGAGCCGACGCCCGCCCTCATCAGGTTCGGCGATGGCGAGGAACACTCCGAGCCCGAACCGTTCGCGAACGAAGCGGACGATGAGCGGGACGTGGAGGAACCGGCTCCGTTTGCCGCGGCGCCGGCGCGTAGCGAACCGGACGCCGGACCCGCCACCCGGGAAGACCTGCCGCAGGCCGCGGAAGCGCCGATGGAGGCCGAACCGGACGCCGAATCCGCGCAGCCTCACGCGACGGCGGACGGGGATCGTCCGGTCGAAGAGCCCCCGGCAGCCCCCGCGCCCAGGGTCGAAGCCGCGGAGCCGCCGGTTGCGGCCACCGTGCGCTTTGTCTGGCGTACCGACGCCGAGGGCCGGTTCAGCGCGATCTCGCCGGAATTCGCCCAAGCGGTTGGCGAGAACGCCGCCGATGTGATCGGTCGGCGGTTCACGGACGTCGCGACGGTTTTCAATCTCGATCCCGACGACGAGATCGCCGGATTGCTGGAGCGCCGCGACACCTGGTCGGGGCGGACCGTGCTTTGGCCCCGGCAGGGTACCGATCTTCGGGTTCCCGTCGATCTCGCCGCCTTGCCGGTCTACGGGCGCGACCGCAATTTCGAGGGATTTCGCGGATTTGGCGTCGCGCGGACGAGCGACTCTGTCGCCGATCCCGACGGGCTGGGCCGGGCGCTGGAGAACGAGCGGCCGGGCGAAGCTGAAGAGGCCGGAACGGCGGAAATCCCTGCCGTTGAGGAAGACGATCCTTTCCGCGGCGAAGTGCCGGCACTGAAGGTTCAGGAGACGCCCGCGCTTCGCAGCTCCGACAAGATCATCAGCCTTGCCGAACGGCGCGACCGCCCGGTCGAACACGATCTGTCGCCGGCCGAACAGCTCGCGTTCAGGACCATCGGCGACCGGCTGAAGGGCGAGGGCCTCGGCAAGGACGAAGCCGAAGACAGCGTCGAGATCCCGGTGGCGGACGCCGCCGCCGAGGCCGACAGCGCTGACACGGGCATGCAGGCACGTGATGACGGCGCCGAAACCGGGGCCGCGCCATCGCGCGAACCGGTCGAACCCGCCCTGCCCGCGGCCCCCGCAATCGCGTCGTCGGGATTTATCCCGTCCGCTTTCCAGGCCGCCGAGGAGCGGGCCGCCCGCAGCGGCGCGCCACTGGCCGCGACCATCGCCTCGAGTGGCACCACGCCCGCACTTCTTGCCCGCCTGCCGGTGCCGGTGCTGGTCACATCGGCCGGCAACCTGTGTTACGCGAACCGCGAGTTCCTTGCCCTGTCGGGTTACGACACGCTTGCCGAACTCGAGGCGGCCGGCGGTCTCGCCGTGCTGTTCGCCGACGAGGTCGAATACCATCCCGGCGAGGACAGCGGCGCGCGCACCATGCCCTTGCGGACGCGCGGCGGCGACGTCGTGCCGGTCAATGCGCATCTTCAATCGGTCTCCTGGACCGAGGGCAAGGCGCTGCTGCTGGCCTTTCGTCAGCAACCGGCGCAAACGCCGGCATCGGTCAACGACAACGAGCCGCGCCGGCACCTGCTCGCCGAAGTCGCCGACATCCCGCAACTGCAGGCGACCGTCGAGCAACTCACGACCATCCTGGACACCGCGACCGACGGGATCGTGCTGATTGACAACGAGGGCAATGTGCGCTCGCTCAACGGCTCGGCGGAGGCGCTGTTCGGTTTCGACACCGACGAGATCCAGGGCAAGCCCTTCAGCCAGCTGTTCGCCGTGGAAAGCCAGCGGTCGGCGCGCGACTATCTCAACGGCCTCTCCGAACACGGCGTCGCCAGCGTCCTCAATGACGGACGCGAAGTGATCGGCCGCGAAGCACGCGGGCGGTTCATTCCGCTGTTCATGACGATCGGCCAGCTGCCCGGCGACGGTGGATATTGCGCCGTCCTGCGTGACATCACCCACTGGAAACGGTCCGAGGAGGAACTGACCGACGCGCGCCGCGAAGCCGAGGTCGCCTCCAGACAGAAGACCGATTTCCTGGCTCGGATCAGCCACGAGATCAGGACGCCGCTCAATGCGATCATCGGCTTTTCGGAGTTGATGATCTCGGAGCGGTTCGGCCCGATCGGCAACCAGCGGTACCGCGACTATCTCCAGGACATCAAGCGTTCGGGGAACCACGTCCTCGATCTCGTCAACGACCTGCTCGACATCTCCAAGATCGAGGCCGGCCAGCAGGAGATGAACTACGAGGCCGTGTCACTCAACGACGTGTTGAACGAATCGGTGGCGCTAATGCAGCCGCAGGCCAATCGCGAACGGATCATCATCCGCTCCTCCTTCGCCTCCGGGCTGCCCGATGTGGTCGCCGACCTGCGCTCGATCAAGCAGATAGCGCTCAACCTGATGTCCAATGCGGTAAAGTTTACCCAACCGGGCGGGCAGGTGATCGTGTCGACCGCCTACGAGGCCGGCGGCGACGTGGCGATGCGCGTTCGCGATACGGGGGTCGGCATGTCCGCCGCGGATATCGAGCAGGCGCTCAAGCCGTTCAAGCAATTGGGCACCATCCATCGCAGCCGCGGCGACGGAACCGGACTGGGCCTTCCGCTCACCAAGGCCATGGTCGAAGCCAACCGCGCGAAGTTCACGATCGAGTCGACGCCCGGCGAGGGAACGATGGTCGAAGTGACGTTTCCGCCGACGCGGGTTCTGGCGGACTAGGGCCAACCGGCCGGCGGGGCCGGCACCCGGGAAATTTCCATAAAAAAAACGCCTCCTGTTCGGGGAGGCGTCGGGAAGTTGCTGATTTGCTGTCAACGGGGCAGGGGCAAAATCGCTTTAGCTCGGTTCGATCTGAAACCTTCTGATGGTGTCGAAAGTGCGTTCAACTTACCCGCGACTATGTTCGCCTACCCCTTAACAATACCTTACCTGGATAGCTCGCATTCAAGCCTAGCGTCCCAGATACGCATTCTCGGTTAATTTCCCGGTAGGGAAGCGTTAACCACGAAACGCGCCGGCTAATTCTGCAACTGCGGCAAATCTTTAAACAATTCAAGGGCTTCCGGATTGGCCAGGGCTTCCTTGTTTTTCACGGACCGGCCGTGCACGACATCGCGCACCGCCAATTCGGTGATCTTGCCGGACTTGGTCCGCGGGATGTCGGCGACGGTGACGATGCGGGCGGGGACGTGGCGCGGACTCGCGCCGGTGCGGATCTTGGTCCGGATCTTCTTCTCCAGATCGTCGTCCAGAACCACCCCTTCGGCAAGGCGGACGAACAGGACCACGCGCACGTCATCGTCCCAGGCCTGGCCGATGCAGATCGCCTCGACCACCTCGTCGAGCTGTTCGACCTGATTGTAAATCTCCGCCGTCCCGATCCGCACGCCGCCCGGGTTGAGCGTCGCGTCGGACCGGCCATGGATGACGATGCCGCCATGGCTGGTCCATTCCGCGAAATCGCCATGGCACCAGACATTGTCGAACCGCTCGAAATAGGCGCCGTGATATTTCGCGCCGTCCGGGTCGTTCCAGAAACCGATCGGCATGGCGGGGAAAGCCCGGGTGCACACGAGCTCGCCCTTCTCGCCCCGGACCGGTTTGCCGTCATCGTCCCAGACATCGACGGCCATGCCGAGTCCCGGCCCCTGGATTTCGCCCGACCATACCGGCTTGACCGGGACGCCAAGGACAAAACAGGAAACGATATCGGTGCCGCCGGAAATGGAGGCGAGATGCACGTCGGGCTTGATGCCGTCGTAAACGAAATTGAATCCCTCCGGCGACAGCGGCGAGCCGGTCGAGGAGATGACCCGCACGGCGGACAGGTCGTGGGTGTCGACCGGGCGAAGGCCGCTCTTGTTGACCGCGTCGATGAACTTCGCCGACGTTCCGAAATAGGTCATCTTCTCGGCCTGGGCGAAATCGAAGATGGCGTTGCCGTCGGGATAGAAGGGCGATCCGTCGTAGAGCAGCAGCGTGGCACCGGTCGCCAGGCCCGAAACGAGCCAGTTCCACATCATCCAGCCACACGTGGTGAAGTAGAAGAAGCGGTCGTTCTCGCGAATGCCCGCATGCAGCCGCTGTTCCTTGGCGTGCTGGATCAGCGTGCCGCCGGCGCCGTGGACGATGCATTTGGGAATGCCGGTCGTTCCCGACGAAAACAGGATGTAGAGCGGATGGTTGAACGGCAGCCGTTCGAAGGTCAGCGCCGCTGGCGCAAAAGGCGCGACGAACGCGTCGAGCGTGACGCCGCCCTCGATCCCTGACGCCGCGGCTTCCGCGCCGCCGAGATAGTCGACGACAAGGCAGCGGCGCGCCGGCAGTTTCGCCATCACCGCCGCGGCCTTGGCCCCGGTCTGCTGCTGCTTACCGTTGTACCAGTATCCATCCACGGCGATGAACAGCGACGGCTCGATCTGGCCGAAACGGTCGAGCACGCCCTGCTCGCCGAAATCGGGCGAACAGGACGACCACGTGGCGCCAATCGAGGTCGCCGCCAGCATGCAGGCAACGGTCTCCGGCATGTTCGGCATCATCGCCGCGATACGGTCGCCGCGGCCGATGCCCTCGGCGCGAAATGCCTGCTGCAGGCGCGAGACAAGCGTGCGCAGTTCGTCCCACGACATGCGGCGCTCGACCTTGTCCTCGCCGCGAAACACCATCGCGTCGCCGTCACCGGTCTTCCAGAGCAGGTTCTCGGCGAAATTCAGCCGCGCGCCGGGGAAAAACGAGGCGCCGGGCATGCGGTCCCCATTCTCGAGGATGGCGCTTCCCTTGTCGCCGATCAGACCGCAGAAATCCCAAACCAGGTCCCAGAACTTCTCGCGCTCGGCGACCGACCAGGCATGCAAGGCGTCGAAGCCCTCCAGTTCCAGGCCAAAACGGCGATTGACTTGTTCGGCGAACGCGGTCATCGCGCTTGCACGGATCTGTTCCAGGGTCGGCGACCAGAGCGGCTTTGATGTCGGCATCGATATCTCCCATTGGCGGCATGCGCATAAAGCATGGCGGCGGAACGGTCGGCAAGCCGCTTGTGGCATCAATCAGGCTGTGCGAAACGTCGGCGCGGCTCCTGCCCAGTCTTGAAATCGCCTGAGGCAGGTTTCACCATGCAGACAACGCCGGAATGAGTGAAAACCGTTGGACATGAGGCGCAGGAGCGTATTCGTCGCACTTGCCGCAATCGTTGCGATCGCGGTCGTTTTCGTGTGCCTTCCGTTCCTCGCCTCGACCAGCGTGATCCGAAACCGGATCGCGGTTGAAATCGGCAACTGGTCCGGATATCGCGTCGTATTCGATGACGCCCCGACGATTTCGCTTTTTCCCTCGATCACCGCCGACCTCAACAATGTCCGGTTCTACAATTGGGGGCAGCCCGGCGATCAACCCGTGATCGAGGCCGAGCACATCCGCGTCGGCCTGTCCGCACTTTCGGCCATTCTGGGCACAATCGATTTTACCGACGTCACGATCGTCCGGCCGGTCCTCTATGTGTGGAACGACGGCTCGACCATCCCCTATCCGCACTGGCCGGCGGCCGGAAAGCTGATGGGCGGGGTGCGCGCGGCGCACCAGGCGGTGAAGGAGGACATGTCCGCGCCCGACCTGTCGTATTTGCCGGACGATGGCCTGGGAAGCGTCACAATCGTCGACGGGCGCGTCATCGAGTTGTCCGATGGCAAGGAAAGGCAACTCATCACAAGCGTCGAGGGGTCGCTCGACTGGGCCGAGCTCGATCGCGCAATCGCCGTTTCACTGTCGGGCATCTGGCAGGGCGAAAGCATTTCGGTGCGCATCAATGCGCCGCAACCGCTTCTGCTGCTGGGCGGCGGCGAGGGCGCCATCAAGGTTTCGATCGCCTCCAACCCGCTGACGGCGGCCTTCGACGGCAGGTTGATGATCTCCGACGTGCCGTTTTTCGATGGCGACCTGTCGATCAAGACACCGTCGCTGACCCGCTTCCTCGAATGGTCCCGGGCGCCGATCACGCAACGCACCGCCATCGGCCAGGCTTCCCTTTCCGGACACGCGACCGGCGATCCGAAAAGGGCGAAAATCAAGGACGCGTCCCTGACTCTGGAAGGCAACACCGGGGTCGGTGCGCTGGACTTCGCGTTCGGCCAGCCAACGGCATCCGTGGTCGGGACGCTCGATTTCGACGCGCTCGACCTCCAGTCCTTCATGAACGCCTTCTCCAACCTGCCGATGGCCGGTGCCGACACGGCCGCCGTTATCGAGACCGACGCGGTGCGCAGTATCGACCTCGATCTTCGCCTGTCGGCGCAGACCGCCGTGCTCGGCCCGTTTTCCTTCACCAAAGTCGCGGCGACCGCGCAGGTCAAGGAAGGCCTGGCCGCATTCGACATTTCAGACGCGACCGCGTTTTCCGGCACGATCCAGGCCGGATTGCGGTTCGACCGCAACGGGACCGAAAACAGCGGCGAACTCAGGATCCTGGCCTCCGACGTGAACGGCGCGGAGCTGGCGGCCGCGATCGGCAATCCCGGAATCTTCCCGCATGCGGTCTGTACGCTGTCGGTCATCCTCAACGGCCCGGCAATCACCTGGAAGTCGCTGATCGAGCAATCGAAGGGGTCTTCGACCACCAAATGCCGGTCGGGCACGATCCCGCACCTGAGCATGGCCAAGTTCCTCGAACGCTCCAAGACCGGCGGATTTTTCCGGCTGTCGGAAATCGATGGCGGCGCGCTCGAGATCAAGTCGGCGGAAATAGAGACCCAGATCTCCGGCGGCAGCGCCCGCATCCAGAAAGCCGAGATCATCACGGGGACTTACGGGATCAAGCTCACGGGCTATGTTCCCTTCAGAGACAGCAGCCTGGCGCTGTCTGGCCGCGTGTTGCAGAAGGACGACCCGGATTCGGCGCCGATAGCCGCGTTTTTCGTCGCCGGTTCGTGGAAATCGCCGTACATCTCGCCAATCGTCATGCCCTGAAAAAGACGGCACCGTGCGACCGCCGAGGGCGCAAAATTCATTTCTTGCGCGAATCAAGGTAGTGTTCCGCGAAATGAGCAGGGGGCAGGTCCAGGGGGACGATATTGCTCAGGTTCTTCTCCGCTATCGTCAAGATCGCCGTCATTTCACTGATAACCGGCGCGGGATTGTCGCTGTTCGACCTGTCGGCGGCCGACATACTCGCCGAAGTCGGCATGACACCGGAAAATGCGCTCAACCTGATGGAAAAGGGCGCGCAGTGGGCGATCCCCAACATCGTACTCGGCTCGATGGTCATCGTGCCGATCTGGCTTGTCGTCCTGCTTCTCAGGCCGCCGCGCGGGTAGCCCCGCTGCCTGTCAGGGTTGACGCATCGCGGCCTGCTCGTCGCGAAGGCGCCGCACTTCGCGGCGCTTGTTGACCAGCGAGGCGGCGAGTACGCCGACGGCGACGATCGCGATCAGGATCGTGCACACGGCATTGATTTCGGGCGTCACGCCAAGCCGGACCTGGCTATAGATCTTCATCGGCAAAGTGGTCGCGCCCGGCCCCGAGGTAAAGCTGGCAATCACCAGATCGTCGAGTGACAGCGTAAACGAGAGCATCCAGCCGGAAACAACGGCCGGCAGGATCACCGGCAGCGTGATCTGGAGGAAGGTGCGCAGCGGCGGCGCGCCCAGATCCATCGCCGCCTCCTCAAGCGAGCGGTCGAAGGAGAGCAGGCGCGACTGGACGACCACGGCGACGAAGGACATCGAACAGGTGATATGCGCCAGCGTCACCGTGACGAAACCGCGGTTGAGCCCCATCGCGACGAACAGCAGAAGAAGCGACAGGCCCAGGATCACGTCCGGCATGACCAGCGGGGCAAAGACCATCCCGGTAAACAGAACCCGGCCGCGAAAGCGGGTGTAGCGGGTCAGCACGATCGCGGCGAACGTGCCGAGAACGGTCGCGGCCGTGGCCGAGATCAGCGCCACGCGCAATGTCACCCAGGCCGCGTCGAGGAGGCCCTGGTTGTTGAACAGCTCGAAATACCACTTGGTGGAAAAGCCGGCCCACACGGTCACCAGCTTGGATTCGTTGAACGAATAGATCACCAGCAGAACGATCGGCGTGTAGAGGAACGCGAACCCGATCAGGACCGACACCATGTTGAAGCGGGACCATCTCATGTCATCGCTCCGCTTCCTGCGCCTTGGCCTGGGCGTTCTGGAAAATCGCGATCGGGACGACCAGCAGCAGCAGCAGGATGATGGCGACGGCGGAAGCCACCGGCCAGTCGCGGTTGTTGAAGAATTCGCTCCACATCGTCTTGCCGATCATCAGGGTTCGCGATCCGCCGAGCAGATCGGGGATCACGAACTCGCCGATCGCGGGAATGAGAACCAGGAAGCAACCGGCGACCACTCCCGGGATCGATAGCGGAAAGGTGATCTTCCAGAACGCCGAGAGCGGCCGGCAGCCGAGATCCTGAGCCGCCTCGACCAGGGAATGATCCATCTTTTCCAGCGTCGAATAGATCGGCAGCACCATGAACGGGAGATAGGAATAGACGATGCCGATGAAGATCGCGGTATGGGTGTTGAGAATGATCAGCGGCTCGTCGATCAGGCCGGTGGCGAGAAGAAACTGGTTGAGCAGTCCTTCGGGTTTGAGGATGCCGATCCATGCATAGACCCGGATCAGGAAACTCGTCCAGAATGGCAGGATGACCAGCATCAGCAGGGTCGGGCGCAATTGCGACGGCGCGCGCGCCATCCCGTAGGCGACGGGGTAGCCGATCAGCAGCGTCAGGACCGTCGAGATAGATGCGATAACGACGCTGGAGAGATAGGCCTTGGCGTAGAGCGGATCGCCGGCGATCCACAGATAGTTGTCGAACCCGAGTTGCTTGAGATTGGCCCACCACTGGCCCGGCGCGCCGAATGTCGGCAAGTAGGGCGGCATGGAGATTGCCGTCTGGGACAGCGATATCTTCAGGACGATGAAGAAGGGAATCAGGAAGAAGACCAGAAGCCAGGCGTAGGGGACGAGGATAACCAGGCGGTTGGTGATCGGCGCGAGAAGCTTCTTCATCACGGGCCCTAGCTGGTCAGCACGACGCCCGCGTCGGGCGAAAACGAGAGCCAGGCGCGATCTTCCCAGGTCAGGGGTCTCTCGACCGCGCGGGCGCTGTTGATCGTCGAGACGCGCACGACCTTGCCGCTGTCGAGGCGGACGTGAAATACGGTCATGTCGCCGAGATAGGCGATGTCCCAGATCTCGCCCGCGACGCGATTGACGTTTGCCGATTGCGGCGCTTCAGCAGAAATGCGGATCTTCTCGGGGCGGATGACGAACGCCGTCTTTCGCCCCTTTTCCGGCTTACCGGAGCCCGATGCCTGGATTTCGAACCCGTCGTCGGCCGCCATCATGATGCCGGTGGTGTCGCAGTCGGTCACCGTGGCGTCGAAGATGTTCACGTTGCCGACGAAATCGGCCACGAAGCGCGAAGCCGGTGCCTCGTAGACCTCTTCGGGCGTCGCGACCTGGCAGATCTCGCCGCGATTCATCACCGCGATGCGGTCCGCCATGGTCATCGCCTCTTCCTGGTCGTGGGTCACGACGACGAATGTCAGGCCGAGATCCTGCTGCAGGTCCATGAGCTCGAACTGGGTTTCCTCGCGCAGCTTCTTGTCGAGCGCGCCGAGCGGCTCGTCGAGCAGCAGCACTTTCGGCCGCTTGGCGACCGAGCGGGCAAGCGCGACGCGCTGCCGCTGGCCGCCCGACAACTGGTCGGGCTTGCGCCTGGCGAAATCCTCCAGCTTGACGAGCTTGAGCATCTCGGCGACGCGGGTGGCGATCTCCGCCTTGGGCATGCGGTCCTGTTTGAGTCCGAACGCGATATTCTGCTCCACGGTCATGTGCGGGAACAGCGCATAGGACTGGAACATCATGTTGACCGGGCGCCGGTAGGGCGGAATGCCGGCCATCTCCTGGCCGTCAAGCAGGATGCGCCCGGAGGTAGGTTCCTCGAAACCCGCCAGCATCCTGAGCAGGGTCGACTTGCCGCAACCGGACGCGCCGAGCAGGGCAAAGAACTCGCGCTCGTAAATCGTCAGCGAAAGGTTATCGACTGCCGTGAAGTCACCGAATTTCTTCGTGACGTTCTCGAACCGGATATGCGCCGGCGCGTTCGGATCGGTCCACGGCGAAAATGTCCTGCGAATGCTGCCGAGCGAACCCATATTGCCAAGCCTTCCGTCGTCGTCGCACCCATCGGCTCCGGCGACAGGTCGCCGGAGCCGGATGCCGGTTACTGGCCCGTCACGATCCGCGTCCAGGCGCGGGTGATCAGGCGTTGCGACTTCTGGTCATATGGCGTGGTCGTGAACAGCTTGTCGGTCGTCGCGGCGTCGGGATAGACGGCGGGGTCGCCGATCACCTCCGGATCGAGGAACTCCTGCGACGCCTTGTTGCCGTTGGCGTAGAAGACGTAGTTGGACGCCTTCGCGATCACTTCCGGCTTCATGATGTAGTTGAGAAAGGCGTGCGCTTCTTCGGGATGCGGCGCATCGGCGGGAATGGCCATCTGGTCGAACCACATCTGCGCGCCCTGCTTGGGAATGGCGTAGCCGATTTCGACGCCCTGGTCGGCTTCGGCGGCGCGGTCGCGGGCCTGGAACACGTCACCGGACCAGCCGACGGCAAGGCAGATATCGCCGTTGGCCAGCGCGTTGATGTATTCCGACGAGTGGAACTTGCGGATCGACGGCCGGATCGAGGTCAGCAGCTTTTCGGCGGCCTCGATTTCTTCCGCGGAGCGGCCGTCCGGATCGCGGCCGAGATAGTTGAGCGCGGCGGGAATCATTTCCGCCGGCGCGTCGAGCATGTGAATGCCGCAATCGGCGAATTTGGCGATGACCGCCGGATCGAAGATCACGTTCCAGTCGTCAATGGAATCCTTGCCGAGGATCTCCTTCACCTTCGCGGCATTGTAGCCGATCCCGGTGGTGCCCCACATATAATTGATCGAATACTCGTTGCCCGGATCGTATTTCGCGGTGCGCTCGGCGATCTTGTCCCACATGTTCTTGATGTTGGGCAGTTTCGACTTGTCGAGCTTTTGGAACACGCCGGCCTGGATCTGGCGGGCGAGAAAGGTTCCCGTCGGGACGACGACATCGTAGCCGGTTCCGCCAGCCAGAAGCTTGGTTTCGAGGATCTCGTTGGAATCGAAGACGTCGTAGACGACCTTGATCCCGGTCTCCTTGGTGAAGTCCTCGAGGATCGATTCGTCGATATAGTCGGACCAGTTGTAGACATTGACGACCCGGTCCTGGGCGCTGGCGGGCACCGACAGCCCCATGGCAAGCGCGATCGCGGCCGTGTACAAAACCGTTCTGCGGTTCATCTTGATCTCCTGCGTGTGTTACCCCTGATCCGGCGCATCAACCGTCGAATTGCGGCCGGTCGTTTTTTTCAAACCTATTGGCCTTTGGGCCGTTCCTCAAGTTCATTTGCGGCGCCGGACTAAAGATATGTCGTGCGCTCCAGGGGCGTGATCTCGGCCCAGAACGCGATGATCTCGGCGCGCTTGAGATCCTTGTAGACCTTGGACAGCAGGGGGCCTAACGCCCGATCGACGAACCGGCTCTTCTCCATCAGGATCAAGGCGTCGTCCATGTCGTCGGGCAGCAGCGCGCGATCGTCCCCGTCATAGGCATTCCCCTCGACCGGCGGCGGCGGCGCCTCGCCGGCCTCCAGCCCCTCCATGATGCCCTGCAGCAGCACCGCCATGACCAGATAGGGATTGGCGTCGGCGCCGGCGATGCGATGCTCGAAGCGGCGGTTTTCCTCGCTGGAAACCGGGATGCGCAGCGCGACCGAGCGGTTGTTCTCCGCCCATACGGCGCGGGTCGGGGCATAGGAGCCGGGCGTGATTCGCCGGAATCCGTTCCAGGTGTTGATGAACATCAGCAGCGATTCCGGCATCGTCTTCAGCAGGCACGAGACCACGTGGCCGAGGCGGTCCCGCCCGCCCTCGCCGGAAAAAATGTTGGTGCCGCTCGCATCGAGCACCGAGGCGTGGGCGTGCATGCCGTTGCCGGCATATTCGAGGAACGGCTTGGCCATGAAGGTCGCCGTCAACCCGTGCGCGCGGGCGCAGCCGATCACGATGCGCCGCAGTTCGATCACGTCGTCGGCGGCGCGCAACGGATCGGCCCGGTGCTTCAGATTGACTTCGAACTGGCCGGGCGCGGCTTCCTTGATAATCGTGTCGATCGGCAGGTCCTGGGCGTCGGCGGCATCGCGGATCATGTCGAACAACGCGGCGTGTTCGGCCAGGTCGTCGAGCCCGTACATGCGCAGCCGGTCCGGTCCCGCGCTGGCGCCGACCGGCGCCGGCATGCCGTCATCCCAGTCGGTCTCGGGGTCGAGCAGGTAGAATTCCAGCTCAAACGCGACCACCGGGAAAAGGCCTTTTGCGTTGACCTCGGCGACCTTGGCCTTCAGCGCCTGGCGCGGATCGGCCATGAACGGCTCGCCCTCGGGCGTGAAGGTCTGGAGCAGGACCTGCGCCGTCTTTCGCTTGGCCCATGGCACGATCGCCAGCGATCCGCGCGTGGCGCGGCAATAGCCGTCCTTGTCACCGCTCTCGATATGAAGGCCGGTCTCGGCCACCTCGCGGCCCCAGACATCGAGGCCGTGCAGCGACATGGGAAAGTTGACCCCCTCCTGGAAAGCCTTCTTCAAGGCATCGGCCGGCGCCCATTTGCCGCGCATGACTCCATTGGGATCGACGAGCAGGAATTCGACCGCTTCCAGATCCGGATGGGCCTCGACAAAGGCGGTGTACTCGGTCTCGTGGTCAGACGAGCTGAATCCGTTGGCGGTTACGGTGTCGGGCGCTGCAGTTGCCAAATGCGGCCGCTCCGCACCGCCTCGCCGGGAATTGTCCTCCCCAGATCGTTCATCCAAGATACACCAGCCATCGCCGTTTCAGATCGTCAGAGATGACCGGCTTTCCGTTTTTCTGTCAACCGGGGTCCGCGTCCGGACGTCACATCGGCGGGATCGGGGGAACCCGCCTTTGCCGCGCAATCTGCCAGAGGATGTGCGCGACGAGGGCAGCGAAGATCATGGCACCGCCCAGCACCGTGCGCGGCGCCGGCGTTTCGTCGTGGATCAGCCAGACCCAGACCGGCCCGAGCATCGTCTCGAGCGTGCCCACCAGCGCGGCAATCGCCGAGGGCACGAGCGGGGCACCGGTCGCGAACAGCGCCATGCCGAGACCCAGGTTGAACGCGCCGAACAGGAACAGCAGGCCGCCATCGCGCGCGCTGACCGCGAAGGTGGTGGCAAACACCGCGCTCAGGCAGGCGCCGATCAGCGTCCCGAGGCACACCGCCGGCGTCATCCGGACATGGGCGTAGCGCCTCGTGATCACGGTCGCGGCGGCAAAGGCGAGCGCGATCAGCAGTGCCAGGCCGTCGCCGACCGGCGAAACCGATCCGTTCAGCGAGTCGGACACCATGACGGCAACGCCCAGGATAACAGCCGAGATCGCGACCCAGGTGGCGGCGGCGACGCGCTCGCGGAACAGGACCCAGGCGAACAGCGCCGCGATCAGCGGCACTCCGGCCTGCATCAGAAGGATGTTGGCGACGGTGGTGTAGCGCAGGGCCACGACGAACGATGTCGAGGCGGTCGCGAAGCACAGGCCGACCGCCACGCCAGGAAGACCCATCGCGCGAAACAGGCGCCAGCTGCCGGCAAATCCGTCGCGCCAGACCATGAACGCAAGGAGGAAGACGGCTGCCGACGACGCGCGCCAGAACACGATGGTCCAGCTGTCCGAAATATCGATGAACCGCCCGATTGCGCCGCCGAAGCTCCACACAATCGCCGAGGCGGCAACGAATGCCAGGCCGCGCGCTTCGTCCGCCCGCGGCGCACCCGCGTCGTTGCCCGTGCGGGGCAGCCTGTTGTTTGGCACACCGGCCGTATCCGCCGACATTCGCACATCCTCTGTGATCATCCGCGGATATCACGAAACGGGCCGATGCGGCCTACGGCCAGCGACATGGGAAATGTCGCATTTGGCGGCACCGACAGACGGCGCGGACGGCCGGAACTGGCCCCGGAGTTCCCGACAAACGCGTTTTGCCGCTGGCATGCAACTTGGCGTATTTTGTATCATAATGAAGGACTTGCAGTGCCCGTATACCGGTACGGCGGTTGTCTTTCGGGTGGTGTTCTACTGGGTCGTTCCGTTTCTGATGACGCTGTGCCGGTACGTGCGCAGCGTCGCGGAGCATTTTGCACAGATGGACCACAGCAACGGGCTGACGAGCACGGTCGTGCCCTATTTCTGGGAGCATCGGTTCTTTGCCCCGCACAACATCGACTACCATCTGGAGCATCACCTTTATCCGGGCGTCCCGTTTCACACCCCGCCGGCGCTGCACGCGCGGTTGATGCGCGACGGCGCCCTCAAGACGAAGGCGCATGTCACGCGGGGATATTCGGCCTGACTGGTCGAGGAGTGCCTCGCCTGGCCTCCGCTACTGGAAGTCGAAGGCGCTGAGCCCGGTCACCATTTCATCCAGGCCGAGCGGCCGGGTGATCGGCGGCTCCGCCCGGGCCAGGCATCCGGATCGCTCGCACAGGCGGCAGGCCGGCCCCACCGGCGTCGCCGGGACATGGCCGCCCTTACCCGCGCCGCCGGAAGCCAGTCCCGGCAAGGCCGTTCCGTAGATGATCTCGTCCTTGAACGCGATATCGCAACCAAGCAGGATCGCGGTGCGCCGCGGCCGTTCCGAGAAGGCGCCCTGGGGACCTTCAAGCGTTCGCGACACCGTCAGGAATTCGCCGCCGTCCGGCATTTCGACCGCTTCGACAATGATCTGGCCCGGTTGCGTGAAAGCGGCGTGGATCGAGAGTTTGGGGCACATCCCGCCGAACCGCTGTTGCGGGAAACCCTGCGCGCCGGCGCGGCGGAACCGGTGGCCCGCATTGTCGACCTCGAGCATGAAGAAGGGAATGCCCGCCGCGCCCTGGCGTCCGAGCATCGTCAGCCTGTTCGCGGCCTGTTCGAATGAAACGCCGAACCGCGACCTGAGCACGTCGACATCGTAGCGGGCGCGCTGCGCGGCGCTGAGGAAGGTGTCGTAGGGCATCATCAGCGCATGGGCGGCATAGCGCGCCATTTCGAAGCGGGCGATGCGCCGGGCCTCGTCCGACGAAAGCTTCAGGCCGTCGATCTGCGCGGCGATCGCGACATGCATGCGGATCAGCACCGCCTCCATCGCCACTTCGCGCAACTGGTCGAAGGGCGATAGCCGCTCCGACAGGTAGAGGCGCTGCGAATGGCGGTCGTAACGGCGGCGCCAATTGGGCATCGTCGCAACCGGGAGGGCCCTGACCGATATCCCGTATTCGCTTTTCAGCCAGCCCTTCAACGCGCCCATCAGGTCGTCGCCCGGCTTGAGCAGGGCCGTGAAGGTCGCCGCCTCCTCCTCGAGCGCGGGATAATGATTGGCCCGGCCTTCCATGATCTCATGGACCTCGTCGATCGGCAGCCGGGCGCCGGACAGCGACGTCGCGCGGCCCTCGCGGGCAAGCAGCTCGGTCAGGTCGGAAAGCCTTTCGGCCTGCTCGCGATAGGCGCGGTAGAGCTTGATGACCGCGGCGGTCGCGTTCGGCGCCGCTTCGGATATCTCGAGCAGCTCCTGCTCGCCTGGCAGTTCCCCGGCCAGCAGCGGATCGGCGAATACCTCGCGCAGGGCAGCCAGCGACGCCCCCGCCTCACCCTGCAACTCATCGGGCTCGATCTTGTAAACGGACGCCAGCTTGAGGATGAGCTGGACGGTCAGCGGACGCTGGTTGCGTTCGATGAGATTGAGATAGGAGGGCGAGATGCCGAGCGCTTCGGCCATCGCGGTCTGGGTTAGCCCCTTGGCGTTGCGAATCCGGCGAATGCGCGGGCCGGCAAATATCTTCTGTTCCGCCATGACCGTTCCTGCGGGGGTGTGCGATTGACGCGACGACAGCCTGTCCGCGGCGCGAATGGTTTACATCTTTTACAAATTTACAGAGGCTGCTTGTCAAAGACAAGACAGGATGACCTGAATTTATCCTTGGATTCATTGATTTATTCAGTCCCGTGTTTTGAATGTTGTAAACATGGTCACAATGAAATGCGTGCCCATCCGCAAATCACCGGGCTCGCAATGGTGGCGCGAGCAGGAAAGGGGACAAACGCAAACCAGATCTGCGGAACCGGCCCAAGCGCGTGACAAATTGGCAAAGCCACCCTGCCGACCGCGCTCTTGCCAATATGCACCGGGGGGCATTAAGACCCTTGGTCAGAACATGAGCTTTCCGGAAGCGCCGGACAAAGAGGAGAAACCAAATGGCACCGAGAACCCGCGTCAAGGAGAGGGCGGAGGAACAGTCATCGGCGATGAGCGCGGACCAGCAGGCGGTTATCCGGATGGTGGCCAACGACCTGCACCGCCTGAACCAGTCGGTGATGAAAGCTGTCGAAGCCGGCGTGTCGGTCGAACTCGTCCGCTCCGCCCGCCATCACGGCGGGAACGGCAACTGGGGCGATCTGCTGATTCCGGTGATCGTGACCAACGCCTCCGGCGACTGACCGGAACACGGCGGCATCAAGAACCGCGGCCGTCCGGCCGCGGCGCGACTGTTCGGCCCGGACATTGCTTGCGCAGGGGCCGCGAATGCATATTCTTTATATTAGTAATACTTAAAACAAATAGAATTTATCGGCTGCCTCGGGCGGCCCATGTAAGATTTTCTTAAGGCGTAGCTACTATTCAATTACAACCAGTCATTGAAACCATATTCCGGTATTTTTCACCATGTCAGACCGAAACAACGAAGGCCGGTTGCTTCGAGACAGTATTGTGCGGGAGCCAGGCGTCGGCAATTCCTTCAATTGCCTGCTGGTGGTTTCAAACAGCAAGGTCAACCGTATCGTCATTTCGAAAACCGCCATTCTATCCGGGTTGCGGGCAATCGAGTCGGAACCCTCGCTGGCAGGCGACGCGCTGGACAGGCACCGGCCCGAAGCGGTCCTCATCGATTGCGACGGCGACCATGCGACATGCAGCTCGCTGTTCCAGCGGATCAATTCATTCCAGGTCGGCAATGGCCGCCCCAGGGTTTTCGTTGTCGCCAGGGATGGCGGCAAATGCAGTCACCACACGCCGGACAATGTCGATAGTATCATGAGTTCGCCAATCACGACCGACCGTCTCGGCGCCGCCCTGCACAGCCTTTTCGGCGATTGACCCGGAACGGCGACGCGTCGTTTCGCCCTTTTCATCGGCGGATGCGAACAGCTATAGTCGCCGCATATTCAAAAAACAGTGGTGATTGATGGCTTCCGGCAAGAAAGAGGTTCGTTCGAACGCGAACGGCAGAAAGACGCGCGCGCCCGCATTTCTGAAAAACCTGCGCGGCGTGAAAAACTGGAAAGAAGCCGGCGCATGGCTCGAATGGCGCGGAATCGAGGATATCGAATGCATCACGCCAGACCTTGCCGGAGTGCCGCGCGGCAAGATGATGCCGACGTCCAAATTCACCTCCAACACTTCGCTGTCGCTGCCGTCGGCGCTGTTTCGCCAGACCATTTCCGGCGACTATCCGGAGGAGACCGGCGACTTCCGCTACGACCCGCATGACGGCGACCTGAAACTGCTGCCGGATCTTTCGACGCTCTCGGTCGTTCCGTGGGAAAGCGACCCGACTGCCCAGGTGATCTGCGACATCATCGGCACCAATGGTCAGGCCGTCCCCTACACGCCGCGCAACGTGCTCAGGCACGTCCTCGACGCCTATGCCCGAAAAGGCTGGAAACCGGTGGTCGCGCCAGAAATCGAGTTCTATCTCGTGGCGCAAAACACCGATCCCGATTACCCGCTCAGCCCGCCGAGCGGCCGCTCCGGCCGGCCGATCTCGGGCGGACAGGCCTATTCGATCGCCGGCGTCAACGAATTCGACGAGCTGGTCGATGACTTCTACGACTTCTCCGAGAAACAGGGTCTGGAGATCGACACGCTGATCCACGAGGAAGGCCCCTCGCAGCTCGAGATAAACCTGCGCCACGGCGACCCGATCGAGCTGGCCGACCAGGTGTTCCTGTTCAAGCGGACGATCCGCGAAGCGGCGCTGAAGCACGGCATGTACGCGACCTTCATGGCCAAGCCGATCCAGGGCGCTCCCGGCTCGGCGATGCACATTCACCAGTCGATCCTGGATGCCAAAACCGGGAAAAACATCTTCTCCGATGCATCCGGCGAGCCGTCGCAGCTGTTCTTCAACTTCATCGGCGGCATGCAGCACTACGTGCCCCGTCTGCTGGTGATGATGGCGCCCTATGTGAATTCGTACCGCCGGCTGACGCCGGAGATGGCATGCCCGGTCAACAACGCCTGGGGCTACGACAACCGGACGACGGCATTTCGCGTGCCCAATTCCGATCCGGGGGCGCGGCGCGTGGAAAACCGCCTGCCCTCGTCCGACGCCAATCCCTATCTCGCCCTGGCCGCGTCGCTGGCGGCCGGATATCTCGGCATGGTCAACGGCATCGTCCCCGACAGCCCGACAGGCGAATCTGCCAATGAAGGGTCCGTCGAGCTGCCGCGCGGCCTGCTCGAGGCGGTTTCCTTGCTGGAGCAGGAAAGCGCGTTCACCGACATTCTCGGCAAGGAGTTCATCGCCAATTACTGCGGCGTCAAACGCGGCGAGTTCGAGACCTTCATGCAGGTGATCAGCCCGTGGGAGCGGGAATACCTGCTCATGAATGTCTGAGCATGGCACCCGACAGGCGGCACATCCCGACATGACCTACCAATCGCCGATTTCGCCGGGCATATCCTGGTACGAAGCGACCGTGAGCGAGCGGCCGACCTATCCGCCGCTGGACGGGAGCAGACACGCGGACGTCGTCATCGTCGGCGGCGGGTTCACCGGCCTCAGCGCCGCCGCCAGCCTCGCAGCGGCGGGCATCGACGCCGTTCTGCTCGAGGCCCATCGCTGCGGCGACGGTGCGTCAGGGCGCAATGGCGGGCAGTTCGGCACCGGGCAGCGCGCCTGGGTGGAGGAACTGGAGAGCGAATACGGGCTGGAAAGGGCCAAGGCGCTGTTCGCCGTGGCCGAAGATGCCAAGAAACACGTACTCGACTTTGCCGACGCGAACGGGATCGACATCGAATACCGTCCGGGCCAGCTCTCGGTGGCGCACAAGAAGCGTTACGTCGACGAGTATCGCGCCCATGCGGAAATCATGGCCGGCCGGTTCGACTATCCGCAAATCGGTTTCATGGACGCCGCGGAAACCGCCGACCGACTGGGCTCGACCCGCTACTACGGCGGCACGCGCGATACCGGCACCGGCCATATCCATCCGCTCAAGCTGCTCGTCGGGCTGGCGCGGGTCGCGGCGGGGAACGGCGCCGCGGTCCACGAGACCACGCCGGCGACGAAGATCGAGACCCGCGGCGGCAAGGTCGTCGTGACGACGCCGACCGGGACGGTCACCGCGAACCGGGCGCTGATCGCGACCAATGCGCATGGCAACGGGCTGGAGCCGGTTTCGGCGGCGCATATCATGCCGATCCGCTCGTTCATCGGCGCCACCGATCCCCTGCCGGCGGACTCGCCGGTCATTCCCGGCGGCGAGGCCGTGGACGATTCGCGCTTCGTCGTGCGCTATTTCCGCAAATCGGCCGACGGCCGCCTGCTGTTCGGCGGACGCGAAGCCTACACGGCGGACGAGCCGACCAACATCTCGGCGCATGTGCGCCGCCAGATCATCGACATCTACCCCGCGCTCCGCGACATCGGCATCACCCATGCCTGGGGCGGTTCGGTGGGGATCACCATGCCGCGCAAACCGTTTGTCCGGGACGTGATGCCTGGCGTCACCTCCATCGGCGGCTTTTCCGGCCACGGGGTGATGCTGTCGAACTTCTGCGGCACGCTCTATGCCGAAGCGGTGACCGGCCAGGACGACCGTCTGCGCCTGTTCAAAGACCTGGGGATCCCGCCATTTCCCGGCGGCCGAAAATTCCGCAAGCCGCTGCTGCTCGCGGCCATGACCTGGTTTTCGCTGCTCGACAGGCTCTAGGCTCCCAAATCACATCGGCGCGAGGGGGCTTGCGGGACCGTGCGGTGTTGGTGCCAAATGCACGAAACGGGCGCGCGCGAGATGCCCGTATCCGGGGTCGAGCGCAGGGGCATACCATCCGCATCTTTTCCGACAAGCACCGGCCGGTCCATCTCGGCCCCTACCCGCTGGAACGGCTGACACGGACATCGACGCGGCCGGACCTGCTGGCCGTGCCGCCGATGGCGCCGCTCAGCTTCGAGCGGCCTGGCGATCCGCTGTCGATCGTCAACGCGATGGGCGAATACCAGGCGATGATGGATGCGATCCGCGACGGGCTGGTCAACACCGCGCGGGCAGGCTGTCCGTCCGACCCGGTCGAGCGGGCGAACCACATCAAGGCGTTCGGCTATTTCAACGACGCCTCGATGGCCGGCATCTGCGCCCTGGCGCCCGACGCGATGCTCGCGACGCCGCTGCGCAATCCGGACATCGACCGGCTTGCGCACGACCTGCGCACCCGTCAGACGAAGACGCTCGCATCGGGCATCGACGTGATCATGGCCGACCTCAAGGAATCGATGGAGGCGGAACCGACCACGATCGACGGCCATACCCACGCGATCGTCTTCCTCAACGAATTCACGCGCGATCCGGTCCCTGACGAGCCGGGCGCCGACTGGATAGCCGGCGCCCAGGCCCACCGCGCCTGCCTGCGCGCATCCGAAACCGCGGTGGTGATCGCCAACTACATCCGCCTGCTCGGCTTCAACGCGCGGGCGCACACCGCGACCTCGTCCGATGTCGATCTCAACCGGCTCACCGTCGCCGCGGGTCTGGCGACCGCCGAAAACGGCGAGCTGGTCAATCCTTATGTCGGTGTCCGCTTCGGCGTCGCGGCGGTCACGACGGATTTCCAGCTCGCCGCCGACCTGCCGCTGGCGCCTCTTGCCGCGCAGAAAACATGGCGCGCCAAGGGCCCCGCCTGGTGGTTCGGCAAGGGCTTCGCCCGGAGCGCGCTCAATCGCGATCCCTATGCGCGGCGGCGCTATGTCGACGGCGCCCAACCCTTCGAGAAGTTGAATCGGGTCGACGAGCCGACCACCTTCATCGACGAGGCGCGGGTGCCGCGCATTCCCAAGCGCACCGACATGTTTGCCCGCGCGCAATTCGGCGACATGGGCGAGGCGGTGCAAAACGGCGCCAAGGGCGGGCATTACGCGCGCAAGGCGGCGCCGTCGATGGCGCAACGCCGCGTCCTCGGCGCCTTCGTGCTGCTGCAGGACGGCGAAACCGCGCCGACCGTCTCCGAAACCGCGCTCGACCCGGCGCGCAATGCGGAGAACATCAAGGCCGCATCCTATTTCCTCGGCGCCGACGCGGTGGGCCTGTCGCGCTGCCCGGACTGGAGCTGGTATTCGCACGACGCGACCGGCGAACCGATCGACCCGCCGCACGACCAGGCCGTGTCGATGATCATCGACCAGGGCTACGAGACAATGGAGGGCGCATCGGGCGACGACTGGATTTCGGTGTCGCAGTCGATGCGCGCCTATCTGCGGTTCTCGCTGCTCGGGGGCGTGATCGGCAAGCACCTGCGCAATCTCGGCTACAAGGCCAAGGCGCACACCGTGCTCGACGGCGAAGTACTGCAGCCACCGCTGCTGCTGTTGTCCGGCCTCGGCGAGGTCAGCCGGATCGGCGAGGTGATCCTCAATCCCTATCTGGGGCCGCGGCTGAAGTCGGGCGTGGTGACAACCGACATGCCGGTCGCCCATGACCGGCCGGTCGATTTCGGCCTGCAGGCGTTTTGCGAAGCCTGCAACAAATGCGCGCGCGAATGTCCCTCGGGCGCGATTACCGCCGGGCCGAAGCTGATGTTCAACGGCT
>JBNLDE010000131.1:0-22426 GCA_050304175.1 Zhengella sp. | reverse complement strand
CGGTGGCGGCAATTCCTCCCCCGGTCCCATGTGTTCCGGTGGAGGTGTCTCCGGCAGCGGCGCTGCCTATTTTCCAACTCCTCGCACCAAGCGGTAACGGGTATGGACGAAACAAGCGAAAAGCATGACATTTCGGAACTTGTCGAACCGCGCCACCATCGCGCCGAGATCGTGTTCGGTGTCGCATCCTTCCTGGTGGCGCTTTTCCTGCTGACCCAGATCAGCGGAGAGACCACGTGGCTCAAAGGCCAGCCATGGACCAAGCAACCTGCCTTCTGGCCGGTTGTCTCGATCATCGGCATGACAATTTTCGGTACGCTGGAACTGTTTTTCTCCTGGCGCCGCAACGCCTCCGGGCGCGGCGACTCGATTGCCGGCGAGGTGATCGACTGGATCAGGGCGATCGAATACGCCGCCTGGTTCATGGCCTATGTCTTCATTGTGCCGATCATCGGTTACCTGCCGGTGACGCTGTTGTTCTGCGCCGCGCTGACCTGGCGCCTTGGCTATCGCGATTGGCGGATCATTCTGGCAGCCATGGCGACCGGACTTTTCACGGTGGTTCTGTTCAAATCGTTTCTCTCGGTGCGGATACCCGGCGGCGCGATCTACGAATATCTACCCGCCGGTCTGCGCAATTTCATGATCCTCTACCTGTGAGCCGCTGATGGACACGCTCGCCGCCAGCTTCGCGATCATATCGCGCCTCGACGTCATCCTTGCCTTGCTGATCGGTTCCTTTGGGGGCGTGATCATCGGCGCCATTCCCGGCGTCGGCCCGGCGATTGCCATAGCCATTCTGCTGCCGGCCACGTTTTCGCTCGATCCGATCGTCGGCCTGACCCTGTTGCTCGGGATCTACGGCTCGGCCATGTTCGGCGGCGCCATTCCCGCCGTGCTCATCAATACGCCGGGCACGCCCGTCAATGCGCTGACCACCTATGACGGTTATCCGATGACCCAGCGCGGCGAGGCGCCGCGCGCCTTGTCGCTCGCCTACGGCGCCTCCTTTCTTGGCGGCGTGTTCTCGGTCCTGTGCCTGATGGCGATGGCGCCGGTGCTGGCGAAGGTGGCGCCGCTGTTCGGCTCGCGCGAGATCTTTCTCGCCTGTCTGCTGGGCATGACCCTTGTCGTCATAGCCCACCGCGGACAGGTCATGTCGGCCGGCGCGCTGTTGTGCTTCGGCATCTTCTTGCAAACCATCGGGCTTGAGCCGGTCCGCTACACCCAACGCTTCACGTTCGACCTGACCTGGCTGTCGTCGGGCGTCAACCTCATCGTTGTCGTGCTCGGCCTGTTTGCGTTGAGCCAGGCTTTCTCGTTGCTGGCGGGCAAGGACGACACGCCGGTGCCGCCAAAATTCGGGGGCGGTCTGTTCAAGGGCCTGCGCGAAGTCATCCGGTTTCCCAAGGTCGCGTTTCCCGCCGCGGCCTTCGGCACCGTCATGGGCATCATTCCCGGTGTCGGCGAATTCACAGCGCAATTCCTGTCCTATACCTGGGCGCAGAAGATATCGCCCAACCCTGACCGTTTTGGCCGGGGCGCGCCGGAAGGCATCATTGCGTCGGAGGCGGCCAACAATGCGGTGCCGGCCGCGGCCATGATCCCGTTGCTGGCGCTCGGCATTCCGGGCGAAGCCCTGACCGCGATGATGCTGTCGGTGTTCTACGTTCACAACGTCATTCCGGGGCCGAACCTGTTTCGCGACCAGATGGATTTCATCCTGGCGCTCTATCTGTGCCTGTTGATCCTCAACGTGTTGGCGCTGGGTTTCCTGATGCTCGCCACGAAACCGTTGCTCAAGGTGATCGCAATTCCCAACCGATTCCTCGGCATGGCCATCCTGACGCTCTCCTTCGTCGGCGTCTATTCGCTGCGCAATTCGGCCACCGACTGTGCCGTCGCGGCTGTATTCGGATTGCTCGGATTGATTCTGAAACGGCTCAACCTGCCGATCGTGCCGATCATTCTCGGTATGGTCCTGGGCGGCATCGCCGAAAGCAAGTTCCGGACTTCGCTGCCGCGCATCAATTCACCGATCGACTGGGTCAACCGGCCGATCGCCGCGGTTATCTTCGCGATAATCGTGGTCGTGCTCGTCACCCATTTCTGGTCGCTTGTCCGCGCACACAGGAAAGAGAACGCCCATGTCTGACCAAGCCGCCATCGACAAATTGCGCGCCGTTCCGGTTCCGCCGCAAAAGCTGTTCATAGACGGCGCCTGGAGCGATCCCGCTTCCGGCGCGGCCCTTGACGTCATCTCCCCCATCGACGGGACGAAACTCACGACGCTTGCCGACGCGGATGCGACCGACATCGACCGCGCGGTGCGGGCGGCACGCAAATCGTACGAAACGGGAGCCTGGTCGCGCGCCGCGCCGGCCGAGCGCAAGAAGGTGATGCACCGCATCGCCGATCTGATCGAGCAACGCATGCTGGAACTTGCCGTGCTCGGCGTGCGCGACAACGGCACCGAGATTTCGATGGCGCTCAAAGCAGAGCCGGGCAGTGCCGCCGGCACCTTTCGCTACTACGCCGAGGCCATCGACAAGGTCTACGGCGAAATCGCGCCGACGGCCGAAAATGTCCTCGGGCTCGTTCATCGCGAGCCGGTCGGCGTCGTCGGCGTCATCGTGCCGTGGAATTTCCCGCTGATGATCGGTGCCTGGAAGATCGCGCCCGCGCTCGCCGCCGGCAACTCCGTTGTGCTCAAGCCGGCCGAGGTCGCCTCGCTTTCGCTGCTGCGCCTGGCCGAGATCTGCGCCGAGGCCGGTCTGCCGGAGGGCGTGCTGAATGTCGTTACCGGCCGCGGCGCGGTCGTCGGCGAAGCGCTCGGCCTGCACAATGATGTCGATGTGCTGGCCTTCACCGGCTCCGGCATGGTCGGCCGCAAGCTGCTCGAATACTCGGCCCGCTCCAATCTCAAGCGTGTCTATCTCGAGCTCGGCGGCAAGTCGCCGAACATCGTGTTCGCCGACGCGCCCGATCTGGACCAGGCAGCGAAGGTTTCCGCGTCCGGCATATTCCGCAACTCCGGCCAGGTCTGCGTCGCGGGATCGCGGCTTCTGGTCGAACGCTCGATCCACAAGGAGTTCGCGGCCAGGGTCGCCGCCATAGCCGCGGCGATGAAGGTCGGCGACCCACTCGACCTGACCAGCCAGACCGGCGCGGTGTCGAGCACGGAACAGCTTGCCAAGGATTTGCAGCATGCCGAGACGGCGGCGGCCGAAGGGGCGGAGCTTCTGACCGGGGGCAAACGGGTGCTGGAGGAAACGGGCGGCTACTACATGGCGCCGACCGTGTTCGACAATGTTGCGCCGTCGATGGCGCTGGCCAATGAGGAGGTGTTCGGTCCGGTGCTCGGCATCATTCCGTTCGAGGACGAGGCGGATGCCGTGCGCATCGCCAATTCGACGGTCTACGGCCTCGCCTCGGCGGTGTGGACATCGAACCTCGCGAAAGCGCATCGCATGGTGCGCGCAATCAAGGCCGGTGTTGTCCACGTCAACACCTACGGCGGCGCTGACATCACCGTACCCCTTGGCGGTCACCGCCAGTCGGGCAATGGCCACGACAAGTCTCTGCACGCGCTCGACAAGTACACCGACCTGAAAACGGCGTGGATCCAGCTGTAGCGGAACGACACATGGCAGACGACAAGACCATCCTCGTCATCGGGACCTACGACACCAAGTCGGATGAGCTACGCTACCTGACGGAATGCATTGAACGGCAGGGCGGCAAGGCGCTCACGATGGACGTCTCCGTGCTCGGTGATCCGCCGGAACCGGTCGATATCTCCAAGCACGCGGTGGCGGAAGCCGACGGATCGTCGATCGAGGCCGCAATCGCCACCGGCGACGAGAACATGGCGATGCAGATCATGGCGGCAGGTGCGGCGAAACTCACCGCCGAACTGAACGCCGCCGGCAAGATCGACGGCATGATCGCCATGGGCGGCACCATGGGCACCGATCTTGCGCTCGACTGCGCGCTGGCCCTGCCGCTGGGGGTGCCGAAATACATCATCTCCACGGTGTCCTTCTCGCCGCTGATCCCGGCGGAACGCCTGGCGCCGGACGTGCAGATGATCCTGTGGGCCGGCGGCCTGTACGGCCTCAATCCGGTTTGCAAGGCGTCGCTCTCGCAAGCCGCCGGCGCTGTGCTCGGTGCGGCACGGACCGTCGAAAAGCCGTCCGGTAAAAGGCCGATGATCGGCATGACCAGCCTGGGCAAGTCATGCCTGAAATACATGGTGACGCTGCAGCCGGAATTGGACCGGCGCGGCTTCGATCTCGCTGTCTTTCATTCGACAGGCATGGGAGGGCGCGCATTCGAGGGGCTTGCCGCCCAGGGCGCGTTTGCGTGCGTCATGGATTTCTGCATGCAGGAATTCACCAACGGTGTTCACGGCTCGGTCGTCAACAGCGGCGAGGACCGGCTGACCAATGCCGGCCGAGCGGGGATCCCGCAGATCGTGGCGCCGGGCGCGTCCGACCTTGTGGATATGCCGGCCTGGCAACCGGTGCCCGAGAAATGGGCGTCACGACCCTACCATGCCCATAATCGGCTGATTGGTTCGGTCGCGATCACCGCCGACGAGCGCCGGCAGACCGCGCGCGCCATGGCGGACAGGCTCAGCCGGGCCAGCGGTCCGGTTCATGTCATCCTGCCCGGCCAGGGCATTGAGGAATGGGACAAGGAAGGCGAGCCGGCGCACGATCCCGACGGCCTGGCCGCTTTCCTCGACGAGATGCGCGACGCCATCAAGCCGCCTGTGAAGCTGACCGAGATCGATGCCCACATCAACGACAAGGCCTTTGCCGACACCGCTCTGGAGATCCTCGACGCGTGGATCGCCGACGGCACCGTGAAACAAGCCGGATAAGACCGGCGCGGGCCTGACCGGCAGGCCTGCGCGTTCCGGCTGGTCAGCCCAGCACTTCCTTGACCGAATCCGCCGTCGCCTCGACGATCTTGTCGGCTTCCCCGCGGCTGAGGCAGAGCGGCGGCGCAAAGCCGAGAATGTCGCCCTGAGGCATGGCGCGGGCGACGACGCCGCGTTTGAGCATCGCCGCAGCCATGGCCGGGCCGATCTTGCCGACCGGGTCGTAGGCCGTGCGGCCACCCTTGTCTTTGACGAACTCGACCGCGCACATCAGGCCTTCGCCGCGCACGTCGCCGACATGGGTGTGGTCGCCGACCGCGTCCTTCATCGCCTTGTTGAAGTATCTGCCGGTCTCCCCCGCATTCTTCACCAGCCCCAACTCGTCGATCAGCTTGAGGTTGGCGACGCCCGCCGCCGCGCCGATCGGATGCGCCGAGTAGGTCCAGCCATGACCGATCGCACCGAACTCGTCGGTGCCCTGTTCCAGCACTTTCCAAACCTTGTCGGAGACGATCGAGCCGGACAGCGGCGCATAGGCCGAGGTCAGCCCCTTGGCGATAGTGATGACGTCGGCCTCCAGCCCGTAATGATCCGAGCCGAACATCGTGCCGAGGCGGCCGAACCCGGTCACCACCTCGTCGGCGATCAGCAGGATGTCATGTTTCTTGAGCACCTTCTGGATCGCATCCCAGTAACCGGCCGGCGGGGGCACGATGCCTCCGGTGCCCAGCACCGGCTCGCCGATGAAGGCCGCGATGGTGTCTGCTCCTTCGCGCGCGATCAGCGCCTCCAGCTCGGCCGCCAGATGCGCGCTGAACTGCTCCTCGCTCATGCCGGCATCGGCGCGGCGGTAGTAGTAGGGCGCCGCGGTGTGGATCACTTGGGTGAGCGGCAGGTCGAACTTCTTGTGGAACAGCTCCAGCCCGGTGAGCGAACCGGTCATCAGGCCTGAGCCGTGGTAACCGCGCCAACGCGAGATGATCTTCTTCTTCTCCGGCCGGCCGAGGACATTGTTGTAATACCAGACCAGCTTGATGTTGGTTTCGTTGGCGTCGGAGCCGCCGAGGCCGAAATAGACCTTCGACATGTTGTCCGGCGCGCGGTCGAGGATCATCTTCGCCAGCGTGATCGAGGCCTCGGTGCCGTGGCCGACATAGGCGTGGTAGTAGGCAAGTTCCCTCGCCTGCGCGGCGATCGCCTCGGCAATCTCCTGGCGGCCATAGCCGACATTGACGCAGTAGAGCCCGGCAAACGCGTCGAGCAGGTGGTTGCCGTCGCGGTCGTCGATATAGACGCCGGAGCCGCCAGTGACGATCCGTTGGGGCGCTTCGCCGCGTGCGAACTGCGCGAGGTGGGTCGAAGGATGGAAGAAGTTCTCCCGGTCCCACTGGTCGAGCTGGTCGTTTCTGAGCATGTCTCTTTCCTTCTTACCTGTCGTTGCTATCGTCATGCCCAGTCGCGGCAGACATATTTGACGTCCATGAATGCCTCCATGCCGAGGCGCGCGCCTTCGCGGCCGAGCCCCGACTGCTTCATGCCGCCAAACGGGATCGGCGCGCCGGTCACCTTTGTGCGGTTTACCGCCACCATGCCATATTGCAAGGCGCGGCAGGCCCGGTAGATTCGGCGCGGATCGAGCGTGTGGAGATAGGCGACGAGCCCGTATTCGGTATCGTTGGCGCGGGCGAGGGCTTCCTCCTCGGTGTCGAACGGCGCTACCGCCGCGACCGGGCCGAAAGTCTCTTCCCGCATGATCAGCGCGTCGCCGGGCACTTCGGCCAGCACAGTCGGCTCGAAGAACAGTTCTCCCGCGGCATGGCGCTTGCCGCCGGTTAGCAGCTTCGCGCCTTTCGCCAGCGCGTCGGCGACATGCTCCTCCTGCTTGGCGACGGCATTTTCATTCATCAGCGGCCCGATATCGGGATCGTCGAGGCCGGGGCCGACCGTGAGCGCTGTGGTGCGCGCGGCGAGCTTTTCGCAGAATGTGTCGTAGACGGAACGCTCGACCAGGAACCGGTTGGCGCCGAGGCAGTCCTGGCCAGAAGTGGCGAACTTGGCCTTGATCGCCTCGTCGACCGCCTGGTCCATGTCGGCGTCGGCGAAAAGCAGGAATGGCGCATGACCGCCGAGTTCCATGACGATGCGCTTCACGGTCTCTGCCGATTCCCGGTAGAGCAGCTTGCCGACAGCGGTCGATCCGGTGAAGGACAGGGCCCGCACGCGCGGATCGGCCGTCCATGGCGGCACCACCGTCGAGGCACGGCCGGTCACTACGTTGAAGACACCGGGCGGAAAGCCAGCGCGTTCGGCGAGCTCGGCCAGTGCCGTGGCCGACCACGGGGTCTCGTGCGAGGGATGGATGACGACCGGGCAGCCCGCGGCGAGCGCGGCGGCGGCCTTGCGGGTGATCATCGCGTTCGGGAAATTCCACGGCGTGATCAGCGCCGCGACACCGACAGGCTCGAGCCAGACTTCCACCTCTGCATCGGGCAGGTGCGAGGTCACGCTTTCGATGTTCGGCCGCTTTGCTTCCTCCGCATAGAACTCGATGAACGACGCCCCGTACTCGATTTCGCCGAGCGCTTCCGAATAGGGCTTGCCCTGCTCCAGCGTCATGATCGTTGCGAGATCCTGACGGTGGTTGACAATCAACTCGTGCCACCGGCGCAGCACCACCGACCTGACTTGCGGCAGCAAGCCGGCCCAGGCCGGAAAAGCGGCATGGGCGGCATCGACGGCGGCCTTGCTCTCGTTAGCCGACAGGGCCGCGGCGGTGCCCAGATGGTCCCCGTTAGCCGGATTCGTGACGTCGATGACCGCGCCGTCGGCGGCCGCCGTCCAGGCGCCGCCCACATAGCTGAATTCGCGAAACAGCCGGGGATCGGCCAGTTTCGTGTGCGGTATCGTCGGCTTGAACATTTCGGCACGTGCAATCATCTGTACCTCCGCAACGGGTCTTCGCCGTCGGGGCGAGGACCATCGTGTTCTCTCCGGCGATGATAGGGGGAGGGAGTGCCCGGAATATTCTGATTTCGGGGGCGCAGAATTGGAGAAAGTTTCGAATTACTGCCTTTGGCAGCAAAAACAGCGGGTCTCAGGAATTCCCCACCAGCCGTAACAAGTCGGGCGAACCGGATTTGACCGGCTTGGTGACGATGTATCCAAAATAGCGGTCGATCCCGATCTGGGCTTCGAGCAACTGGTCCATCAGTCGCTGGTAGGCGTCGACGTCGCGCACCACAAGCTTGAGAATGTAGTCCATGCCGCCGCCGATCGAGTCGCAGTGGACGATCTCCGGCACGTCGAGGACTGCGGTTTCGAACCGCTTGAAATCGGCGGCTTGATGGTTCGCAAGGACGATTTCGACATGGACCTCGGTGACTGGGGTCAACTTGCGCAGGTTCACCATCGCCCGGTAGCCGGTGATGTAGCCGGCTTTCTCCAGTTTTTTCAGCCGTTCCAGACACGGGCTTGGCGACAAGTGCACCGCCTCGGCCAGTGCCACCTTTGTCATGCGCCCTTTTTCCTGCAGTGTCTGGAGGATGGCGAGGTCGAAACGGTCGAGCTTGGACATGTCGGCCAGCCTATGATTGAAAGGTCGTGCCTACACCGGCTGCCAGGCAGGCGGCAAGGGCATGCGTGGCGATCGCCGTGTCCTGCGCCCCGGTCCCGGTCAGGTCGCAGATTGTGATGTCGTCTGCGCCTTTCCTCGCCGTGACGGCGCCGGAGACCGCGGCGCCGAGTTCGGCCGGCGTGCCCTTGTCCCACAGCCCGGCCTCGATCGCCGAGCGCAGCTCGCCGAGCTTCTCGCACTGGCTGACGCGGTCGCAGACATAGGCGTCGGCGGCGGCAAGCGCAGCCGGGTCGATCTCGTTCTTGCCGCCCTGGTCGGATCCCATGGCGGTGACATGCAGGCCGGGATGCAGCCACTCGGCCTTCAGAACCGGCTCGCGCGATGGCGTCGTGGTGACGACCAACTGGCTTTTCGCCACAAGCTTTGCCGGGTCCGTTTCCGCGCGCGCCTCGATACCGAGCTTCGCAGCGATGCTGGCGGCGCAGGCTTCGGCCTTGGCCGCATCGCGCCCCCAGACGAGCACTTCGCGGAACGGACGGACCAGGTGCGCCGCCTCGATCTGCAGCCGCGCCTGGACGCCGGTGCCCATCACGCCGGCGGTCTCGACCGTCTCGGGCGCCATGTGCCTGGCCGCGACGGCGCCGGCCGCCGCGGTGCGGATGTCGGTCAGGTAGCCATTGTCGAGGAACAATGCCTGCACCAGCCCGGTCGCTGCCGAAAACAGGATCATCAGGCCGTTCAGACTCGGCAGCCCGATCTTCGGATTGTCGAAGAAGCCCGGGCTGACCTTGATGGCGAAGCCGTCGAATCCGGGAATGTAGGCGGTCTTGACGTCGACCTCGCCATGGACCTGCGGGATTTCCATCGACAGGATCGGCGGCATCACGACCTCCCCGGTGGCGAGTGCGGCGAAGGCATTCTCGACGATATCGATGGTTTCGAGATCAAGACCGACCGCCTTGCGCAGTTCGGCTTCGTTCGCGATCAGGATTTCATTGGCCATAGCGCTTCCCCTTGACGATCACGTCGCCCAGTTCGATGTCGGCGCCCGCCATGATGCGGGTGAAGACGGCCATGTCCACGTTGCGCCCGGTGACGATGGTCGCGACCGGACCGTCGCCGAGCGCCGGCAGCTTGCCGGACTGCAACGCGGCGATACCGACGACGGACGCGCCCTCGGCAACCAGGCGGTCTTCGAAATAGAGCGTCTGCATCGCGCGGTATATCTCCTCCTCGGATACCAGGACGATGTCGTTGAGCAGGTCGCGGCAGAGCGGGAAGGACAGCCGGTTCTCCATGCCGATGCCGCCGCCGAGCGAGTCGGCCAGGCTTGCCACTTCCCTGACCTCGACCGGGTGCCCGGCCGCGATCGAGGCATGCATCGCCGCGCCGCGGTCCATGGTAATGCCGATCACGCGGATGTCCGGTTTGATCGCCTTGGCCGCCAGCGCGATGCCGGCGGCCAGTCCGCCGCCGGAGAGCGGTACCAGGATTGTTCCGAGATCCGGCCGGTCTTCCAGAAGTTCCAGCCCGATCGTGCCCTGACCGGCGATCACCAGCGGGTCGTCGAAGGGAGAGATCTCGGTGAAGCCTTCCTCCGCCGCCAGCCGCCGGCTTTCCGCCAGCGCGTCGTCCTGGCTTTCGCCGACAATGCGCACGTCGGCGCCGAGCGCGCGGATGCCACTTACCTTGGCCTGCGGCACCAGCGACGACATGCATACGGCCGCCGTGATGCCGCGCGCCCGCGCCGCGTAGGCAACGCCACGGCCATGATTGCCGGTCGAGCAACAGGTCACCCCGGCGACGCCGTCGGGCAGCGCATGCACCGCGTTTGCCGCGCCGCGCAGCTTGAACGCGCCGATCGGCTGGGCGATTTCCAACTTGAGCAGGAATTCCCGCCCCGCGAGGTCGCTCGCATGGGACGAGGGGACCAGCGGCGTGCGGACAGCCGTTCCGGCGATCCGGCGATTGGCGGACAGGACATCGGCAAGCGAAAGCGTCATGTGGCCTCCCGGCTGGCTGCCGGAACCCGGCGCATCCCGGTTGGTGCTATCCTGTGCGCTTGCCTCATGCGGTCGGATCCGTCCCTCTTCGTGCTTCCGGTCTTTCGGCTCTAACATCCTCGCGAGGATCAGGTCCAGTTCGGGCAATCGACCCGGATTTGCGCTTTGGGACCGGGCGGCGGAGCAACATGTCCCACTTCACGCTTCCGGTTTCGCGTGTGATGGCTATGTTGGTCGGGCATGATGTCCAGCAAAATCGAAAAAGGCGAAAGATGAAGGCGATACTCGATCCCCGTCAGGCCAAGCACGATCCGGACTATTTCATGGCAAACGGGGCGATCTCTCCCAACCCGGAACAACCGGAACGGATTGCGGTGCTCAGGCGAGGCGCGGAAGCGGCGGGTTGCGCTTTCGAAGAGCCGGACGATTTCGGCATGGCGCCGATTGCGGCGATTCATTCGCCTGAATACCTGGTCTTCCTGCAGACGATCCATGCGCGCTGGCAGCACATCGAGGGCGGGTCAAAGGAGGTTATCCCGAACATCCACCCCGCCGACCGCAGCCTCGCCAGCTACCCGCGTTCCGCCGTGGGCCAGGCGGGCTTTCACCAGGCCGACACGGCCTGTCCGATCTCGGCCGAGACATGGGAATCCGCCTATTGGTCGGCCCAGACCGCCCTGACCGGCGCGGCTGCGCTCGCCGCTGGCGAGCGAAGCGTTTATTCGCTGTGCCGTCCGCCCGGCCACCACGCTTTTTCCGATCTTGCCGGCGGTTTCTGCTTCCTCAACAATTCGGCGATTGCGGCGCAATATCTCCTGACGGAGGGCCTTCGCCCGGCAATCCTCGATGTCGACGTTCACCACGGAAACGGGACGCAGGGCATATTCTACAGTCGCAAGGATGTGCTGACCGTCTCGATCCATGCCGATCCGGCGCGCTTCTATCCCTTCTTCTGGGGACATGCCCGGGAACGCGGCGAGGGTGGGGGCACCGGATACAATCTCAATCTGCCGCTGCAACGCGGAACGGGGGATGAAGACTACATGCATGCGCTAGAGACGGCGCTGGACCGGATTAGCGCGTTTGGCAGCGATGTCATCGTGGTAGCACTGGGGCTCGACGCATATGAAAACGATCCGCTCAAGGGGCTGGCCATAACGACAAAAGGCTTTTCGGCGATCGGCGGCGCGATTGCCGCTGCCGGGCTGCCCGTGCTCCTGGTGCAGGAAGGCGGATATTTGAGCGAAGAGCTTGGCGAGAACATTGCCAGCTTTCTCAATGGATTTGGCTCGGTATGACCGAAGTTATGCGAAAGGAGCAGCTTTATGGGTGAAATCAAGAGAATCGATACCGGAGGGCGGATGAGCCAGGCCGTGGTGTACAACGGCCAGGTTTGGTTGGCCGGACAGGTCGGAGAGCCGGGCGCGGATGTTGCGGACCAAACGCGGTCCATCCTCAACAAGATCGAGAACCTGCTGGAACGCTGCGGCAGCGACAAATCGAAAATATTGCAGGCGACGATCTGGCTCGCCTCGATGGATGACTTTGCGGCCATGAACGAGGTTTGGGATGCCTGGCTGCCGGAAGGTGATGCGCCGGCGAGGGCGTGTGGGGAATCCCGGTTGGCGACGCCGGACTATCGCGTCGAGATCATCGTCGTTGCCGCGACCTGATCCCGAAAGGCCGGCCGCCGGGCATCCGGCGCCGGCGTCCCTGCATTGCATGTCGGGGGCAACGGCTCGAATGTGCCGGGCACAGCGCTTTCGGGCGTTGTTTTAGGGACATCGAGAGGTGTTTTCACATTTTGTTTAAACCTGCGCTTCATATTTCTGGTGCGGGCAGGACGAATGTCTGGTGCATGATGCGACCCCGCAAACTGGTGCTCGCCAGGATGTCTCCCACGAAAGAAACAACTTGCAAGCCCTTTGAATGTCTCAGGGTTTGCACGGTCGCGTAATCAAACCATCAGGCAGTTTGAACAGGTTATGGCAAAAGCACCGCAGAAAAAGGACAAGAAACCAAAAGCGCCGAAGGATCCCTTGGCTACGCTGCGATTGCTGAAAATCGCAGGCTACATCCTGTGCGGTCTGGCCGCGGTTGTCCTGTTTGGTTCGCTTTACGATCTCGGGTTCATCGATCTGAGATTTGAGCTCAGGGATTACGCACTTGTCGCGTTTGCCGCGTTGATAGCTGGTTTCGGACTGGCGGCATTTTCGGGTTCCGGTGTCGAGCGCGCCGAGCGTTCGCGCCTGGCGCAGCAGATCGAAAACATCACCGGCGAAGTCGCCGAGAAGAATGCGGGACTGGAGACGAGCATCTCCATGCGGATCGCGGCAGTGGAAGAAAAGGTTCAGACGTTCCTCGGCGACGAATACGAGCGGATCAAGGCCGAGAACGAGGAATTCCGCAAGGAGATCGAACAGCATCGGTTTGCCGAGATGACCAGGACGAATACGGAAATCGAACAGCTGCGCGAACGCAACGAAATGTTGCAGGAAAAGATAAACAAATGGGCGATCAATTCGGTCGATTCAGCGGTGATGAACGAGCGAATACACGAGGCCTGATCCAAAGGTGTTGGGGGCACCGATAGCGGCGACGCCGGAAGCCAGGCTTTCGGCTGGTATTGTCGAGGTTGAGCATGATTGAGCATGACCGCACCCACATCTGTGATTTCGAACAGACCCATGCGGTTGCCGTCAAGGCGATCGAACTTGCCGAGAAACACCGGACGCCGCTCGTTCCCAAGACGTACGAAGTCTGGTTTTCCTATATTGTCGGGAAAGAAAAATCGGTCGTCGAGCGCGTGAATGCGATCATCGATGGCGGCGCTCCGATCAGGCCATACGAACTGGAGCAAATATACGATGACTGTCTGGACCCGGCCAGGCGCGATGGCGATAGGCTGAAGTCCGCCAACGCGAGGCTTGACCGGGAAATGGACGATATCCTGTCCATGATCGACGGCCATCTGGAGTCGAGCGCCAGTTATTCGGGATCCCTCGACAAGGGGGTCAGCGGCCTGTCGGAGAACGCGAGCCCCGACAAGATCAAGCGGACGATCGAGTTTCTACTTGTCGAGAACAAGAAGATGCGGAGAGAAACCGAGAAACTGTCCGGGAATCTCGAACGCTCCAAGGACCAGATCCAGAATCTCCGGTCCAGCCTGGAGAAATCCAGGAAGAACGAGATGCTCGACGCGCTGACCCAGATCCCGAACCGGCGCCATCTCGAGGTGTTTCTCGCAGATCACCTGGAGATGGTGGGTAAAAACGGCGACACGCTGAGTTTTGTGCTCGCGGATATCGATCACTTCAAGAGCGTCAATGACGCATTTGGCCACCTGATCGGTGATGAAGTGCTCAAGTATTTCGCAAGCCTGCTCTCGAAACACGTACGCGGCAGCGACTTGCCGGCGCGATACGGCGGCGAAGAATTCGCGTTGGTGCTTCTCAACACAGACGCCAGGACGTCTTTCACGATCGTCGATCGCATTCGCAGCGAAATGGCAAAAGCGAAATTGATGGTGACCGAGAGCAAGGAACCGCTCGGCACGATTACGGCTTCATTCGGCATTGCCGAGTATTGTGTCGGCGACGATTGGGTCAGCCTGGTGAAACGGGCTGATGCGAACCTCTACGCTGCCAAGGACGCCGGCAGGAACTGCGTTGTCACCGGCGAAGAGGCTGCGGCCTGACGGTTCCCGTACCGCCTGCCGGTTCGGCGTTTCACACTTGAGTGGTCTACGGGCAAACGCCGCCAACGCTGACATATTTCCGGTAGACCCAGCCCTGCGGAGACGGAGTGCCCCAAAGGGGATTGTTGCAGCGCCCCGACATGCACGCGACCTGGTACCAGTTGCCCCGACGGTCCCAAACCGAAATTTCGTCGCCGAGGTAGAGTTCCCCGATTTGTTGGTATCCCGAGCCGGGACCAGTGCGAACGGCCAGAAATCCGTTTCCGTTGTAGTGATCGTACTGGCTGATGGGACGAACGCGAATGACAAAGCCGGTACAATCTCCGGCGATTGCCACATTTCCTGAAACGGCTGTCGCGCACGCTAGCCCGATGGCGAACAGCGCGGCTTTCAACTTCGTTTGCATGGATTGCCTCCTGCCTGTTGTGTTTGTCGGTCCGATCCAAGGCTCAGTAGCTTATGATCCGGACCCGAACGGAGTTGCGGTAGACCTCAACCTCGATAAGCGGTTGTCCGCTCATGATGGCGTTACGGGTGGCGCTACTCATCGCCGACCCTCGGTCGAGCATATTTTGCAACCGGGCTCGTCCGCGAACAGAACCGAACCAGCCATCGTACTGGTCTTCGCTGTCGGCGCGCCCGAATTTGTGAAAATTGGCCCGATCCTGACGCACAACTTGCGAAGCCGTGTCGAGCTGATACCCGTCGGACGCGAAATGGTCATCGTAGGATATCCGCGCGACATAGGAACCAAGAAACACATCGGCCATGGCGGATGTGGTGCCGCCTGCCGCGACGAGGCAAGCCGCAAGAACGATTTGGAGGAGTTTCATGTTCTTTCTCCCAAACTCGTAGACCTGTAATCAAGATAACGTTGCCTATGAACCTTGCCTTGATGCCGATCAATGAGCCCGGGCGTCCACGGACCGGGAACTAGCCGACGTCGAGCACGATCTTGCCGATATGGTCGCCTTCCTCCATGCGCTCGTGGGCGCGCCATGCCTCGGCAAGCGGAAAGATCATGTCCATCACCGGCGCGATCTTGCGTTCCGCCAGAAGCGGCCAGACCTTCGCTTCGAGCTCGGCCGCGATTTGAGCCTTGAACTCGGCGCTGCGCGGCCTGAGCGTTGAACCGGTATGAACGAGGCGTTTGACCATCAGTTTCGCGATGTTGACCGTGGCTTCCGCGCCGCCCAGCGTGGCGATCTGGACAATCCGGCCGTCTTCGGCCGCGGCGTCGTAATTGCGCCCGACATAGTCGCCGCCAACCATGTCGAGAATGACATTGACGCCCTTGCCGCCGGTCGCGTCCCGCGCCGCCGCGACAAAATCCTCCTCGCGGTAATTGACGGCACGGTCCGCGCCCAGCTTCAGGCAGGCGTCGCATTTTTCCTTTGACCCGGCCGTCGTGACGACATAGGCGCCGAAAGCGCTGGCGAGCTGGATCGCGGTCGTACCAATTCCAGACGAACCGCCATGGACAAGCAATGTCTCGCCGGGCTTGAGGCCCCCGCGCTGGAAGACATTGTGCCAGACCGTGAAATAGGTTTCCGGCAGGGCTCCGGCTTCCGTAAAGGTGTATCCGGGCGGGATTGGCAGGCAGTTTGACGCCGGCGCCGTACAATATTCGGCATAACCGCCGCCCGGTGTCAGCGCGCAGATCCGGTCGCCCAAATTCCAGCGCGCCGCGCCGTCGCCCAACGCGGCGATTTCGCCTGCAACCTCAAGGCCCGGCAGATCGGATGCGCTTTTCGGTGGCGGATAGGCGCCTATGCGCTGCAGCACGTCGGGTCGGTTCACGCCAGCTGCGCGAACCCTGATCAGTACTTCGCCGGCCCCCGGTTTGGGGATATCCCGCTTTTCCGGCTTCAGGACCATCGGCCCGCCCGGTTCGGATATCGTTATTGCGGTCATCGAAGAAGGCAAAGTGCTGCCGGCCATCGTCTTGCAATTCCCTGTTTGCCATGCTCTTGCGGGTCACTGTATCCTTTCCTGACGAAAGGTGAACCATGGGTGCCTGCCATGAGCATATTCGACGACGAACCGAGCAAGAAAAAGATTGTCCACGAAATAGGACAGGACCTTTCGTTGCTGTCGGTTGATGAACTTGGCGAGCGGATCGAGATACTGAATTCTGAGGTCGAGCGATTGAAGGCGGAGCGCGTTCTCAAGGGGGCGCAAAGGGAACAGGCCGCAGCCCTGTTCAAGATCTAGGCGCCTATCCCGACCCGCTTGCCGCGTGGCATCATCGTCTGACGGGTCGCCTCGACGCCGTCCATTCCTGCCGACGCTGACTGAACCCTGAATTCGAACGAGTTGACTGGCTGAAAGCGAAAGGCCGCCATGTTTGCCAACTATGGCCCGATCTTCGCCCTGCTGCGTGGAACCGCTTTCCTGTTGGCGGCCAACGGCCTGCATGGACTTCTCATGCCCTTGCGTGGCCAGGCGGAAGGGTTCAGCGCCACGCAGTTGGGCCTGTTGGGCACGGGATGGGCAGGTGGTTTCATAACCGGATGCATATTTGCGCCGCGCCTCGTGCGCAGTGTCGGTCACGTGCGCGCCTTTTCCGCTTTTGCGGCCAGCGCGGCGGCGATTGTGCTGATGACCGGTCTTGTGGTGGATCCGCTAGTCTGGATCGGATTGCGCGTGATGACCGGCTTTGTCATGGCCGGCGCTTTCATGGTGATCGAGAGCTGGCTTAATGAGGCGTCGACCAATGAAAACCGCGGTACGGTTTTCTCGTTGTACATGATGGTGACGTTCTCTTCGATCATGGGCGGCCAAATGCTCGTGGCAGTCGGGAAAGTGACCAATGAGACCCTGTTCATGGTCGCGGCGATATTCTTCTGTCTTTCGCTGCTGCCGACAACCATGTCGACGGTTGCCAGCCCGCGCCCCCTGAGTGTTGTATCGCTCGATCTCAACGGATTGTATCGCAATTCGCCGGTCGCTTTCATCGGCTGTTTCCTTGTCGGCGTCGCCAATGGAGGCTGGGGCACACTGGGCGCTGTCTACGGCGCCCAGATCGAACTCTCGACTGCCCAGATCGCGTTGATGATGAGCGTGACCGTCGCTGCCGGTGCGTTGCTGCAATTGCCGGCCGGGCGCCTGTCGGACCGGATTGATCGCCGCATCGTCATCGTGGTGATGGCCGCGCTTGCGTGCCTGTTCGGCCTGGTGGTCTTTTCGGTCGCGCCACGGGCGGCGACTGTGGTGATCGCCATGACCGCGCTGTATGGCGCAGCTGCGTACACGCTCTATTCGCTGTCGGTTGCACACGCCAACGACCACGCCGGGGCCGAGGATTTCGTCAAGGTTTCCGGAGGGCTTTTATTGCTTTACGGATTTGGCACCATGGCCGGCCCGATCTTGGGCGCCGGACTGATGGAGCTGATGCGCCCGGAAAGCCTGTTCCTGGCCACCGCCGCGGCGCATGGCGGCATCGTGATCTACACCGTGATCCGGATTTCGCGCCGGGCAGCGCCCTCGCAGGCGGAAAAGGACGAATTCCACACCATGCCGGCCGAACGGGCGGTTACGCCGGAAGCATTGCGCCTCGATCCGCGTGGTGAAGAGGAATGACCAGGGCGGAGGGGGATTGCAGATATCCGCACCCGGTTGGCGGCCTCATGCCGGAACGTCACCGCCCCTGATTTCGCGAGCGTGGAAAGCCGCGAAAAACACTGTCGCGACCTTCGCGAAACGGATTTCGCGAAGGTAAACCTGCTGCGCCGCTGAAACGGGATCCGGTGTGGACGGGCGTCAGTGCCTTGTTTCGTCGTCCGCCAATCTCGCAATCTCGTCCTTGAGCAGGAGCTTGCGCCGCTTCAGTTCCGCGATTTCGAGATCGTCGGCGGACGGATGGTTCGACATCTCGTCTATCCGGCGCTCGAGATCACCGTGCTTTCTCTGAAGTTCTGCAAGATGCGACTCAAGAGACATATCGTCTTTCCTTTCCTCATTTCGGTGTCATCGCCACGACAGGAAACCCGCCTCCCGCGGCGATTCGATGGCACCACGATAACAGTTTGCCAGAGCAAAACAGGGCTGTCGAATGAGCTGTGGTAGGATTCCTTTAAGGTCCGCATTGTGATATAGAGCGCCGGCTGGTGCGATCGCCGCCGGACCCTCCTTGCGGCGCACTTCATGCGCGCCATCAGCGACAGACGGAAAGCAGATATGTCCGACCAGGAACAGGCTGAGATTCGGCTTCAATTCGCCCGGCTAAAGCTGGAGCACGAGGATTTTGATGCGGCAATCGCGGCGATGGTAAAGGCCGGCTGCGATCCGCTACGCATCCAGCGCATGAAGAAGAAGAAGCTCGCGATCAAGGATCGCCTGCAGGATCTCGAAGACCGGATTATCCCAGATATCATCGCCTGATCCGATATTGGCGGCTGCTTGCCAGCGCCAGCCAATTCGGCTAACCCGCAGCTCTCTTTCAATGCGGGCCGGGAGGTCACTGCGATGAGCAAAGCCGCCGAAGTTGCCGTCATCATGGGTAGCCAGTCCGATTGGGCAACCATGAAGCATGCCGCCGATATCCTGGAAGAGCTGGGCATCTCCCATGTGGTGAAGATCGTGTCGGCCCACCGTACGCCCCAACGCATGTATGACTTCGCGAAATCCGCCAAGGCCAGCGGACTCAAGGTGATCATTGCGGGCGCCGGCGGCGCTGCGCATCTGCCAGGAATGGTCGCCGCATTGACCCCGTTGCCGGTTTTTGGCGTTCCCGTGCAGTCCGCGGCGCTTTCGGGGCAGGACTCGCTGCTTTCGATCGTGCAGATGCCGGCCGGCGTGCCGGTCGGAACGCTGGCAATCGGCAAGGCCGGAGCTACCAATGCGGGGTTGCTCGCCGCCGCCGTGCTGGCCAACAATGACACCGCATTGGCGGCAAGGCTCGAGGCGTGGCGCACCGCGCGGACCGACGCCGTCGCCGATGAGCCTTCGGACAAGGCATGAGTGCGCTGCAGCCAAACGCCACCATCGGCATCATTGGTGGCGGGCAGCTCGGCCGCATGCTGGCCATGGCGGCCGCGAGGCTCGGATACCGTACCGTGATCCTGGAGCCGGATCCCGGTTGTCCTGCCGCACAGGTCGCCAACGCCCACATAGCGGCCGCCTATGACGATCCCGCGGCGCTGCAGGAGCTCGCCTCCCGGACCGATATTATCACCTATGAGTTCGAAAATGTGCCGGTCGATGCCGTCGCGGCACTGGCGGCGCGCTCCGGGGTACTCCCGCCGCCCAAGGCACTGGAAGTGGCCCAGGATCGGCTGACCGAGAAAAACTTCCTGAATTCGGCGGGGATATCCACAGCGCCGTACAAAACTGTGGACAGCGACGCCGACCTTGAAGCCGCGCTCGGTTCGTTTGGCGGCCGCGGCGTGTTGAAAACCAGAAGGCTTGGCTATGACGGAAAGGGCCAGCGCCTGTTTCGGGACGCTCGCCCCGGAACGGTTGCCGGCACCTTTGCCTCGATGGGATCTGTCGCCCTCATCCTGGAGGGGCTGGTCGAGTTCGAACGCGAGATATCGGTCGTTGCCGCGCGCGACGGGTCGGGCAACATTGCCGCCTACGATCCCGCGGAGAACGTTCATCGCGACGGTATCTTGCACAGTTCGACTGTCCCCGCGCGAATTGGCGACGCGACGGCTGCAAAGGCGCAGGCCGCGGCCCGAACGATTCTCGACGCGCTCGATTATGTCGGCGTGATCGGCGTGGAATTTTTCGTATTGCCCGATGGCGAGGTGCTGGCCAACGAGATCGCGCCGCGCGTCCACAATTCGGGACACTGGACCGAAGCAGCCTGCACGATTTCGCAATTTGAGCAACATGTGCGCGCGGTCGCGGGATTGCCGCTCGGCGACCCGGTCCGGCACTCGAATTGCGTCATGGAAAACCTGATTGGCGATGCCGTGTTCGACACCGAGCGACTCGCCGGTGAAGCCGGCCTGATGCTGCATCTCTACGGCAAGAAAGATGCGCGGCCAGGCCGGAAGATGGGACACTTCACGCGGGTCGCTTCACGCACCTAGAACCGGCCGCCTTCACGCGCTTCGATACGGCGATGAACTCGTCCGGTCACGGTAGCCGCAGCAGGACGGGAACGACGCCCGAATGCTGCAGATAATCCACGACCAGGAAATACGGAACCGCGAGATAGAACACCAGCGCGTCGCCCAGCGTGACGTAAATCCGCTTGGGGTCGATATTCAGTTCCGGCAGGTCTTCAAACAGCGAGAACCGGGGCAGAAAGCGCGGCACCCGCTCCTTGTAGTCCAGGTAGGGCCTGCCAAGTTCGACGGCGAGATACTTTTCTTCCTGCAAGATGACGATATGAAACGCCAGCCAGCATCCAAGCGCGTATAGGAGCAAAAGGACAAGCGATCCGCCAAGCGCGCCGACACCTCCTGCCGCGATGGTCGAGAAGACATAGAGCGGATTTCGGGTCACCGAGTACGGCCCCTTGTCGACCACGATCTGGCTCTTACGCCCGCCGATATAGAAGATCGACCATACCCGGCCGCCGATGCCGATGGCGATCAGGACGATGCCGGTGTTCTTGATCGCGTTGCGGAGATGCTCGTTTTCATAGCCAGACGCCACGAACAGCAGTGCAATCAGGGAACCGGCAATAACGAGCGCAAGGTAGATCTTACGCTTGCGTTGTACATCGCCAATGTTGATGTTGTCCTGCTGGTCAGACAAGTTCACTGTCCCGGTCTCCAAAATCCGCGCGCACTGATATTTCGGTCAAGGGATCTTTTCCGAAGGCGCGGATATGTCAGATTTCCGACAGGAACACAATCAGGCGGCGGGGTGGGAAGCGGCGATCCGCCGCGCATAGAGGCCGCAGAGCATCCAGAAAAGCACGGCTACTCCGGCGCCGGCGTACCCGTCGACCGCATAGTGCCAGCCGAGCATGACCGAACCCACGAAGATGAGGCCGGCATAGACCCACATTGCCTTGCCCAGCAACGGATGGACCCGTCTTGCCGCGAGCGCGAACAGCACGGCCGTTGCCACATGCATCGAGGGCAGGGCGGATATTCCGGCCGAGCCGCTCCGTTCCCCGGTGAAGCCGTCCCACAACATGGTCTGCGTATCGACGGCCCAGATGGGAAGGTCGGCGTTTGCGGCCCTCAGATGGGCCATGAGGCTCAAGTAGGTGTCTCCGAAACCGGCGAGGTCGTAGTAGCACGGACCGGCCGATGACAACCCGGTCGCCATCAGGAAGCCGCCGAAGAACCAGGTGCCCATGAAGCTCATGAGGTACTGGTGGCGAAGCGCGGAATTGTGCACCGTTATCGACGCGGTCAGCATGCTTGCCACGAGGAAGACGAACCAGAGGTTGTAGAAAAAGTTGAAAACGAACAGGGATACGTCGCCGCCCAGAAACGGCATCAGCCACTCATGCGGCAGCTTGCCGAAGTGGAGAACGCGATCGAGCCAGGAGAACTCTGGGTCCCACGAAAACGGTTCAAGCACGGCGATCGCGCCCTTGAGGACCGCGAAGGCGGCGGCGAAAATCATGAAGATGGTGACCGTATGCAGGATCGACGCCGCCCGGCCCGAAGCGGCAAAGAACCGGTACAGGATCGCCGCTAGGTCGCGGCTGGGCGATGTGCTCTTCTTGACCTTGCCGAGCCAGAACAATACGGCTCCGGCGGCTACTGAAATGCCCAGAAAGAAATACTGCGCGATTTCATAGCCGAAGGTGGTGACGATCCCCGCATCGGGCTTGGTCCCGGTTACGCGGCCGACAAAAATCGCCGTGACGAGGGCGGTCAACGCCATGGCGTACAGCCACCGGTCGCGCCAGCCGCTTTTCGCCAGAGCGTCGACGAGCCAGCCGGTGCGCTTGACCGCAACCGAAGCGATTTGTGCAGTCGTCATGACGTTCTCCGAATGGCCGGTTTATATCGGCATAGCAGCCGGTCTTTGCCAATCGGTTAAATTCGACGATCATTGTGAAGGTTCGCTCTTGTCCTCCGCCGGCTCTCGGCCGCGCGCTGTGTCGTCCCAGATCAGCGCCTTGTAGTCGAAACCGAATTCAAGTGTTGGCTTGACCACCTGGAAATAGGGCGAAAGATCGAAGTCGCGCGGCGTGAACAGGGAATGATGGCGGATATGCAGGATTTCGCGGCGGGAATAGCTTGATTGCGCGGCTGTTCGGCCGGGCGCCAACGTAACTTCGGGCAGGATCGGATAGCGGACCGCCTGGAACGCCTGTGCGATGAGGGTCGAACAAATGGCACGGG
>JBNLDE010000130.1:0-2581 GCA_050304175.1 Zhengella sp. | reverse complement strand
AATCATTATCATTTGTATCCGATAGTTCTCTCGCTATCCCTGGCGTATGCAACCGTTCTCCTCCAGACTGCGGCGGCGTGCGCCATGTTTTGTTTTGTCATCGTTCGGCGGCAACAACGCAACGGTTCCAAAGCCGGGCGGTCATGCTATCGCGGCATGCTCCCGTAGCGGTTCCATTCTGCCATTGATCCGCCGGTTTCCGTCGCTAGCTCCGATCGATGACCTTTTTTCCCGGGACATACGATGAATCGAACCGAATTAGACGCGTCGGAGCTGCACGACGCCACCTGATACTGATGCCCGATTCCTGAGACATGCTACCTGCACTCGTCCGAGCGCATTGACGCCGCCGGTTCCGGCGTCTATAACTGATCCTGACCGGGCAAAAGGAACGGGCGGGGCGATATGTAAGCTGCCGTTGCCCGTATCCGAACGGGGCCGGCCTACAACAGACGACGGCAACATATAACAGCGCATGGCAACTATCCTTATCGTCGACGACGAACCTTCGATCGTCGATAACATCACCTTCGCATTGGAGACGGAAGGCTTCAAGGTTCGATCCGCCGCGACCGGCGGCGAGGGATTGAGCGAGCTGGAAGAGGGGCGTTTCGATCTGATTATTCTCGATATCGGCCTGCCCGATATAAACGGTTTCGACCTGGCTCGAAAAATCCGCGCGCATTCGTCCATACCCCTGATTTTCCTGACCGCCCGCAGCGACGAGATCGACCGCGTCGTCGGCCTGGAGCTGGGCGGCGATGATTACGTCACCAAGCCCTTCAGTCCGCGCGAACTGAGCGCCCGCGTCAAGGCCGTGCTGCGCCGGACCGAAGCGAAGGATGCGACGGGCAAAAACGCGCCTGCCCGCAAAAGCGCAGGCACCTTCAGTATCGATGCCGAAAAATTCCGCATCAGATACCGGGACGTTCCGCTGGAACTGTCGCGCATCGAATACCGCCTGTTGAAACTGCTGTTGCAGTCGCCAGGCCGCGTCTACAGCCGGGAACAATTGATGGATCGCGCCTGGGAGAACGGCGGCATCAGCCTGGACCGAACGGTGGATACGCACATCAAGACGTTGCGCCAGAAATTGAAGGCGGTACACCCCGGCGAAGACCCGATCGTCACGCACCGCGGTATCGGCTACTCGCTGCAGGACGATCGGTGAGCATCCGCCGGCGCATTTTCCTCGGTATCGTGCTGCTGCTCGCCGCCGGCTTTTATTTCCCGATCAATTTTATCCTCGACGACATCGAACTAAGGTACCGCGAATCCACCGAAGAACCGCTGGTCGATGCGGCGCACGTGTTGGCCGCGCTGGCCGCCCAATCGGCCGGGGACGGGGAAATCGATATCGGCGCGTTTCGCGCCGGTTTCGATCAGATCCATGCGCAGATTTTCAACGCGCAAATCTTCGATCTGGTGAAAAATCAGGTGGACTGGCACGTCTATATCACCGACCGCAGCGGCCTCGTCGTCTTCGACTCCGACAACGGCCGCGACGAAGGGCGCGATTATTCGCTTTGGCGCGACGTCTACCGTACGCTGCACGGCAAGTACGGCGCGCGCACGTCGCCGATGGAGAACGAACCCGACAGAAGAATGCTCTACATCGCCGCGCCGATCATGCACGGCGACGATCTGATCGGCGTGCTGTCGGTGGGCAAGCCGACCTTCAGCTCCGACCAGTTCGCCGAAGCCGCGCAACACAAGCTGATCATCGGCGGTACGCTGGTCTGCCTGACGCTGATCGCGATCGGCCTGCTGTTGAGCGTCTGGGTCACCCGCCCGATATTGCGGCTGACCGGTGACGCCCGCGCGGTGCGCGACGGACAGCGCGTCGCGCGTCCGGCGCTGGGCTCCAGCGAGATAGAGGAGCTGGGCGTCGCCTTCGAACAAATGCGCGACGCGCTGGACGGCAAACGGTACGTGGAAAACTACGTGCAAACGCTGACCCACGAAATTAAAAGTCCGCTGTCGGCGATACGCGGCGCCGTCGAATTGCTGGAGGAGGAACTGCCGCCGCCGCAGCGGCGCATTTTTCTCGACAATATCCAGCAGGAAAGCGGGCGCATCGGCCGCATCGTCGATAATCTGTTGCTGTTGTCCTCGCTTGAATCGCGCAAATACATCGAGTCGCGAGAACGCATCGCCTTGACATCCCTGATCGGCGAACTGGAAAAAAGCGTGGCGCCGCAACTACTGGTCAAGAATATCGAGCTGCGCGTCACGGGCCGCCGGGAAGGCTCGATTCCGGGAGAACCGAATCTGATACGCCAGGCTTTGCTGAATCTAGTGCAGAATGCGATCGACTTCAGCTCCTCCGGCGATGCCGTCACGTTGCGCGTCGAACATCCCGAAGGCGGCGTGCGCTTCGACGTACTCGACGACGGCCCAGGCATTCCCGAATATGCCCGCGACCGCGTGTTCGAGCGCTGTTATTCGCTGAAACGCCCTTCGGACGGCCGCAAAAGTTCTGGACTGGGGCTCAGCCTGGTTAAGGAAATCGCCGCCCTGCACCGGGGCCGCATTACGCTGGAAAATCGTCCGGAAGGCGGTGCCGTAGCCAGCCTTTACT
>JBNLDE010000129.1:0-1888 GCA_050304175.1 Zhengella sp. | reverse complement strand
GCGCGGGCCACCCGCTTGCGGGTCGAGCGGGGCTGGATCACCTCGTCGATGAAGCCCTTCTCGGCCGCCACGAACGGGTTCGCGAACCGGTCCTCGTAGTCCGCCGTCCGCGCCTTGATCTTCTCGGGATCGCCCAGTTCCGAACGGTAGAGAATCTCGGTCGCGCCCTTCGCGCCCATCACCGCGATCTCGGCAGTCGGCCAAGCATAGTTGAAGTCGCCGCGCAGGTGCTTGGACGCCATGACGTCATAGGCTCCGCCATAGGCCTTGCGGGTGATCACCGTGACCTTGGGCACCGTCGCCTCGCCATAGGCGAAGAGCAGCTTCGCACCGTGCTTGATGACACCGCCAAATTCCTGCGACGTCCCCGGCAGGAAGCCCGGAACGTCGACAAAGGTCAGGATCGGAATCTCGAACGCGTCGCAGAACCGGACGAATCGCGCCGCCTTACGCGACGAATCGATGTCGAGACAGCCGGCCAGCACCATCGGCTGGTTCGCCACGACACCGACGGTCTGGCCCTCGATTCGCACGAATCCGGTGATGATGTTCTTCGCGTAGTCGGCCTGGATCTCGTAAAAATCGCCCTCGTCGGCGACTTTCAGGATCAGCTCCTTCATGTCGTAGGGCGTGTTGGGGTTGTCCGGGATCAGCGTGTCGAGGCTGTCCTCCACCCGGGCCGGGTCGTCGAAGAACGGCCGGACCGGCGCCTTCTCGCGGTTGTTCAGGGGCAGGAAATCGAAGAGCCGGCGAATCTCGGACAGCGCCTCGACATCGTTCTCGAAGGCCCCATCGGCGACCGAGCTTTTCCGCGTGTGGGTCGAGGCGCCGCCCAGTTCCTCGGCGGTGACATGCTCGTTCGTCACCGTCTTCACCACGTCGGGCCCGGTGACGAACATGTACGAGGAATCGCGTACCATGAAGATGAAGTCGGTCATCGCCGGGCTGTAGACCGCGCCCCCGGCGCAGGGTCCCATGATGACGCTTATCTGCGGCACGACGCCCGACGCCATGATGTTGCGCTGGAAGACGTCGGCATAGCCGGCGAGCGAGGCGACGCCTTCCTGGATCCGCGCGCCACCCGAATCGTTCAACCCGATCACCGGCGCGCCGTTCTGCATCGCCATGTCCATGATCTTGCAGATCTTTTGCGCGTGCGTCTCGGACAGCGAGCCGCCAAAGACGGTGAAGTCCTGGGAGAAGACATAGACCATGCGTCCGTTGATCGTGCCCCAGCCGGTGACCACGCCGTCGCCCGCCGGCCGATCGGCCTCCATGCCGAAATCGGTGCAGCGGTGGGCGACGAACATGTCGAACTCTTCGAACGAGCCCTCGTCGAGCAGAAGCTCGATCCGTTCGCGCGCCGTAAGCTTGCCCTTGGCGTGCTGTGCGTCGATGCGGCGCTGGCCGCCGCCCAGCCGCGCCGTCTGGCGCCGCGCCTCGAGTTCCTGCAGGATATCCTTCATCGCGCGTCCCCCTTTGGCCGGACCTTACCGTGCAACTGCGGCATGACAAAGCGCCATCGGGCAACTTTGCAAATCGTTCGCTTGGGCGGCGCTGCAATTTGTAAATATGCAAATCTCATTCGTCCCCATCCAGGGGAACAGGCCGGCACACCGTGGCCAGACTTTGAACTGCTAGGTTTCAGGGCTCTGCGGCGGCCTGTGCCAAGAGTTGTCGCAATCGATCGGGAACGTCCGGCCCAACTGGATGCTTGGTGACCTGACTTTCAACCTCCAGCCACGCATCCAGAAGCTCTCGGCCCAATTCAAGATCTCCCGGTCGCGCGGCTACGAATGCATCAGCGAGTGAAGGGAACACCATACGGTCATAAAGTCGTCCTGCCCGACGCAGGTACCACACGCGATGGCGCAGCTTGGCTTTGGGC